>CAYNYQ010000052.1:0-19272 GCA_964401305.1 uncultured Acetobacteraceae bacterium | reverse complement strand
GGCGCAGCGCCGCCCCGGCATCGGCCAGCGCGCGCGCCGTGGCCGCGTCGTCGGGCGGGGGCGCGGGCGCGGGCGGCGTCAGGGTCGGCCCCAGCAGCTCCGCCGCGTCGCGGATCAGCGCGAGCTTGGGCGCCTGGTCCTGCGGCACGAAGTCGGCCAGGGTGCGCGTGCCCGAGACCTCCGGCACCGCCTCGAGCCGGGCGGCGAGCGCCTGCGCCGCCGCGAGGTCGGGGGCGAGGATCTGCACCATGTTCGGCGTCGTGGCCTCGTCGCGCATCAGGTCGCGGAAGGTGGAGACGCCCTCGGTCGTCGGGTTGCGCAGGTTCAGCGGGTTGGTGTCGAAGCGCAGGAAGGGCAGGAAGGCGGCGGCGCCGAGCGCAACGAGGCCGGTCAGCACCACCGCCGTGCGCGCCCGTCGCGTCAGCAGCCGGTCGAGCGGCGCCAGCGCCGCATAGCCCACCGGCTGGCTCTCCTCCTGCGGGCGGCTGAAGACGAGCCAGGCGGGCAGCGTCGTCAGGCTGACCACCACGCCGATCAGCATGCCCGCCGAGGCGATGATCCCGAGCTCCGACAGGCCGCGGTAGTCGGTCGGCAGGAAGGCCAGGAAGCCGGCGCAGAGCGCCAGCGCGGCGAGCCCGATGCCCGGCCCCGCCACCGCCGCGGCGGTGACCAGCGCCCGCTCCAGCGGTTCGCTGGCCAGGCGGTGCCGCTGCTCGCGCAGGCAGACCGAGTACTGGATGGCGAAGTCCACCGCGAGCCCGACGAAGAGCACGGCGAAGGCGATGGAGAGCGGGTTGTAGGGCCCGACGAAGAGCGCGCCGAAGGCCGCCGTCAGCGCCAGGCCGAGCAGCAGCACGCCGAGCATGGGCAGGATCAGCCGCCCCGAGCGCAGCCCCATCCAGAGCAGCAGCGCCACCGAGAGGAAGGAGAGGATGTTCTCCCAGATCGCGCCGCCGAAGACGGTGGAGAACTCCTCGTCGCGGATCACCGGGTTGCCGGTCAGGCGCACCGTCGCGCCACGGGCGATGTCGGGCTCGAGCCCCGCCACCGCCGTGCGGATCGCCGCGATCGCGCCCATGGCCGGGGCCAGGTTGGTGTAGTCGAGCGCCGGGCGGGCCAGCACGAAGCGGCGCAGCGCGGCTGGCTCCGGCGCGCGCCCGGTGAAGAGCCGGGCCCAGTCGAGCGGCGCGGGGTGGCCGCCCGGCGCCGCCTCGGCCGCCGCGGCAAGGCTGGCCAGCGCCTCGGCCACCTGGCCCGGGTCGCCGCCGGCCTCGCCCCTCTCCATCCCCTCGGCGACCAGCTTCAGGCTCTCCGCGACCCCGCGCAGGCTGGGATCGGCCGCGAGGGTGCCGAGCATGGGCTGGGCGGCGATGATCTGCTCGGTCGCCGACTGCGCCTCCGCCTCCCCGGCGAAGAGCAGCGCGCTGCGGCGGAAGATCGGGTCGGCGTCGGGGCGGGTGACGTCGTGCAGCCCGGGCGCGCCGCGCAGCGCGGCGGCGAGGGCGGCGGCGGCGCGCTCGGCCGCAGCGGGGGTCGCGCCATCGACGACGATGGCGATCAGGTCCTCCTGCTGCGGGAAGGCGGCGTCGATCGCCCGCTCGGCCTGGCGCCAGGGCAGGTCCTCGGGGAACATGCGGATCGCGTCGGTGTCGAGCGCGAAGCGGGTCGCCAGCACCCAGCAGGCGCCAAGGCCCAGCACCGCCGAGAGCAGCAGCACCAGCACCGGCCGCCGCACGCTGGCAGCGGCGAGCACGGCGGCGATACGGCCGAGGAGGCCGGCCCGCGCCTCCGCCTGCTCCCGCGGATCCGGCAAGGCTTCGGGAGGGATCGTGCGGTGGGTCGACATGCGGCGCTGGCCCGGGGGCGGCTGCCTTGGCGGTCCGCCCCGGCTGCGTCAAGCGCGCGGCGGGCGCGGCGCGCCGCATGCCGGTCGCGACCGCGCGGGCGCGGGACGGGGCTGCCGGGCCGCGCGCGGGGCGCCGAGCCTTCTCTTTACGGAGCCGACCCCCGCGCCTAAGACGCCCGCTCCGGCTCGCGGCGACCAGCCGGCGACGCACCCGCATGAGGGATCAGGCGCGCTTCCCGATGGCTGTGTTCGCGGCGACCGCCCCGCGCGGCGGAAGGCCTGCCTCCCCGGCACCCGCCATTCCGGCACCAGGAGGCCCGGCGGAGCCCCTTCGGGCTTTCGCCGCCCGCGTCCCCGGCCCGCCGGCGCGCGTGGCCCGGGACGCGACGCCCCGGCCGCAGGGCGCCGGCGTCGCGGCACCCTTCGCGTGAGCGGGATCCTCGCCGCCCTCGGGCAGCAGGCCGTCGAGCGGCTGAGCCTGGCCGAGCGCCTGCTTCGCCCCGATTCGCTGATCCGTCGCACCGGCGCGGCCGCCCTCCTCGCCCCGCATGGCGGCGATGCGCCGCTGCGCATCCTGCTCGACGACTACGGCCGGCATGCGCGCCTCAACCTCGTCGGCTGCTTCGCCGCGCGCTTCGAGGTGCGGCGCATGCTGGCCACCCTCGCCGCGCTCCGCGCGCGCGAGGCGCGCGAGCCGGCGCTGCTCGAGGCGCCGATCGAGCGGCCGATCATCGTCACCGGCCTGCCGCGCAGCGGCACCACCTTCCTGCACAAGCTGCTGGCCGAGGATCCGGAGAGCCGGGTGCCGGCGACGTGGGAGACCATCTTCCCGCTCCCGCGCGGCCGGCGCGACACGCCCGAGCGCCGCATCGCCACCGTCGCGCGCCAGCTCGCCCTCTTCGACCGCATGGCGCCGCGCTTTCGCGACGTGCATCCGATCGACGCCACCTCGCCGCAGGAATGCACCGAGATCACCGCGCACGTCTTCCGCAGCTTCCGCTTCGAGACGACGCACCACGTGCCCGGCTTCCGCAGCTGGCTGCGCGGCGCCGACCACCTGCCGACCTATCGCTTCCACCGCGTCTTCCTGCAGCACCTGCAGCACAACGACGGCGCCGGGCCGCGGCGCTGGGTGCTCAAGGCGCCGGACCACGTCTTCGCGCTGGAGGCGCTGGCGCAGGTCTACCCGGATGCCCGCATCGTCTTCCTGCACCGCGACCCGCTGGACGTGCTCGCCTCCGTCGCCGGGCTGACCGAGATCCTGCGCCGCCCCTTCGCCTCGGTCGTGGACCGCCAGGCGATCGGGCGGCAGGTCGTGACGGAATGCGTGAACGCGACCACCGCGATGCTGCGCGCCGACGCCAAGGGGATCTTCCCGCCCGAGCGCGTGCTGCACCTGCGCTTTGCCGATCTCGTGCGCGACCCGGTGGCGGCGGTCGCCGGGCTCTACGGCCATTTCGGCCTGGCGCTGGGCGAGGCGGCGCTCCGGCGGCTCGAGCAGCATGTCGCAGCCATGCCGCGCGGCGGCTATGCGGGCATGACGCACGCCCTTGAGGACTACGGGATCGAGGCGGCCGAGGTGCGCGCGCAATGCGCCGCCTATGCCGCCCGGTTCGGCGTCTAGTGGCGCGCGCCCGTCGTCCCGCGGCCCGCCGCGCCGGACCATGGGCGCCCGGCGCCGGCGCCCGGCGATGCGGCGCCGGGCCTTGCGCGCCATGAGGCTGCGGGTGGCCGCGCTCTGGCCGCCCTCGCGCGGGATGGTCTCGCTGCTGCTGACCGTGGCGCTGATCCTCGGCATGGCGGCGGCCTGCCTGGTGCTGCTCGACATCGGCGACGCGGTGCTGCGGGCGCTGCCGGCGCTGCCGCCGGCGATCGCGGTGCACCTCGTGCAGATCGTCGCCATGGCCATGGCCTGGCGGGCGCTGTTCCATGCGCCGCGGCCCGGGCTGCTGCTGATGATGCGGGCGCGCTGGATCCGCCAGTCGCTGAACGGGCTGCTGCCGCTGGTCGGCATCGGCGGCGGCGTGCTGGCCGCCACCGCGGTGGCGCGGCAGACCCGCCAGCCCTTCGCCGCCGTCGCCGCGGGCGCGACGGTCGACCTGATGACCGAGGCCGTGGCCCAGGCCCCCTTCCTGCTGGTGGGGCTCGCGCTGCTGGCGCTGGTCGCGCCCGGGTTGCTGGCGGTGGCCGAGGCCGGGGCGCTGATGCTGCCGATCGCGCTCGGCGCGGCGACGGGGCTGGCGATCCTGCTCGGGCCGGGGCGGGCGCCGGTGCTGTGGCTGATGCGGCGGATCGGCCTCGGCGAGAAGTTCGGCGCGCTGCTGGCAAGCTTCGCCGCGGTGAATGCGGGGCCGGGGCCGCTGGCGCTCGGGGTTGCCTGGCATGTCCTCGCCTGGTCGCTCGGCGCCTTCGAGGTCTGGATCATCCTCGCGCTGCTCGGCACGCCGGTGAGCCTCGCCGAGGCCTATGTGATCGAGAGCCTGGGGCTGGCGGCGCGCAGCCTGGGCTTCGTGGTGCCGGGCGGCCTCGGCGCGCAGGAGATGGGGCTCACCGCGGTCGGGGTCGCGCTCGGCGTGCCGCTCGAGGAAGCGGTGGCGATGTCGCTGCTGAAGCGGCTGCGCGAGGTGGTCGTCAGCGTCCCCGGCCTGGTCGCCTGGCAATGGATCGAGCGCCGGGCCGCGGCGGCGGGGGAAGCGACGGAGCCCGCGGCACAAGGCGCGCCGCCGCAGCCGGCACCGGGGCCGCGGGCCTGAGGCCTGCGGCGCTGGCGCGCGACGGATCCCGGCGGGCCCGGCCTTGCGGCGGAACGGCAGGCGTGGGCGCCCCGGCGCCCGCCGGACCTTGCCGCCGGCGCCCACGGGCGAGGCGTTGCCCCCGGCGGGCGGCGCCGATTCGGCGGCCCCTGGCCCGCGGCTTCCCACCGGCCACGCAGCCTGTGCGATTTCGCACATCGCGCCGGCCGCGGGCCCGGCATCCTCCCCTCACCGCCGGCGCACCCGGCATCCAGGATCGAAGGAGGACACGATGCGCACCGCCGACCCCGACATCCTCGCCTTCGCCGCGCTGCTCTTCGGCGGCCTGTTCTTCCTGATCTGACCCGCGCCCCGGCGTGCCGGGCCGGGCCAGGCGCCCCTCAGGCCCGGGCGAGCAGCGCCTCGGCGATCGCGGTCCATTCCGCCTCGAGCGACGCCTCCGGGCGGCGCCGGCCGGCCCGGCGATACCAGTAGTCGGCATTCGACAGGTCGCCCTCCTGGCGGTGCAGCCAGGCATGCACCCAGGCCGCCTCGGCATCCTCGCCCTGCTGCGCCGTCTCGTGCGCGCGGGTCCAGTCGCCCCCGGCCGCCCACCACAGCGCCCGCAGCGGCAGGTCGAGCCCCTCGGGCGGCGGCGCCCCGGCCAGGGCCGCGCGGCGCATCGCCTCCGCCGTCATGCCGTCCCCTGCCATGCCCCTCACCCCCGCGCGCCCGGCGGGCGGCCGATCTCGCGATAGGCGAAGCCCGCCCCGGCGACGGCGGCCTCGCGCACCGCCCCGCCGAGCAGGTGGTGGTGCGGCGAGAGACTGCAGGCCGGATCGGTCGCGGCGGCGTCGCCGGTCAGCGCGAAGGCCTGGCAGCGGCAGCCGCCCCAGTCGATCTCGGCGCGCGCGCAGCCGCGGCAGGGCGGCGGCATCCAGGCCGTGCCGCGGAAGCGGTTGAAGGCCTCCGACTCCTCCCAGGCGGCGCGCAGCGAGGTCTGCCGCACATTCGGGAAGTCGAAGCCGGGCAGGCTCTCGGCGGCGTGGCAGGGCAGCACGCGGCCGGCGGGCGAGACGGCGAGAAAGCGCCGCCCCCAGCCGCCCATGCAGGCCTTGGGCCGCTCGGCGTGGTAGTCCGGCACGACGTAGTCGATCACGAGCCGGCCCTTGAGGCGCGCCCGCGCCTGCTCCACCACCGCCGTTGCCGCATCGAGCTGTGCCCGCGTCGGCAGCAGCGCATCCCGGTTGGCCAGGGCCCAGCCGTAGTACTGCACATGCGCGACCTCGAGCCGGCCGGCGCTGAGCGCGAGGGCGAGGGCGACGAGCGCCTCCAGCCGGTCGAGGTTCTGCCGGTGCACCACGGCGTTCAGCGTCAGTGGCAGCCCGGCCTCGCGGACCAGACGCGCCGCCTCGAGCTTCTTCGCATGGCCGCCGGCATGGCCGCCGATGCGCTCGGCCGAGGCGGCGTCGGCGTCCTGCACCGAGAGCTGCACATGGTCGAGCCCGGCCTCGGCCAGCGCCGCAACCTTGCCCGCGTCCAGCAGCACGCCGGCGGTGATGAGGTTGGTGTAGAGCCCGGCGGCGCTGGCACTCGCCGTGATCTCGACGATGTCGCGCCGGGCCGTCGGCTCGCCGCCCGAGAGATGCACCTGCAGGCAGCCGAGCGCCGCGGCCTCGCGGAACACCCGCGCCCAGGTGGCGGTGTCGAGCTCGGCGCCGGGACGCGTGAGGTCCACGGGGTTGGAGCAGTAGGGGCAGCGCAGCGGGCAGCGATGCGTCAGCTCGGCCAGCAGCGCGAGCGGCGGCTCGATCGTCACGCGGTCACCACGCCCTTCGTCGCCAGGTCCTCGAGCAGCGCCGCGACATCGGCGAGGATCTCGCCGCGCGGCGCGTCGAAGCGGGCGGCAAGGTCGTCGACGATGGCGGCGACGCTGCGCGTGCCGTCGACCAGGCGCAGCACCTCCAGCGCGATGGCGTCGGGGACGAACATCCGCTCCGGCCCCAGCACCACCCAGCGGTCGTCGCGCGCGGCATCCTGGCGCAGCCTCATGCCGCGGGCGAGGCGGGGCACGGCGGCCTCGGCCATCACGGCCGGGGTGCCCCAGAGGAGTTGAGGGTGGGTTCATCATCCGGGCGGAAGGCGCCGGGCGGGGGCAGGCCCGGCGCGACATAGGCGAAGTGCAGCGCATCGAGCTGCGCCCAGAGCAGGTCGCACTTGAAGCGCAGCGCGTCCAGCACCTGCTCCTGCTCGGCGCGCGTCGTCGGCACCGTCCTGACGTAGTGCAGCGCGAAGGCGACATCCTGCGGCGCCTGGGTCAGGCGCGGGGTGAAATAGGCGAGCGTCTCCTCGGTGACGAAGTCGTAGTTGCGCAGCATGCCCGACACGCGCTGCGAGATGATGTTCGGCGAGAACATCTCGGTCAGCGAGGAGGCCACCGCCTCCAGCACGCTCCGCTCGCGCACGAAGCGCACATACGCATCGACCGCGAAGCGCGTGCCCGGCAGCAGGCCCCGCAGGCTGGTGACGTAGTCGCGGTCGAGCCCGAGCCCGTCGGTCAGCCGCAGCCAGCGCTCGACGCCGCCCGGATGCACGCCGTCGCCATCGTGGTCCACCAGGCGCCGGCGCCATTCGCGCCTGAGCTCGGGCGTCGGCAGCCGCGCCACCAGCGAGGCATCCTTCGCCGGAATCGAGGCCTGGTAGTAGTAGCGGTTGAGCGCCCAGGCCTGCACCTGGCCGCGGGTGAGCCTCCCGCCATGCAGCAGGTGATGGAAGGGGTGGTGGATGTGGTAGCGCTCCTCGCCGATGGCGCGGAGGCGCTGCTCCAGCACCTCCGGCGGCAGCAGGGCGGCGTCCTCGGTCACAGGGTGATCTCCATGCCGTCCTCCGCCACCTCCCAGCCGGCGGCGCGCACCGCGGCGCGCTCGGCGCTGTCGGCCAGCAGGGCGGGGTTGGTGTTGTTGACGTGGATGAAGATGCGCCGGCCGAGCGGCACGTCGCGCAGCGCCTCGATGCTGTCGGCCATGCTCATGTGGCCCATGCGCAGGCCGGTCTTCGCGCCGGCGCCGGCGGCGATCATCTCGTCGTCGCGGAACAGCGTGCCGTCGAAGAGCAGGCAGGCGGCGCCGGCGAGGCGGCCGCGCAGCGCCGGCGTCATGGCGGCGCAGCCCGGGACGAAGACGAGCGAGTCCCGCGCGCCCTCCGCCGCGATGCGCAGGCCGATCGTTTCGCCGGCATCGGCGCGGCCCGGATCGGCGCCGGCGGCCTCCTGGAACAGCGCAACCTTGCCCGGCACGGCGAAGGCCTCGACCACCAGGCCGAGCGGCGCCCCCGCCCCGTCGGCCAGCGCCAGGGGGCGGTCGAGCGGCAGGGCGCGGCGCGGCACCAGCACGGGGTCGAGCACGGTGAAGATCGGATTTTCCGCCAGCACGGCCAGCACCGACGGGCCGGCATAGAGGCCGAAGCCGTGGCGCTCCCGCAGCGTCAGAAGGCCGGCGATGGTGTCGACCTCCGCCCCGGTGAGGGCGACGGCGGCGATCGGGGAATGGCGGATGCGCCCCGGCGCCGGCACCGGATGCAGGGCGGGGGTGGCCGCGATCTGCGCGGCGATATCGGGGGCGGCGTTGATCACGGCCCAGCGCCGACCATCGGCGCTGACCGCGATGGAGGCCTGGGTTCGTGGCCGCGCCGCGGGATCGCGGGCGCGCGCACGCAGGCAACCCGGCCCCGCCGAGTTCCACTGCGGGAAGCCACCCCCCGCCGCCGCGCCGAGGATGATGGCGCGCAGCATGGCGCCCTCACCCGGCGGGCAGGCGCACCGCCACGGCACCGACGGGGGCCATCCGGCCCGGGACCGTCCGATGCGGGGCGCGCGGCGCCGTCATGGGCCGGGCTGCCCCGGCCCGCGCTGCCTCAGCCGATCTCGGCGCAGGCGTAGGCGTTGATCTCGAGGGCCAGGGACACCTCGACGACGACAGGCTTCTTCCAGGCCATGGCAGCTTCCTTCCGATGGTGGCTAGCGGGGAGAGTGTGGCGGCACCGGGGCCCGCATTCAAGATGGTCCGTGCCCGGCCCCGGCCCGGGCGGGTCCAGCGGCTCACTCCCGGTGCGCCAGGTAGTGCGCCAGCGCCGCGATCTCGGCGTCGGAGAGCCCGACCACGGCGCCGTTCATCTGCGGGTCGGCACCGACCCGCCGCCCGTCCCGGTACTCGGCCAGGACGCGGGCGAGCACCTCCTCCCGCTGGCCGGCGACTCGCGGCACCTGGTCGCGGCCGGTCATGCCCGGCAGGTGGCAGACGGCGCAGTGGCGCGGCCCGATCAGCGCCGCGCCCGCCGCGGCGAGCGTCGCGTCGCGCGGCCGCCGGTCCGGCGGCGGCCCCGGCGGCAGGGCGGCGAAATGCGCGGCCACCGCTTCGATCTCCGCATCCGACAGCGGCTGCGCGAAGGGCCGCATGGCCGGGATCTGGCGGATGCCCTCGCGGATCAGGATCATCTGCACGGTGATGAAGCCCGCCTGCTGCCCGGCGAGGGAGGGGATGCCGGGAAGCCGGCTGATCCCGTCCGCGCCGTGGCAGACCCCGCAGGTGGCGGCGAGCTCGGCGCCGCGGGCCCGGTCCTGGGCCGGCGCGGCGCCGGGCAGCGCGACGGCCAGGATGGCCGCCGCCAACCATCGCCGCAGCGTCACCGGCGATAGGTGATGCGGTAGATCGCACCCATCTGCTCGCCGGAGACGAGGAGCGAGCCGTCGCGCATCACGTGCACGTCGACGGGCCGGTCGAGGAACTTCTGGTTCGCGTCGTCGCGGAAGCCGGTGAGGAATTCCTCGAGCCGCGTGACGTTCCCCTGGGCGTCGAGATGCGCGACCACGACGTCGTAGCCCGAGAGCCGCTCGCGGTTCCAGGAGCCGCGCCGGGCCAGGAAGATCTGGTTGCGATACTGCTCGGGGAACATCGTGCCGGTGTAGAAGCGCATCCCCAGCGCGGCGACGTGCGCGCCGAGCAGCGCCGCCGGCTGCTGGAACTCGCTGCAGGTGCGCCCGGCATTGTACTGCGGGTCGCGCCACTCGCCGACGCAGAAGGGGAAGCCGTGATCCTCGCCGCTGCGGCGGACGCGGATCAGCGTGTCGCTCGGCGAGTCGTTGCCGGCCCAGTCGCGGCCATGGTTGGTCGCCCAGAGCTCGCGCGTCAGCGGATGATGCGCCATGCCGACGCTGTTGCGCACGCCGCGCGCCTCGATCCGCCGCCCGCTGCCGTCGGGGTTGAAGGAGACGAGCAGCGCATACTGATCGCGGTCGAACTCGCAGACGTTACACTTCACGCCGACATTGGTGTAGATCCGGCCATCCGGGCCGAGCGTGGCGAACTTCCAGTGGTGGTTGCCGCCATGGTCCTGCTCGGTGGGGAAGCCGAAGGCGCCGGTCAGCTCCACCGGCGCCGGCACGTTGTCGAGGTTCGCCTCGATGTTGTCGAAGCGCAGCACCCGGTTGACCGCCAGCACGTAGAGGCTGTTGCCGATCATCACCAGGCCGTTGGGCTGGCTCAGCCCCTGGGCGATGGTGCGCACGCGCGTGGTGCCGTCCGGGTTGCGCGAGATGGCGTAGACGCGGCCGATCACGCGGGTGCCGACGAAGATCGTGCCGTTGGGCCCCTCGGCCATGGTGCGCCCGCCGGGCAGGCCATGGGCGAAGATCTCGGCCTGGAAGCCGGGCGGCAGGCGGATGGCGCCGACCGGCACATCGGCCGCCGGGGTCACGGTCAGCCGCGGCGCATGCGGGGCGAGGGTCGAGCCCTCGGGCCGCCCGACGGCCCAGCCCGGGACGGGGGCGGGCTGCTGCGCCAGCGCCGGCGCGGCCATCAGCGCAGCGGCAAGGCCGAGCAGAAGGCGTTTCTTGGACATGGCGTCATCTCCCTGCAGACCCGTCGCGGGCCGTGCCCCGGCATGGAAGGGCGAAAGCACGGGTCCCGCAAGGAGGCGGCGCCTGGCATCGCGCGACAGCACGCCTCCCCCGCGCCGCGCCCCGGCCCCGTCACGGCCCGCCGGCGCCATTCCCGCCGTTGCGCGCGCGGGCCGGGCCGGCGATGCTGCGGGCAAGGAGTGCCCCATGATCCGTCTCGTCCCCATCCTGCTCCTCGCCCTGCCGGGCAGCGCCCTGGCGCACCACCCGATGGGCGGCGCCGCGCCCGCCACCCTGCTCGAGGGGCTGCTCTCGGGCATCGGCCATCCCGTGATCGGCCTCGACCACCTGGCCTTCGTGCTGGCCGCCGGCGTGCTAGCGGCGGGCGCGCGGGACACCGGCATGCGCCTCGTGCTGCCGCTGTTCTTCCTCGGTGCGGGGGTCGCCGGCACGCTGCTGCATCTCGGCGGCCTCGGGCTCGGCCCGGTGGAGGTGCTGGTCGCCGCCTCGCTGCTCGCCGCCGGCGGGCTGCTGCTGCGGCGCGAGGCGGCGGGCGCCGGCCTGCTGGCCGCGCTCTTCGCCGCGGCCGGCCTGTTCCACGGCCATGCCTTCGCCGAGGCCGTGGTTGGCTCCGAGACGGGCCCCGTCCTCGCCTATCTGCTGGGGCTGGCCGGCACCCAGGCGGCGATCGCCTATGGCGCGATGGCGCTGACCCGGCGCCTCGGCGCCGTCCCCGCGGGGGGCTTCCGCCGCGCCGCCGGCGTGGCGGCCTGCGGCGTCGGCGCGGTCGCCGGCCTCCTGGCGCTGGTGGGCTGAGCGCCGCGCCCGCCGTTCAGCGCGCGCGGCGCGGCGGGGCGGCGGGGTCGGCGCGGATCTCCTCGGCGGTGCGGCGCCAGGCGGCCAGGCGCTCCGGCCCGGCCGGGTGGCTGTCCAGCAGCGAGGTCGTGCCCTTGCCCGACAGCCGCGTCAGCTTCGCCCAGAGCGCGCCGCCACGGTCGAGATCGAATCCGGCCCGCGCCATGATGTGCGCGCCGAGATAGTCCGCCTCCCGCTCATCCGCCTTCGAGTAGGACAGCCGCCCGGCCTGCGCGCCGAGCTGCGCGCCGATCCGCGAGAGGCCGAGATCGACGCCGATCGCCTGGCTCGCCGCCGCGCCGGCCAGCGCACCCACCACCGCGCCGGCCTGGGTGCGCAGCGTGCCCTCGGCGACGTGGCGGGCGATGTGGTGCGCCATCTCGTGCGCGACGACGGCGGCGAGCTCGTCCTCGGTCTCCAGCAGGCGCATCATGCCGGTGGTGACCACGATGTGGTTGCTGCCGGTGGCGAAGGCATTGGCCTCCGGCGCCTGCATGAGGTCGATGCGGAAGGCGCAGGCGCGGCCGAGCTCCTGCCGGCAGAAGGGCTGCGCCGCCTCGGCCAGGCGCGCGGCGACGCGCTGCTGCATGGCGCGGTCGGCGGCCGGGCTGCGCGCATTGGCGCCGGGCAGCGGGGCGGCGGCGATCTCGCGCTGCGCCGCGGCGATGGCCGCGCGATCCGGCGCGGGCGGCACCGCGGGGTCGTCGCAGGCTGTGGCGAGGAACAAAGCAGCCGACAGGGAAGCCGCCATGCGGGCGCCGCGCCATGCCGGGGGACCGAACCGGCCCATCCTTCTCCAACCCTCCTGCCGCCCCGTCCCCCGACGCGGCGGCCGGCCGGGTATCAGGGGATCGATGCGGCGGCGGACAAGGGGGCGGCGGAGGCGCCGGGCGCGGGGCCGCCATCCCGGCCCTCCTCCACTGCGTGGCAGGCGACCAGCGCCTCCGGCGTGCCGCGGGCGGGGAGCAGCGCCGGCGGCTCGGTGCGGCAGCGCGCGTTCGCCAGGGGGCAGCGCGGGTGGAAGGCGCAGCCCGGCGGCGGGCTGATCGGGCTCGGCACCTCGCCGCCCACCGGGATGCGCTGGCGGCCCGTCATGTCGAGATCGGGGATCGCCTCCATCAGGGCGCGCGTATAGGGGTGGCGCGGCGTGGTGAAGAGCGTCTCGGCCGGGGCGAGCTCGGCGATGCGACCCAGATACATAACGCCGATGCGGTCCGAGACCTGCCGCACCACGGCCAGGTTGTGGCTGATGAAGAGGTAGGTGAGGCCGAGCTCGCGCTGCAGCGCCTTCATCAGGTTCAGGATCTGCGCCTGCACGCTGACGTCGAGCGCCGAGGTGGGCTCGTCGCAGACCAGGAACTCCGGGCTGGAGGAGAGGGCGCGGGCGATCGAGATGCGCTGGCGCTGGCCGCCGCTGAACTCGTGCGGGTACTTCTCGCCGTCCAGCGGCGAGAGGCCGACATGGGTCAGCAGCTCGGCCACGCGCTCGCGCTGCGCGGCGGCGCCGGGGACCAGGCCGAAGGCACGGATCGGCTCGGCGATGATGTCGCGCACGCGCCAGCGCGGGTTCAGCGAGGCATAGGGGTCCTGGAAGATCATCTGCATGCGCCGGCGCTGCGCCGACTCCGCGCGCGCGCGCGCCAGGTCCTGCCCGTCGAACAGCACGCGCCCGCGGGTCGGCGGATAGAGCCCGACGACGAGCCGCGCGACGGTGGACTTGCCGCAGCCGCTCTCCCCCACCAGCGAGAGCGTGGTGCCCTTCGGGATGGCGAAGGAGACGCCGTCGACCGCGCGCAGGATCCGCCGCCCCTCGCCGGCGAAGAGGCGCTGCAGGACGGGGCGGGAGACATCGAAGTGCCGCGCGAGATCCTCGACCGCGAGCATGGGCGGGCCGGCCGGCCCAGGGGCGGCGGCGCGCGGCGCGGTCGGCACGGCCTCGACGGCGGCGGCGAAGTCGGCGGGATCGGGCGCCTGGACGATCTGCTCACCCATGGGTCGGCGCCCCGCGGACGTGGCGCGCCGAGGCGGCGTCGTAGAGCCAGCAGGCGGCGCGGGTCGCGCCCGTCTCCAGCAGCTCCGGCCGCTCGGCGCGGCAGCGGTCGAAGGCATAGGGGCAGCGCGGGTTGAAGGCGCAGCCCCGCGGAATGGCCGAGAGGCGCGGCATGGCGCCCTCGATCTGCGCCAGCCGCTCCACCCGGCGGTCGAGCGGCGGGATGGAGGCCATCAGCCCGACCGAATAGGGGTGCTTCGGGTGCTTTACCACCTCGCGCACGGGCCCGATCTCGGCGATGCGCCCGGCATACATCACCGCGACACGGTCGGCGGTCTCGGCGATCACGCCCATGTCGTGGGTGACCAGCATCATCGCCGTGCCCTTCTCGCGCGCCAGGCGCTTGAGCAGCGCGATGACCTGCGCCTGGATCGAGACGTCGAGCGCGGTGGTCGGCTCGTCGGCGACGATCAGCTTCGGCTCGGCGCAGAGCGCGAGCGCGATCACCACGCGCTGGCGCATGCCGCCCGAGAATTCGTGCGGGTAGCTGTCCACCCGCTGCGCCGCGGCGGGAATGCCGACCAGCTCGAGCCACTCGATCGCGCGGCGCCGCGCCTCGGCCGCGGTGACGGCGAGATGGGTCTGCATGGTCTCCACCAGCTGGTCGCCGATGCGGTAGAGCGGGTTCAGCGTGGTCAGCGGGTCCTGGAAGATGGCGCCGATCTCGCGCCCGCGCACCTGGCGCATCTGCTCGTAGGGCAGGCCGTCGATGCGCCGGCCGGCGAGGCGGATCTGCCCGCCCGCGATGCGCCCCGGCGGCTCGAGCAGGCCGATGATGGCCGCGCCCGTCATGGACTTGCCGGCGCCCGATTCGCCGACGACGCCCAGCACCTCCCCCGGCGCGATCGAGAAGGAGACGCCGTCGAGCGCGGTCAGCGTGCCGCGCCGCGTCGGGAATTCGACCCGCAGGTCCTCGACCTCGAGCAGGGGGGCGGCGGCGTTCGGGGTCATCGGAGCCTGGGGTTCAGCGCGTCGCGCAGCCAGTCGCCCAGCAGGTTGACCGACAGCACCATGGCGATCAGCGCGAGGCCTGGGAAGATCGTGATCCACCACTCGCCGCTGAACAGGAAGTCGTTGCCGATACGGATCAGGGTGCCGAGCGAGGGCTGGGTCGGCGGCACGCCGACGCCGAGGAAGGAGAGCGTCGCCTCGGAGATGATGGCGTTGCCGAGGTTGAGCGTGGCGATCACCAGCACCGGCCCGAGCACGTTGGGCAGCACGTGCGTGACCATGATGCGGGCGCGCGAGAGGCCGATCACCCGCGCTGCGAGGACGTATTCCTTGTTGCGCTCCACCAGGGTCGACCCGCGCACGGTGCGCGCGAAGGCCGGCCAGGCGGAGATGCCGATGGCGAAGATCACCACGAAGAGGGCGATCTGGTCGTGCGTGTCGCGGGGGAGCGCGGCGCGCACGACGCCGTCGACCAGCAGCGCGATCAGGATGGAGGGGAAGGTCAGCTGGATGTCGGCGATGCGCATCAACAGGCTGTCCAGCGTGCCGCCGATATAGCCCGCCACCAAGCCAAGCGTGACGCCGAGCGCCATGGAGAAGAGCACCGCCGAGATGCCGACGAGCAGCGAGACCCGTGCCCCGTACATGATGGCCGAGAGCATGTCCCGCCCCTGGTCGTCGGTGCCGAGCGGGTAGGTGGCATCCCCCGCCTCGGCCCAGGATGGCGGCTTGAAGGCGTCGATCAGGTTCAGGCTGGCGAGGTCGAAGGGGTTGTGCGGCGCGATCCAGGGCGCCAGCGCCGCGCCCAGGACGCAGGCCAGCGCCACCAGCGCCGAGATCACCGTCACCGGGGAGCGGCTGAAGGAATGCCAGAGGTCGCTGTCGAGCGCGCGGGCGAAGGCCCCCGGTGCGTTTCCTGGCGCGGCCATCTCAGTGCCCGCCCCGCGCCGCGCCGCCGCCGACCCGCAGCCGCGGATCGACCGCGTAGTAGAGCAGGTCCACCACCAGGTTGATCGTGACGAAGACCAGCGCGATCAGCAGCAGGTAGGCCGCCATCACCGGGATGTCGGCCGCGCCCACGGACTGGATGAAGAGCAGCCCCATCCCCGGCCACTGGAACACCGTCTCCGTCACGATGGCGAAGGCGATGATGCCGCCCAGTTGCAGCCCGGCGATGGTGATCACCGGCACCAGCGTGTTCTTCAGCGCATGGCCGAAATGCACGGCGCGGTTCGCCAGGCCGCGGGCGCGGGCGAACTTGATGTAGTCCGTGCGCAGCACCTCCAGCATCTCGGCGCGCACGAGGCGCATGATCAGCGTCAGCTGGAAGAGGCCGAGCGTGATCGAGGGCAGGATCAGCGCCTTGATGCCCGAGAGGGTGAGGAACCCCGTGCTCCACCAGCCGAGCTGCACCGTGTCCCCGCGCCCGAAGCTCGGCAGCCAGCCGAGCCAGACCGAGAAGACCAGGATCAGCAGGATGCCGATCAGGAAGGTCGGCAGCGAGACGCCGACCAGGCTGAAGGTCAGGAAGAAGCGGCTGAGCCAGGAATTCCGGTAGAGCCCGGTATAGACCCCCATCGGCACGCCGACGAGCAGCGCCAGCGCCGCGGCGCAGAAGGCGAGCTCGAGCGTCGCCGGCGCGCGCTCGGCGATCAGCTCCGCCACGGGGCGGGAGAGGCGGTAGGAGAGGCCGAACTCCCCCTGCGCCGCATTGGCCACGAACTTGGCGAACTGCACGAAGAAGGGCTGGTCGAGGCCGAGCTCGGCCACCAGCGCCGCGCGCTGCGCCTCGGTGAAGTCCTGGCCCAGCATGATCGCCACCGGGTCGCCGACATAGGCGAACATGGCGAAGGAGAGCAGCGCCACGACCAGCATCACCGGCACCGCCTGCAGGATGCGCGAGACGACGAAGGCGAACATGACTATCCGGCCCCTGCACGCAGCCGCCACACCAACCCTGCGTGCAGGGGCCGATGCGGCGCGCGGCGCCCGCCCGCGCCGGGCGGCATCAGTTCACCACCGCCCAGCGGAAATAGGGCTGGTTGTTCGGCATGTGCGGCATCTGGATGTTGGCGCGCACCGCCCAGGGGATCATCTGGTGGTGCAGCGGGATGTGCGGCACGTCCGCGCGGTAGAGGCGCAGCGCCTCGCGGATCGCCGCCTCGCGCGCCGCGCCGCTCTCGGTCTTCATGCGCTGGATCAGCGCGTCCATCGCCGGGTTGGAATAGCGGCCGAAATTCCAGATCCCGTCCCCCGGCGCCGCGCCCCGCGTCGCCAGCAGCGACTGGAAGGAATAGAGCGCATCGAGCGTCGGCACGCCCCAGCCCAGCATGTAGACCGAGGTGTCGTCGCGCTGGATCTGCGCGAAGAAGGGACCCAGCGGCTGCGCCTTCAGCGCCGTGCGCACGCCGACGCGCGACCACATCGCCGCGATCGCCTGGCAGATCTGCTCGTCGTTGATGTAGCGGTTGTTCGTGCAGTCGAGCGTGACCGCGAAGCCGTTCGGATAGCCCGCCTCGGCCAGCAGGGCGCGGGCGCGCGCCTGGTCGTGCGGCAGGCGGACATCCTCCTCCCGCGCATAGCCGTTCACCTGCTCGGGGAAGAGCGTCCCCGTCGGCACCGACTGGCCGCGCATCACCACGCGATGGATCGCCTGGATGTCGATCGCATGATAGAGCGCCTGGCGCACGCGGAGATCCTTGAAGGGGTTCCTGCCCTTCACGTCCGAATAGAGCAGCTCGTCGCGGTGCGTGTCGAAGACCAGGAACAGCGTGCGGATCTCCGGCCCCTCCAGCACGCGGATGTTGCCGGCCTGGCGCAGCCGGCCGAGATCCTGCAGCGGCGGGTCGAGCACGAAGTCGACCTCGCCCGAGAGCAGCGCCGCGATGCGCGTCGCGTCCGAGGCGATGGGCCGGTAGACCAGCTCCGTCACGTTCCCCGCGGGCACGCCGCCCGGGTTGTCCCGCCAGCCCCACCAGGCGTCGGAGCGCTGCAGCACGGTGCGCACGTCGGGCTCGCGCACGGCCAGGCGGAAGGCGCCGGTGCCGTTGGCGTTGCGCACGGTGTGCATCTCCTCCCGCGCGCGGGTGTTCTGCGGCCGGGTCGCGTTGTGCCGCTCGGCCCAGGACTTCGACACCATGAAGACGCTGGCGAGCTTGTAGTCGAGGATCGGGTCGGGGACCTTGGTGACGATGTCGACGGTGCGCGCATCCACCGCCTCGGCGCGCTCGATGGTGTCGACGAAGATGCCGAAATTGCTGGTCGGCTGGCGGGCGCGGTCGATGGAGAAGACCACGTCCTCGGCGCCGAAGGCCTCGCCCTCGTGGAAGCGCACGCCTTCGCGCAGCACGAAGCGCCAGCGCGTCGGCTCGACCTGGCGCCATTCGGTGGCCAGGCCCGGCGCCGGGCGCAGGTCCGGCTGGCGCGCCACCAGCGCGTCGTAGACCTGCTGCAGCACCATGGTGACGGTGCCGACATTCTGGCTGTGCGGGTCGAGCGTGTTCGGGTCCCCGCTCGCGGCCCAGCGCACGGTCCGCGCCTCGGCCGCAGCCGCCACCCCCAGCACCGCCGCCGCCGCCAGCATGGCGGACCGCAGCCAATCGCGCTTGCGCATGAAGCCTCTGTCCTCGTCTCCCGGGCCGCTCGGCCGGCGGCTGGCGGCGGCCCCTTTAGGGGTGCGCGCGGCGCGCGGGAAGGGTTTCAGTCGGCACCCTTCGCCCTGGGCCCGGACGGCGCCCCCGCCCCCGGCGCCGGGGAGGAGGATGCCTCCGCCCAGTCCTTCAGCAGCGTGAAGCCGACCGCCAGCACCACGGGCCCCAGGAAAAGGCCGAGGAAGCCGAAGGCGAAGACCCCGCCCAGCGCCCCCAGCAGGGTCAGCAGCAGCGGCAGGTCGGCGCCGCGGGAGATGAACCAGGGACGGATCACGTTGTCGATCGAGGAGATGCCGAGCCCGCCATAAAGCGCGAGGAAGATGCCCCAGGCCGTCTGCCCCTCGGCGAAGAGCCAGATCGTCGCCGGGATCCAGACCAGCGGCGCGCCGACCGGCAGGATCGAGATGACGCCGGCGATCACGCCGAGCAGCACCGGCCGCGGCACGCCGGCGATCCAGAGGCCGAAGGCGGTCATCACCCCCTGCACCACCGCCGTCCCCAGCAGGCCGAAGACGACGCCGCGGGTGACGTCGCCGGTCAGCTCCAGCAGGTGGCGCGTGCGCTCCCCGGCCAGGCGCTGCAGCGCGCCCTCCATCCGCGCCGCGATTGCCGGCCCGTCGCGGTAGAGGAAGAAGGCGAAGAGGATCGCCATCAGCACCTCGGCAAGGCCCGACAGCACCGCCAGCAGCACCGCCAGCGCCGATTGCGCGATGGTGCCGGCATGCGGCCGGATCACCGCGATCATGCCCGGCAGGTCGGGCGCGAAATCCGCCCACCAGCCGGCGAGCCAGGCGCCGACCACGGGAATGCCGCCGAGCCAGAGGCCGAAATCGGGGAAGTCCTGGCTCAGCAGCTGCTCCACGGCGGTGCGCAGGCCCTCGATGTCCTCGCGCCGGGTCGGCGTGGCGTAGACCAGCGGCAGCCCGATCAGCAGGAACTCGGCGACCACCATCGCCAGCGCGGCAACGCCCGGGGAGAGGCGCAGCCGCTCGCGCAGCAGGCGGAAGGCGGGCCAGGTCGAGAAGACCAGGATCGCGGCCCAGAGCAGGGCGGAGAGGAAGGGCCGCAGCACCAGGAAGCAGGCCGTCGCCAGGACGACGACGGCGATCAGCCCGATCGCCCGCGCGGTGGTCGTCAGCGGTGCATCCTCCGGCATCGGCCTCTCCCGTCCGGCCGCGCGCGGGCCCGGCCGGGCCGGGGTCGGCCGCTTGCTGGCCCGGGCGCTCCCATTAGGCGAAGCCCCGGCGGGGGGACAGGTCCGCGGCGCGGCCGGGGCGGTCACGGCCGCGCCACGC
>CAYNYQ010000051.1:0-19462 GCA_964401305.1 uncultured Acetobacteraceae bacterium | reverse complement strand
GAAGGAGTAAACTGCGGATGCGCGCCAAGGAGTAGAGTGCGGATGCGCGCGAAGGAATAGGCTGCGGATGCGCGCCAGGGACTGCGCCGCGCCCGTGCGCAGCCCGTCGACCGCACGCAGCCGCAACGCCGGACCGCACCGACGCCCGCGCGGGCGCTGACCCGCGCGGGCACCTGCCGATCCGCCCCGCCGCACCACCCGCCCGGCACCGCTCCGGCCCGCCCCCGCCCCGGGGCGGCCGGAGCGGGCTGCCCCACGCCCCCGACCCCAACGAGGTCCCATGCCCCTCTCCGCCCTCGCGCTCTCCTCCCGCGCGCTGCTGAAGATCGGCGCGCAGCCGGTGACCTCGCTCGACGAGGGCACGGCGGAAGCGGAGGTCGCGGCCAACCTCTACCCGGTGATCCGCGACGCGCTGCTCTCGCTGCACCCCTGGAGCTTCGCCACGGGGCAGACCAGCCTGCCGCGACTCTCCGCCACGCCGACCGGCGACTTCCAGTACGCCTTCCAGCTGCCGCCCGGCTTCCTGCGCGCCCTCTCGGCCGGCCCGCCCGGCGCGGGCCGCGGCCTGGCCTACCGGATCCTCGAGAACCGGCTGCACGCCAACGCGCCGCAGGTGGTGCTGACCTACATCTTCCGCCCCGACGAGAGCGCCTTCCCGCCCTTCTTCGACGCGGCGCTGGTGGCGCGCCTCGCCGCCGAGTTCTGCCTGCCGCTGACCGAGAATGCGAGCCGCGCGGAGATGCTCTACCGCCTGGCGGAGCAGGAGCTGCGCGCGGCGCGCCAGGCCGACAGCCAGCAGGCGACGGTGCGCGCGATCGAGGACTTCCCGCTGATCGCCGCGCGCCTGGGCGGGAGCGGCACCTGATGGCAGCCACGCGCACCCTCAAGACCAGCTTCACCGCCGGCGAGGTCGGGCCCGAGCTGCTCGGCCGCCCGGATCTCCGCGCCTATGCCAACGGAGCGGCGCGGCTGCGCAACGTCTTCATCCAGCCGACCGGCGGCGTGCAGCGTCGCCCGGGCCTGCGCCACATCGCGCTGCTGCCCGGGCCGGTGCGGCTGATCCCCTTCGAGTTCAACACCGAGCAGACCTACCTCCTCGCCTTCGAGCAGGGCGGCATGCGCGTCTTCGTCGGCGATGCCGAGGTGGCACTGGTGGGCGGCCCCTGGACCGGCGCGATGCTGCCGCAGCTGTCCTGGACGCAGAGCGCGGACACGCTGCTGGTCGTGCATCCCGAGATGGTGCCGCAGCGGATCACCCGCACCGGCCACACCAGCTGGTCGGTGCGCCCCTGGGACTTCGTGCCGGCGCCCTTCCACCGCTTCGCCCCGGCCGCGGTGGCGCTGGTGCCGGACGACGTGGTGGGCGCGATCCAGCTCTACGCCACGGCGCCGGCCTTCCTGCCGGAGCATGCCGGCGTGCGCTTCCTGCTGCGCGGCCGCCAGCTCGTCATCCAGTCGGTGGCGAGCCCGACGCATGCCTTCGCCACTGTCGAGCAGACGCTGCCCGGCACCGATGCGACCACGGACTGGGAGGAGACGGCCTTCTCGCCGGCGCGCGGCTGGCCCGCGACCATCGCCTTCCACCAGGACCGCCTGGCCATCGGCGGCTCGCGCGACCTGCCCAACCGGCTCTGGCTGTCGCAGACCGGCGACCTCTTCAACTTCGACACGGGCACCGGGCTCGACGACCAGGCGATCGCCTTCGGTCTGGTCTCGGACCAGGTGAACGCGATCCGCGGCCTGTTCTCGGGCCAGCACCTGCAGATCTTCACCTCGGGCGCCGAATGGATGGTGACCGGCGCGCCGCTGACGCCGGCCAACATCCAGATCAACCGGCAGACCCGCGTCGGATCCCCGGTCTCGCGCACCGTGCCGCCGGTCGATGTCGACGGCGCGACCATCTTCTGCGCCCGCAACGGGCGCGGCCTCTTCGAGTTCGTCTACACCGACCTCCAGCAGGTCTACCAGGCGAACGACCTGGCGCTGGCCGCGCGCCACCTGGTGCGCGAGCCGGTCGCCATGGCCTACGACCAGGTCAGGCGCCTGCTGCACGTGGCGATGGCCGACGGCTCGCTGGCGACGCTCACGCTCTACCGCGCCGAGCAGGTCACCGCCTGGACCGGGCAGGAGACCGACGGCGCCTTCCGCTCCCTCGCCGAGATCGAGGGCACGGTCTGGGCGGCGGTGGAGCGGCAGGGCAGCTGGCGCATCGAACGCTTCGACGAGACGCTCGGCCTCGACGCCGCGCTCACCGGCGAGAGCGCGACGCCCGAGGACCGCTGGAGCGGCCTCGCCCATCTCGACGGCCGCCGGGTCGGCGTGCTGGCCGACGACGCGCCGCGTGCGGATGCCGAGGTCGTCGCCAGCGCCATCGGCATCGACCCGCCGGCCACGCGGGTGCAGGTCGGGCTGCGCTTCACCCATGTGGTCGAGCCGCTGCCGCCCGACCTCACCTCGGCGGTCGGCGTGCGCGCCGCGCCGATCCGGCTGGTCTCCGTGACCTTCCGGCTGCTGGAGACCGCGGCGCTGGCCGTCGATCTCGGCGCCGGGCCGCGGCAGGTGCCGTTCCGGCGGCTCGACACGCCGCTGCTCGACGCCGCGCCGCAGCGCTTCACCGGCGATGTCCGGCTGCGCGCCCTCGGCTGGCGGCGCGACGCGCTGGCCCCGCTCTGGCGCATCGAGGACGACGCGCCGCTGCCGATGATCCTGCTCGGCGTGACGACGGAAATGAGGAGCACCGATTGATGCGCCCGGCCCAAGACGAGGAGCCCCACGCGATGCGATGCCGCCCCCTGATCGAGGGCCGCCGCTGATGGGCGCGCTCACCTCCATCGCCACCGTCGCCGCCGCGGGCGCGACGGCGCTCGGCGGCATCCGCCAGGCCGACGCGCAGCGCCAGACGCAGCGCGCCCAGGCCCAGGCGGCGCAGCAGCAGGAGCAGGTGCGCCAGCAGGAGCTGGTCGTGCAGCGCGAGCGGGACCGGGCCGAGCGCGCCGGCAGCCTGAGCCGCACCGTGGCCACCGCGCGCACGCGCCTCGCCGCCGGCGGCATCGCGCCCGACGAGGGCTCCGCCGCCGCGCTGACGACGGGGCTCAACGAGGCCGCCGCCGCCGCGGAGGGCAGCAGCGACGAGGCCTTCCGCGTCCGCCTCGCCCGCGGCCGCGCCAGCCTGCTCGCCCCGGACGGCACGGTGACGGCCTTCCTCCAGGCCGGCCGCTCCCTCGGACAGGCCGCCCGCAGCCTGCTCGGCTGAGGCCCGCCCGCCCGCATCCCGCCGGGGCCGTGCGCCGGCCCGCCCTCGCCCGCGCCCCGCCTGGCGGCCGCGCGCCCCTACACAGCTTCGAGGCCCCGACCGATGGACGAGCATATCCGCATCGGCGACGTCGCGCCGCGCGTCCAGTACGCGGCAGACGGCGCCCAGACCAGCTTCACCTATCCCTTCCCGATCTTCGAGGCCGCGGATCTCGAGGTGCGGATCGACGGCGCGGTGCAGAACGCGGGCTTCACCGTGGGCGGTGCCGGCAGCTCGGATGGCGGGACGGTGGCCTTCGCCGCGCCGCCCGCCTCCGGCGCCCTCGTCACCCTCCGCCGCAACCTCGTCGTCGCGCGCACCAGCGACTTCCAGGAGAACGGCGTCCTCCGCAGCCGCACGCTGAACGACGAGCTGGACTACCAGGTCGCCGCGCTGCAGGAGGTGAAGGAGGAGCTCGGTCAGACCATCCGGCTCGATCCGGGCGAGGTCGGCACGCTCAGCGCGCTGCCGGCGCGCAGCGTGCGGGCCAACCGCCTGCTCGCCTTCGACAGCGTCGGCGACGTCACGGTGCTCGACCGCGGCCAGGGCACGGTGACACTGCCCTTCCCCGGCGGCGTGCCGCGCACGGTCGAGGACAAGTTCGCCGAGATCCTCTCCGCGCGCGACTTCGGCGCCGTCGGCGACGGCGTGGCCGATGACGGTCCGGCGCTGCAGGCGGCGATGAACGCCGCCGCGGCGTCGGGCCATGCGCTCGAGATCGGCGAGGGCAGCTACCGCACCACCATGCCGCTGCGCCTGCTCTCGGCCGCGGCGGGGCTCTCGATGCGCGGCACCATCCTCTACGCCGGCCCCGCCGGACAGGCGGCGCTGACCATCGGCGACGGCGGCACGGTGAACACCCAGGGGCGGGAGTATCGCGGCCTCTCGGTCATCCGCGCCACGCAGAGCAACTGGACGAACGAGGAGGATGTCGGCATCCGCCTCTACAACATCGACGCCTGCACGGTGGAGGTCCGGCGCGCCGAGCGCTTCACCATCGGCCTGCAGCTCGCCGGCGACGGGCGTGGCTGCGAGGACAGCACCATCCACCTGCAGCGGCTGATCGACAACAAGGTGGGGCTCGACTGCCGGACGCTGACGGCCCAGGCCTGGATGAACTCGCTGCGCTTCATCGGCGGGCACTTCGCCTGTTCCTCGGCGACCAACCCGACGCGGGCGCGCTACGGCGTGCGCCTCTCGGCCGCGCCGGGCGCCTATGTGCTGCACAACGCGCATGCCTACTACGCCCCGGCCTTCGAGCTGCAGCGCCAGGGCACGCCCGGCACGGTGGATGCCATCCCCTTCCTGCTGGAGGTGGACGGTCGCGCGCTGGTGGCGCGCAACGTGCGCATGGAAGGCTGCTCGCCCTTCGTCGCGCGCCACAGCGGCGCCTTCAACGACGCGGTCTACGAGGTCGCCTTCGTCGGCACCTACGGCTTCCTCGGCTGCGCAGTGGACTACCCGGCGGGCGCGACGCGCGCCGGCGGCACCGTCATCCCGCTGCACCAGGCGGCCGCCGCCATCGCCACCCCGCGCCTCGTGGCGGCGGCCGAGACGATCCGCAGCCGCGCCTTCCGCCAGACCGTCGTCTCGGCCGAGGGCATCGGCTTCGAGGGCCTGGCGCTGCTCTCGGGCAACCCGAGCGGCCCGCCGACGACGCTCGACGGCTTCTGCTTCCCGGGGCTGAGCAACATCGGCCTCGGCGCCGACGGCATCACGCTGCCGACCAGCCGCGCGATCGCCTTCGTCGTGGATTGCGGCGAGTGCAAGGAGTTCTTCATCGCCGCCGAGGGCAGCGAGCTCCGCCCGGTGGTGCTGCAGTTCAATGCCGCCGAGGCGGTGCTGGACGCGGCGCATCCGGCGCTGTTCTCGAACATGAACGCGCTCTGGGCCGGCAGCCCGAGCTTCTTCCACGAGGGCAATGCAAACCTCGACAGCCTGACCGGCGGCCTCGCGCTCAACCGGCTGCAGCGCGTGACGCTGCACGCCAACGCACGCTTCGCCGCCATCGGCGTGCGCGGCGGCGTCTCCGGGGCGACCCTCCGCGCGCTCCGTCTCTACGCACCGGCGGTGCACGCACCGCCCGTGATCCTCCGCGCCTGGGGCCGGCGCGAGTACTCGACGAGCCTCGGCTGGACCGTGCCGACGCTGGCCGCCGGCGCCACGGCGACCGCCGACGTCACGCTGGCCGGCGTACGGCAGGGCGATTTCGTCGAGGCCGGCTTCGCCCGCGCCAGCGGCTTCTGGAACGGCGGCCTGCTGTTCCACGCCGCGGTCGGCGGCACGGCCGGCGTCGACCAGGTGCGGGTGACCGCGCAGAACGTCACCGGCGGCACCATCGCGGGCGCCGACGGCACGCTGTTCGTGCGCGCCGTCAAGCCGCGGCTCTAGACCACAGGCCGCGAGCCCGCGCTCGCTGGTCTCGGCCTCGCGCGTTGCTTGTCCGCGTCGCTCACGCCTTCGGGCGCCACGCCCTTCGCCGACCACGTCCAGGGCGCACGGTCCACCATGCGGCTCACGCCACCTGGCGTCCTGCCCGCCGGCGATCGCGCCCCGGCGAACCCGCAAGACCAAGGCAGAGGAGGAGACCGACTGACGTCCTCACGCGGCGCGCCGTCTTCCAGCGCCGCTTCATCGAGCGGCGGCCCGCCCGGGCGATGTCGTCCGGGTGCTCCCGTTCCAGGAGAATCATCATGTGCCACGCCAGCCGTGCCTGTTCGGGCGCCTTCGCGCCCCGCGTCCCATGCCCATGAGACGCCGTCGCGGCCGGGCCTATGCCCAGGCCTTCGGTGAGGCCGTGCGCCTCGTCGCCCTGGATTATGCGGGCTTCGTGCGCCGCATGAGCCTGCCCGAGCCTGACGAGGACCCGAAGGCCTTCGGCACGCGCCACGCCGCCGCCAAGACCTGCCTCTCGCATCTCGAGCAGTTGCTCGACCTCATCGGCGAGGATGCCGGCGTCGAGCAGGTGCGGGACGGTTTCGCGCTGCTGCACGAAGCCCAGGCGGCGCTCTCGCTGCCCGCACCGGGAGAGGACGCGTCCTATGACGATGCGGGCGGTGGCTGAACCGCCCGTGACCGCCACGCCCGCATCCGTGGAGTTCGTGGAATTCGCCTGGGTCTGGACTCGCATCCAGGCCCAGGAGATGCCGGCGGTGCACCGGCGCATCGCGCGCTGGCTCGGCGCCCGGCGCGCCGCCGGCGACCGGCGCCTGGTGCTCACCGCCTTCCGCGGCTGCGGCAAGTCCACGCTGGTCGGCCTCTACTGCGCATGGTGGCTGCTGCGCGACCCGTCGGCGCGCATCCTCGTCCTCGCCGCCGACCAGATGCTGGCGACGAAGATGGTGGCGACCGTCCGCCGCATCCTCGAGCGCCACCCGCTCTGCGCCCGCCTCCTGCCGGAGACGCCGGAGAGCTGGGCGATGGACCGCTTCACCGTCGCGCGCGAGGCGGTGCTGCGCGATCCTTCCATGATGGCGCAGGGCCTGTCGGGCAACATCACCGGCGCCCGCGCCGACCTGATCATCTGCGACGACGTCGAGGTGCCCAACACCTGCGAGACGCCGGCCCGCCGCGCCGAGCTGCGCGAGCGGCTGACCGAGACCGAGTTCGTGCTGACGCCCGAGGGCACCATCCTCTACGTCGGCACGCCGCACTGCGCCGACAGCCTCTACCGGCCGGCGGGCGAGGGCGGCGACGGCTTCCTCGAGGGGTATCGCCGCCTCGCCGTCCCGCTGCTCGACGCCGAGGGGCGCAGCGCCTGGCCCGAGCGCTTCTCCGCCACCCGCATCGCCGAGCTGCGCGCCCGCGTCGGCCCGCTGCACTTCGCCCGGCAGATGCAGCTCGAGGCGGTGGAGGAGCAGGCCGCGCGGCTCGATCCCGCCGGGCTGATCCGCTACGCCGAGGAGCCGGACTATCGCGAGGCCGGCGGGCGGCCGCTGCTGTCGCTGCTCGGCCGGCGGCTGGTCTCGGGCGGCGGCTTCTGGGACCCGGCCTTCGGGCGGGCGGGCGGCGGCGGCGACGGCTCGGTGCTCGCCTGCACCTATGCCGATGCGGAGGGCAACCACTACCTGCACCGCATCGCCTGGCTGACGCACGAGGCCGACGCCGCGGTCGACCCCGCGACGCAGCAGTGCCGCGCGGTGGCCGGCATCGCCCGCGACCTGCTGCTGCCGGTGCTGCGTGTCGAGACCAACGGGATCGGCCGCTTCCTGCCGGCGCTGCTGCGGCGCGAGATGGCGCGGGCCGGCGCGGCCTGTGCGGTGGTGGAGCAGACCAGCCGCCGCGCCAAGGCCGAGCGCATCCTGGCGGCGCTGGAGCCGGCGCTCGCGGCACGCCGCCTCTACGCGGCCGAGAGCGTCTTCCGCACGCCCTTCCCGGCCGAGATGGCCGCCTGGAGGCCGGACCTGCAGGGCCAGCGCGACGATGCGCTGGATGCGCTGGCCGGCTGCCTGCTGGCCGAGCCGGTGCGGCTGCCGGGCGCGCCGCCGGCAGCGCGCGGGCCGGGATGGCGGGGCGCGGGCTGACCCGCCGCCGTGCGGGCAGCAGGCCTTGCGGGCCTGCCGCACCGCCGGCGCCTCGTCGCCCCTGTGGGAAGGCGCGGACCTGCGCGCCAACCAGCGCCCGGGCCACCGGGTCGCTTCAGGCCGCCGGCTTCCCCAGGATCTCGCGCGCGTGCCGCGCGATGCCTGGCTCAGTGATGGTGAAGCGCCCGTCCTCGCGGCGGCGCGCGAACCCCATGGCCTCGAGGCGCTGCAGGCAGGGCTGGTCCGCCAGACCCTCCGGCCGGCCCGGCGCACCGACCAGCGTCAGCCTGTGCAGCGCCGAGCGGCAGCAGGTCTCCAGATAGGGCTCGTCCCACATCGTCCCGTCCCTGCCTCCGGCGGCTCCGCCGTCCGAGGGTGGGTGCGGCACCCGTAACCTTCAAGCCGCCCGAGGGGGGGCAGTCAGCCATGCAGATCGAGGCGACCTGGTGGATCACCGCGGTGGAGGCGCCCATCGTGGCGGCGCTGTTCTGGATGATCCACGGGCTCAGGCGGGACCTGCACGAGCGCATCGACCGCTCCGACCTGCGCGACACGGAGGTGGTCACCCGCACGCGCGAGGACCTCTCGGCCTTCAAGCTCGAGGTCGCGCGCACCTACGTGCCGCTCTCGCTGATCCGCGAGGTGGAACGGCGCATGACGACGCAGCTGCTGCGCATCGAGGCGAAGATCGACACGGCGACGCATGCCGGCGCGCTCCGTCCCGGCCCCTTCACGCGCCTGCCGGCGCTGATCGAGGCGGAGGACGACCATTGAGCGGCCCCGTCCCCGCCCCGGCGCCGCACGCGGCCCGGATGGAAGCGCGCGCCATCGCCCTGCTCGCCGCGACGCTGCATGCGGAAGCGGCCGCGCGCCCGGTCCGTGCGTTGGAAGCGCTGGCCGCCGTGGTGGTGAACCGCGCCCGGCTGGCCGCCGGGGATGCGGCGGCGCGGCTGCGCTATGCGCCTGCGCTGCCGGCGGGTGGCCGGATGCCCTGGCCGGCGATCATCGCCGCCGTGTGCCGCGCCCCCTTCCTCTTCGCCTGCTGGCGCGACGCCGCCGCGCGGTCCGGCATGGCCACGGCGGCGCTGGATGGCCCGGCCTTCGAGGCCTGCCGCCGCATCGCGGCCCGCGCCCTGGCCGGCACGCTCGGCGACCCGACCGGGGGTGCGACGCATTGGCATGCCGCGGACGCGCTGCCGCCCTGGGCGCTCGGGCGGGTCCCGCTGGCCGATCTCGGCGGTCTCTGCTTCTACGCCACGCCCTGAGCGCCCTGGCGCCCGGCGCGGGGCCTCAGCCGCGGCGGCGGAACCGCTCCACCGCGGCGACCAGCGCAGTGCGCACCCCGGGCTCCAGCGCGGAGTGGCCGGCATCGGGCACCACCGTCAGCCGCGCCCGCGGCCAGGCCGCGGCCAGCTCGAAGGCGGTTTCCGACGGGCAGACCATGTCGTAGCGGCCCTGCACGATCTCGGCCGGGATATGGGCGATGCTGTCCATCCGGCCGAGCAGCCCCTCGGGCGGCAGGAAGAGGTCGTTGGCGAAGTACCAGGCCTCGATCCGCGCCAGGCCGAGCGCGGTGCGGTCCTGCGCGAAGCTTGCCACCGTGTCCGGGCTCGGCAGCAGGGTGCTGCAGGACCCCTCGTACTGGCTCCAGGCCCGCGCCGCGGGCATGTGGACCAGCGGATCCGGATCGCAGAGCCGGCGCAGATAGGCGCCCAGCAGGTCGCCGCGCTCGGCGACGGGCAGGTGTTCGGCGAACTGCGCCCAGGCATCAGGGAAGACGCGGCGCAGCCCGGTCAGGAACCAGTCGACCTCCTTGCGGCGTCCGAGGAAGACGCCGCGCAGCACCGAGCCCAGGACGCGGTCCGGGTGCTCCTGCGCATAGGCCAGCGCAAGGGTCGAGCCCCAGCTGCCGCCGAACAGCAGCCAGCGGTCGACGCCGAGGAAGCGACGCAGCGCCTCGATGTCGGAGACGAGGTGCTGCGTCGAGTTCTCCCGCAGCTCGCCGAGCGGGCGGGACCGGCCGGCGCCGCGCTGGTCGAAGATGATCACGCGCCAGTGGCCCGGGTCGAAGAAGCGGCGATGCACCGCGCCGGCCCCGGCGCCCGGCCCCCCGTGCAGGAAGAGCACAGGCTGGCCGCGCGGATTGCCGACCTGCTCCCAGTACATCACATGCCCACCAGACAGCGGCAGGAGCCCCGTCTCGTAGGGAGCGATATCGGGAAAGAGGTCGCCGCGCGGCATCGCATTCCACATATCCTCGGCGCCGCCCGCCGGGCAACACCCGCGGCGCCGGTGCGGCACGGCGAGGACAACCCGCCATGCCGGTGATGTCCTCGCGCCCCGCCGCCGCGGAGCGGCCGCGCCGGTGCCCGGCCCCGGGCCCGGCGCGCCCCGCCTGGCCCTGCCGGCCCGGCCCGCCGCCCGGCCCCTCGCCCCCCCCCGTCCTCAACAAGCAGCCGCGTGCGGTGCGCGATCCCCCTTCGCCTTTGCCACCGGGATGCCTAACTTGGTCATGATGCCCGCGCCCTCTCCCGCCAGTTCCCGTCCCGCCGCGGGCGAACCGCAGGCCACCTGCGCCGTCTGCGGCACGGCGAGCCGCCAGCCCCCGTTCCGCCCTAGCCCGCCGGAACAGGCCCCCGACCTCGACCTGCGCCCCGGGGAGCCGGTCCGCGGCACCATGGCGCGCTGGCTGCAGCAATGCCCGCATTGCGGCTATGCCGCGCCCTCCATCGCCAAGGCGCACCCGGCGGCCGCCCAGGCCGTGGCAGCCGCCCCCTTCCGCGCCCTGCTGGCCGAGACCACCCACCCGCCGCTGGCCCGCCGCTTCCTCGCCTGGGCCCATGTGCTGGAGGAGACCGGCGCGCTGCATGCCGCGGCCGAGGCCACGCTGCAGGCCGCCTGGGTGGCGGACGACCTCAACCGCCCCGACCTCGCCCGCCCCTGGCGGCTCGAGGCGGTCGCGCTCTGGCGGGGTGGCCCGCCGCTCGATGCCGAGCAGACGGTGCGCGTGGTCGACGCGCTGCGCCGCGCCGGCCTTTTCGCCGATGCCCAGGCCACGGCCGAGATGCTGGGGCGGTCCGACCCGCCGGAGCCGGTGGCGCAGGTCATCGCGCTGGAACTCCGCCTGATCGCCGCGCAGGATTCAGGACGTCACACGGTCGCCAGCGCCCTGCCGCCGCCAGCCCGCCGCCCGCACGTGACCCACCAGCGTCTCTCCTCGCGGGAGGGAAGTGCCGGTGGATCGCTGTTCAACCGCCTGCGGCGCCTGTTCCGCCGCGAGTGAGCGGCCCGGGCAGCCCCGCCGCCGGTCGGCGGGGGCCGCGCGAGGCCGGGGGTTGCCTCCATGCAGGGTCCGGGTGATGTTATGATATAACATCGCAGGACCCGGGCCCGTGCATCGCCGAAGCCTCCTCGCGCTTCCCCTCCTCGCCCTCTGCCCCGCCGCCGCGACCGCCCAGCCGGGCGCGCGGCCGAGCGTCGTCGCCTCCTTCACGATCCTCGGGGACATGGTGCATCAGATCGCCGGGGATGCGGTGGCGCTGCGCGTCATCGCCGGGCCCGGCGCGGATGCGCACGGCTTCCAGCCCCGCCCCTCGGATGCCGAGGCCCTACGCGGCGCGGCGCTGCTGGTGCGCAACGGTCTCGGCTTCGATCCCTGGTTCGACCGACTCGCCCGCGCCGCCGGCGGAAGGTCCCGGATGGTCACCGCGACCGAGGGCATCGAGCCCCGCAGCATGGAGGCCCACGCGCATTCGCATGGCGCCACGGAGCGACGGCAGCAGCACAGCGTCGGCCCGCGCCGCATCCCCGACCCGCATGCCTGGCAGGACCTGCGGCTCGCCCAGGTCTACGCGCGCAACATCGCCGCCGGGCTTGCCGCCGCCGATCCGGCCGGCGCCGAGCGGCACGCCCGGGCAGCCGAGGCCTATGCGCAGCGCCTCGCCGCACTCGACTCCTGGGTGCGCGCGCAGGTGGCGACGGTGCCGCCCGCCCGCCGCAAGGTGGTCACCGCGCACGACGCCTTCGGCTATTTCGGCGCCGCCTACGGCATCGCGTTCCAGGCCCCGCAGGGGATCTCGACCGCGTCCGAGCCCTCCGCGGCCGAGGTGGCGCGGCTGATCCGCCAGGTCCGCGCCGAGGGGATCACGGCCGTCTTCATCGAATCCGCGACCGCGCCGGCGACTCTCGAGCGGCTGGCGCGCGAGGCCGGGGTACGCGTGCGCGGCCAGCTCTTCGCCGATGCGCTCTCCGGCCCGGACGGCCCCGCGCCCAGCTTCGAAGCGATGGTCCGCCACAATGTCGGGCTGATGGTGCCCGCGATGCGAGGCGAAGCATGAAACGCCAAGGCCTTCTCGCCGCGCTGGCCGCGGCCTTCGCCTGGACCGTCGCCGCCCCCGCGGCCGCACAGGAAACGCGCGCCGCCGGCGAATTCCCGCAGGTCGCCGGCGAGATCAACATGGGCCTCTACACCATCGGCAATTGGCAATCGAGCGTGCGGGAGCAGCGCGGCAGCAGCACCTTCCTGTTCGGCGAGATCGCCTCGGGCCTCTACATCAGCCCGACCCTCTCCGTGCAGAACATCATCCATGTCGAGCCGATCGGCGAGCAGGCCCCGAACGGCACCAATATCGGCTTCCGCTTCCAGGCCGCGTACATCGAGAGCCTCTTCCTCGACTGGCGCCCGGAGGAACGGTTCCGGGTCTTCGCCGGCAAGTTCTCGGCGCCCTTCGGCTACGGCCACCACTTCTTCCCCGGCGTGCTGCCGCGCATCCGCGCGCACGAGATCTACCTGATCCGCGAATCCATCGGCGCCGGCGCCACCTGGACCTGGCTGTCCGACACCAACTGGGGCGAGCACGACCTCTCCGTCGCCGGCTTCTTCTTCGACACGAGCTTCCTCTCCTCCACCGCCATCACCCGCAAGCCCTGCTGCATCGAGGGCTTCGAGCGCTACCGGCGCAACACGCTGCAGCAGGGCGGCGCCGGCAACACCGGCAACTTCACGAACTTCGCCATCGCGCTCGACGGCGACCGCATCGGCGTGCTGCCCGACTTCACCTACCACCTGGCGCTGCTCTCGCGCGCGCATGGCAAGGACGGCACGCTGCGCGAGTGGGGCTATGCCGCCGGCGCACGCTACCAGGCGCGCTGGACGCCGGAGGTGCGCACCCTCTTCTTCGGCGAATACATCGAGTTCCAGCGCGCCGGCGGCGCCCAGCTGACCGAGCTGCCCGGCTCCGTCGACCCGGAGACGGAGGAGGAGATCCCGGGCGGCACCGCGCCGCTGCGGCAGCGCCAGCGCTTCTCCACCCTCGGCGCGCAGACCACCTACGGCCCCTGGCGGGCGACCGCGGTCTGGCAGCGCTTCGAGCAGAAGCGCTCGATCGACCCCGTGCCGACGCAGCAATGGGTGGAGCTGAGCGTCGGGCGCACGCTGTTCTGGGGCTTCGGCATCGATGTCGGCTACCAGTATGCGCAGAACGCCAACGAGGACGGGGTGCGCAGCCGCTCCAACGGCATCGTGAGCCGCATCGGCTTCCAGCGCGGCTTCTGATGTGCGACGCCCCCGCCCGGCAGGGAGGGGGCGATGGAGCAGCAGGGGCCGCCCGGCCGGGTGCCGCCGCCCGATCTCGCCGCCGCCAAGGCCGAGCAGCAGGCGCTCGCCGCCCGCGTGGTGCGCGAGGATGCGCACGGCCCGGTGCGGCTGATCGGCGGCGTCGACATCAGCAGCACGCGCTTCGACCCCGAGCGGCGCGTGCATGCCGCCGTGGTCGTGCTGGCCTGGCCGGGCCTCGCCCCGGTGGCCAGCAGCGCGGCGACGGTCCGCGCGACCATGCCCTACATCCCGGGCTATCTCGGCTTCCGCGAGGTGCCGGCGCTGCTCGCCGCCTGGGAGGGGCTGGCGGTGAAGCCCGATCTCGTGCTGGTGGACGGCCACGGCATCGCGCATCCGCGCGGCCTCGGCATCGCCGCGCATCTCGGCGCGGTGCTCGACCTGCCCAGCATCGGCGTCGCCAAGTCGCTGCTGGTCGGCGCGCCGGCCGCGGCGCTGCCGGAGGAGCCGGGCGCGCGGGTGCCGCTGGTCTGGAAGGGCCAGCGGCTCGGCACCGTGCTGCGCTCGAAGCGGCGGTCGAACCCGCTCTACGTCTCGATCGGCCACCGCGTCTCGGAGGCCGGCGCGGTGGCCTGGGTGGAGCGCTGCCTCGCCGGCTACCGCCTGCCGGAGCCGATCCGCCAGGCGCATCTCGCCGCGAATGCCGAGCGGCGCCGGGCCGGATGACGGCGGATCAGGCGGCGATGCCCTCGGCCCGCCCCGCCTCGGCCGCCATGGCATGGGCGGCGCGGCGCACCTCGTCGGTGCGGCGCAGCCAGCCGCGGCCGAAGCGGGCGAAGGTCGGGAGCGCGCGGTAGTGGTCCTCGCGCAGCCGCGCCAGGCGGTCGACGCAGGGGCCGGGCTCGGCGGCGTGGGCAGCGGCGACGGTGATCGGCCCGATCGCGCCATCGGCCCGCACGCCGACCGCGCGCTGCAGCAGCCGCGCCGCGGCGCCGGGCCCGGCATTCACGCCGAAGTCGAAGACGGTGAGGTCGATCCCGGCCGGCAGCTGGTCGCAGCGCAGCACGTTCCAGTAGTTGGCGCGGTAGATCTCGCGCGCCTCCTCCTCGGTCAGCGCGCGCACCTCCTCCTCGGAGGCCGGCGCGCCGCGCCAGGCGGAGAGGGTGGCGCGGGTGATGCCCATCATGGTGGCGCCGCCGGGATCCTGCGGGTCGTTGGAGAAGCCGCCCTCGTGGCGCAGCACGATGTCGAGGCAGCGCCCGAAGCGGTCGGCCGCGGCGGGGGCGGCGAAACCGCGCATCCCGTGCGCCGCCAGCAGCGGCCCGCCCGCCAGGGAGAGGCCGGCGAAGGCGGGGGCGGGCGCCGCGCCTTCCCGCGCCCGCTCGAGCATCTGGGCCATCGCCTCCCGCCCGCGATCGACCGTGGCGGCGATGGCGGCCTCGGCACGGCCGAGCCCGTCGCCGGCCAGGCGCCGCACCGTCGCATCCTTGTCGCGCGAGCCCTGCGAGGAGCCGATCCAGAAGTTGATCACCGCGGTGAAGCCGGCGACCAGCGCGCCGACGGCGATGTTGAGCAGGGCCCAGGCCTGCTGGTGCTCCGGCCCCGGGGTCCAGAACAGGAAGAGGGCGAGCATGCCGAAGAACCCCGTGGTGACGATGCCCGAGACCAGCGCCGGCCCCCAGGCGATGACGCTGCCCGTGGCGGCGAGCGCGGTCATGGTGCCGCGCGCCTGGGCGAGGTCAGCGAGGCCGATGCGCAGCTCCTCGAGCGCGGCCTGCTGCGCGCGGCCCTCGGCCTCGGCGCGGCTGCGCTCGGCGTCGAGGGCGATCTCGGCGAGGCGGATGCGCAGCTGGCCCGCGGCGGCGGGGTCGGCCTCGAGCGCGGCGCGGGCGGCCTCGGGGTCCTCGGTGCCGGTGACCTCGCGGATCGCGGCGGTCACCGTGCCGGCCACCTCCCCGGCGCGGTCGCCGGCGAGCAGGCGGGCAAGCGCCGGGAGGATCGTCAATCCGAGGGCGAGGATGGGGGCCATGGCGGGTCTCCTGCGGCCGGGATAGGAACATATACGGAACAATTTCGCGCCCGGTCAACGAATATTTTCCTTTTCCTGGCGCGCGCCGCATCCGCCGCGCTATGGCCCCGCCATGCATCGTCTCTGGATCGCGCTCGGCGGCCTCGCCGGGCTGCTCGGCGTCGCCCTCTCGGCCTGGTCCGCGCATGGCGCGCCGGCCGTGCTGGATGCGACGCGCCTTGCCGTGCTCGACCGAGCGCTGGACATGCTGCTCTGGCACGCGGTGGCGCTGCTCGGCGCCGGGCTCTGGGCCGAGCGGCGCGGCGGCGCGCTGGCGCAGGCGGCGGCCGGCGCCCTGGCGCTCGGCATGGTGCTGTTCTGCGGCGCGCTCTTGGTCTCCGCGCTGGCGGGCGTCTCGCTTGGCCTGACCGCGCCGGCGGGCGGGCTGCTGATGATGCTGGGCTGGGCCCTGCTGGCCCTCTCGGCGGCGCTGCCCGCGCCGCGCCGGTGATCCGCGCTGCCTATCTCGCCGCCGAGGGCTTCGAGGCCGAGCTCGCCGAGGAGCTGCGCCGCGCCGGGGCCGGCATCGCCGCCTGGCACGGGCGCCTGGCGCTCTCGCCCGACCCGCCCATGCCCGCCGCCTGGGCGCTCGAGGGATGGACGGCGCCGGTCGAGCTGCCGGCGCCCTCGGTGAAGGCCGCGGCGGATGCGCTGCGCGGCATCCAGCGCAACTGGGCGCTCTACGCCGCCCTGCACCATCGCCGCGCGGCGCTGATCGAGGCGCGGCTGCCGCCGGTGAAGGCGCGCCCGCTGGCCTTTCCCGAGCCGGCGCCGGCGGCGCATCTCGGCGCCTGGACCCTGCTCGCCCCCGACCGGCTGCTGGCCAGCCCGGCCAAGACCAGCCCCTTCGTGAATGGCGAGGTGCGCTTCGTCGAGGACAAGGAAAATCCTCCCAGTCGGGCCTATCTCAAGCTCTGGGAGGCGCTGACCCGGCTCGGCCGCTGGCCCGCGCCGGGCGAGACCTGCCTCGACCTCGGCGCCGCGCCGGGGGGCTGGACCTGGGCGCTGGCGCGGCTCGGCGCGCGGGTCACGGCGGTGGACAAGGCGCCGCTCGACCCCGCGGTGGCGGCGATGCCGGGCGTCGCCTGGCGCGGCGAGAGCGCCTTCGCCCTCGACCCGCGGCAGGAGCCGCCGGTGGAGTGGCTCTTCAGCGACGTGATCTGCTACCCGGCGCGGCTGTTGGGCCTGGTGCGGCGCTGGATCGCGGCCGGGACGGCGCGACACCTGGTGTGTACGGTGAAGTTCCAGGGCGCGACGGACCACGACGCGGTGGCGGAATTCGCCGCCATCCCCGGCGCCGTGCTGTTCCACGGCGCGCACAACAAGCACGAGCTGACCTTCGCCCGGCTCGCGCTCGACCGCGGCACGCGGCCGGCGCAGGATCGCCCGCGCGACGCCATCGCCCGGGAGCAAGGCCCATGACCACCGCCGCCCTGACCATCCGCGAGGTCGCGGTGCGTGCCGTGGACGCGCCGCTCGTGCCGCCGCTGCGCAACAGCCTCAGCCCGATCACCCGCGCGCCGCTGGTCATCGCCGAGGTGCGGACCGAGGAGGGCGTCACCGGCAACGCCTATGTCTTCCCCTATGTCAGCGCCGCGCTCGGCCCGACCGCGGCGCTGGTGCGCAGCATCGGCGCCGGGCTCGCCGGCCGCGCGCTGGCGCCCCGCACCCTCTGGGCCGAGCTGCACAACGGCTTCCGCATCCTCGGCACCGAGGGGCTGGTGCAGATCGCGCTCTCCTGCCTCGACATGGCGATGTGGGATGCGCTGGGCCGGGCGGCGGGCCGGCCGCTCGCCGCGCTGCTGGGGGCCGAGCCGCGGCCGGTGCCGATCTACGCCTCGCTGCGCGGCTGGGGCCCGGCGATGCTGGCCGAGGAGGCGGGCGCGGCGGTCGCGGCCCTCGGCGCCCGGGCGGTGAAGTTCAAGCTCGGCCATGCGCGGCTGGAGGACGACCTCGAGACGGTGCGCGCCGTGCGGGCGGCGGTGGGCGACACGGTCGAGATCATGGTGGACTACAACCAGGCGCTGACCCGGCCCGAGGCGGAGCGGCGCGGCCGCGCCCTGCAGGCGCTCGACATCCGCTGGCTGGAGGAGCCGCTGCCGGTGGACGACGATGCGGGCCTCGCCCTGCTGCGCGCCGCGCTGGAGGTGCCGATCCAGGGCGGCGAGAACTGGTGGGGGCCGAAGGGCATGGCCCGGGCGCTGGAGGCCGGCGCCGTCGATCTCTGCATGCCCGACGCGATGAAGATCGGCGGCGTCACCGGCTGGCTGCAGGCCGCCGCGATCGCCGCGGCCAGGCGCGTGCCGATGTCCTCGCACATCTTCGTCGAGGCCAGCGCGCAGCTGCTGCCCGCGACGCCGACGGCGCACCTGCTGGAGCACCTCGACGTGGCGGGGCCGCTGCTGCGCGCACCGCTGGAGGTGCGGGACGGCATGGCGCTGGTGCCGGACCGGCCGGGGATCGGGCTCGAATGGGACGCGGCGGCGCTGGCGCGGCATGCGGCGGACGTCTAGGAACCCCCGACCCCACCGGGAGCAGGAGCCCACGGCCATGCGCGCCATCTTCGTCGATGCCAACCCGTCGCTGGCGACCGTGACCGAGACGCTGCTGCGCCAGGACGACCCGCCGGTCGCCATCAACCGCAACCCGGACATCACGCCCGCCGACCTGCCCGGCCTGCTGCGGGGCCACGCCATCGCCATCGACGACCACACGCAGTTCCCGGTCGAGATCGTGAAGCAGTGCCCGGACCTCAGGCACATCGTCTTCCTCGGCACCGGCGCGCGCAGCTACATGGACCCGGACGCGCTGGCCGCCGAATGCGGCGTCACCGTCCACATCATCAAGGGCTATGGCGACACGGCGGTGGCCGAGCACGCCTTCGCGCTGATGTGGGACGCGGCGCGCCAGCTCTCGGCCATGGATGCCGCCGTGCGGCGCGGCGAGTGGCCGCGCACCGTCGGCATGCAGCTCACCGGCAAGACGGTGGGGCTGGTCGGCACCGGCGGCATCGGCGCGGAGATGGCGCGGCTCTGCCTCGGCATCGGCATGAAGGTGCTGGCCTGGAACCGCTCGCCCAGGGCGATTCCCGGCGTGGAGTTCACGAGCCTCGAGCGGCTGCTGGCCGAGAGCGACGTTGTCTCCATCCACCTGCTGCTGAACGACGAGACCCGCGGCTTCCTCTCCGCCGAGCGCCTGGCGGCGATGAAGCCGGGCGCGATCCTGGTGAACACCGCCCGCGGCGCCATCGTGGACGAGGCGGCGATGATGGAGGCCCTGCGCGCCGGCCGGCTGGGCCATGCCGCGCTGGATGTCTATGGCGAGGAGCCGCTGCCGGGCGGACATCCGCTGACGCGGATCCCGAACACCACGCTCGCCCCGCATGCCGCCTTCCGCACCCCGGAGGCCAGCGACAACCTGATGGAGGCGGCGCTGCAGCATTGCCGCCGCATCGTCCGCGAGGGGAAGTAGCGCAGCCCCTTGCCGCCGCCTCGCGCCGCTGGCAGGACAGGCGCCACCGCGGACGTGGCGGAACCGGTAGACGCAGCAGACTTCGATTGGAGTGCCCGGGGGGAAACCCCCGGCGTAGAACCGCTCAAAGTCGGGGAACGCTAAGGGGCTCGCGCCCGATGCCGATCCCGAGCCAAGCCCCGCGGCGCCGCGGGGAAGGTGTAGAGACTGGACGGGCGGCGCCTAAGGCCCCGGCAGCGCGCCGGGCGCGATGGCGAAGGGACAGTCCAGGCCACGAACGCGTCCCCGTCCGGGGCGCGGCGGCGAAAGCCGAAGTGGCACGAAAATCTGCATCCCCCCGGGGGAGTGCGGGTTCGAGTCCCGCCGTCCGCACCATTCCACGCCGCGCGATGCCGCCCGCCACCCCATCGCGCCGGTGCGGTCTCGCGCCGCTCGGCCACACCCTCCGTCAGCCCGCCCCGCCGCGCAGGCGCTTCTCGGCCTCCACCGCCAGCAGCAGCGCCGCGCCGATGCCGACCGCCACCGCGAGCTCGAGCGGCGAGAGCGGCAGCGTG
>CAYNYQ010000050.1:0-19528 GCA_964401305.1 uncultured Acetobacteraceae bacterium | reverse complement strand
CCTGCACGTCTGGGCGCTTTCCTCCGGTCGCGTGGCGCTGAGCGCGCACATCGATGCCGGCGAGGCGCTGTCGCGCGAGGAGCGCCTGGAAGCCGCCGTCGGGCGCATGCTGGAGGAGCGGTTCCGGATCACCCACGCGGTGGTGCAGGTGGAGCTGCCCGGGGCGCACCCGGAGCCCTCGCCCGAGACACATCGCTGAGCTGGCCCGGGCGGCGCCCAGGGCGACGCTGACATACTTTGTCGCATTGTGGAGAGGTTGCGTCGCAGAAATGCAGGTAGTCGGACCCTTGGACGGTCGGAGGCAGCGGGTGCGCGTCGCGGTCTTGAGGGGGGTGCTGGCGGGCGTCGCCGCGGCGGTCGCCGTGGCGGGAGCTTCGGCCGCCGATCTGCGCGAGGGCTTCGAGGCCGCCGCCGCGCTCAGCGCCCCCTTGCGGGCCCTGGAGGCCGAGCGGGCCGTGCTGCTGGCACGGCGCGAGCGGGCCGCGTCCCTGCTGCCGGGCGGCGCGAGCGTCACCCTCGGCTACCGCACGAACCAGGTCCTCCGCGACCGCGGCCTGCGCGAATACGAGGGCGAGGTCGGCGTCCCGCTCTGGCTCCCTGGCGAGGCCCGTGCCCTGCGCGGCGCCGCCGAGGCCCAGCTCGCGGCGCTCGAGGCCTCGATCGCGCGCGAGAGGCTGGCGGTGGCCGGGGAGGTGCGGGCCGGCTGGTGGGCATGGCGGGACGCCGTCGCGGTCCGTGACGCCGCGCGAACCCGACTGGCGCAGGCCCGCGCCCTGGAGCGCGACCTCGCCCGCCGCGTCGCCGGCGGCCTGACCCCGGAGGCCGACCGCCTCGCCGCCACCGCCGCCGTGCGGGAGGCCGAGGCGGTGCTGCGCGCGGCCGAGCTCGCGCTGCGTCAGGCGACCGTCACTTTCCGCTCCCTGACGGGCCGCGAGCCGAGCGACAGCGCCCCGGAGGCGGAGGCCGCCCCGCCCCGCGACGGCGCCGATCCCCGCGCCGTCGCGGCCCGCGCGACCGTCGAGGCGGGACGCGCCGCCGAGCGCCTGGTCCAGGTGCGCGACCGGCTGAACCCCGAGGTGGCGCTGCAGCTCCGCCATGAGCGCGACGCGTTCGGCGAGCCCTGGGGGACGCGGTTGGCGGTGCTGTTCACCATCCCGCTCGGCAGCCCGCCCCTGCAGCGGGAGCGGATGGCGGCCGCGCAGGCGATCACCACCGCCGGCAGCGCCGCTTCCATCGTAGCGGACCGCTCCGTCGAGGGCGGCGTCGCGCGGGCCCGGGAGGCCCAGGACGCGGCCGCCTCGGTGCTGCGCTCGGCTGACGGCCGGCACGCGGCGCTCGCAGGGCAGACGGCCCTGTACGAGGCGGCCTGGCGCGCCGGCGAGCTGCCCCTCATCGAGGTGATCCGCGCCCGCACCGCGCTGGCGGAGGCCGACGCGGCGCGGCTGCGCGCCCGCGTCGCCGTCGGCCGCGCGGCCTCCGACCTCAACCAGGCCTTCGGGGTGGAGCCGCGATGAGGTTGCTCCTGCTCGTCCTCGCCGGCGCACTGGGGCTCGGAGCGACCGCGCCGGCCAGCGCGGCCGGCATCCGGGAGGGCTTCCAGGGCGCGCTCGCGCTCAGCGCCGACCTGCGTGCCCTTGAGGCGCAGCGTCCCGTCGTGGACGCCCGCCGCGCCCGGGCCGACGCGCTGCTGCCGCTCGCACCCTCGGTCGGCGGCGGCGTGCGCACCGGCATCGGTGCGCAGAACCCCGGCTACCTCCAGCTCGAGGCCGCGGCGACCGCGCCGCTCTGGCTGCCGGGCGAGTCCCGCGCGCTGCGGGGCCTCGCCGAGGCGCAGGGCACCTCGAACGCGCAGCAGCTCGCCCGCGGGCGGTTGCTGGTGGCCGGCCAGGTGCGGGACGCCTACTGGACCTGGGCGGTCGCCGCCGCGGCGCAGGAGGCGCAGCGCGGGCGGCTGGCGCAGGCGCGGGCGCTGGAGCGCGACGTCGGCCGCGGCGTGGAGGCCGGGAACGTCGCCCGGGCCGACCTTCTGGTCGCCACCGCCGCCGTGCGGGAGGCCGAGGCGGCGCTGCGCGAGGCCACGCAGGCCGCGCGCGAGGCGGCGATCGCCTTCCGCGTGCTGACGGGCCTCGAGCCGACCGCCCGGCCGGCGGAGACGCCGGCCGGCGAGGCCAGGGAGCCCCGCGCGGACGACCCCCGCCTCGTCGCCGGCCGTACCGCCGTGGAGGCCGGCCGGGCGAACGAGCGCCTGACCGCGGTGCGCGACCGCGAGAACCCGCAGCTCGGGGCGCAGCTGCGCGCGCAGCGCGAGCGGGGCGGCGAGGCGCTGGAGCCCAACATCCTCGTCTACGGGCGCCTGCCGCTGCGCCACGGCCCGACCTACCGGGAGGCGCTGGCCGAGGCGCGCGCCGGGACGGTAGCGTCGGAGGCCGAGTTCGTCACGACGGAGCGGACGCTCCGTGGCGCCGTGGATCGCGCGCGGGAGGCGCGGGCTGCCGCGCTGGACCTGACCCGGCTGGCCGAGGCGCGCCACGCCGCGCTGGCGGAGCAGGCGCGCCTCTACGAGGCCGCCTACCGGGCGGGCCAGCTTCCCTTCATCGAGGTGGTGCGCGTTCGGATGCAGCTCGCCGACGCCGACCTGAGCCGCCGGCGCGCCCGAGCCGAGGCCGGCCGCGCCGCCTCCGACATCAACCAAGTCCTGGGGCAAGAGCCTTGAGCATGCGTATCTCCCGCCGCGCCGCCCTCGTGCTCCCGATGGCGCTCGCCCTGACGGCCGCCGTGTCCGGCAGGCCGGCCATCGGACACGAAGGCCACGACGACGAGGGCGCCGCCCCGGCCAGCGCGGCACCCCGCGTGTCGGCCGACTCCGAGCAATTCGAGCTCGTGGGCATCCTCGGCGAGGGCGGCACGCTCACGATTTACCTGGACCGCGCCGCGACCAACGAACCGGTGGACGGTGCCGAGATCGAAGTGATCCTCGGCGACACGCAGGCAAAGGCAGAGCGCGTCGGCCCGGCGGTGTACCGGGTACGGCTGCCCGCCCTGGCCAGGCCCGGCGGCTACGACCTGACCTTCTCAATCACCGCCGGCACGGACTCCGACCTGCTGGCCGGCAGCTTCGACGTGCCCGCCCCGCCCGAGGAAGGCACTGTCCGGCACGGCTGGCTTGAGGCGCTGACGGAGGCGCCGCTGCTCTGGCTCGGAGGCGCCGGCCTGTTCGTCGCCGGCCTCCTGCTCGGGTACGTCTCGCGGCCGCGTCCACTGCCGCCGATGGCGGAAGAGGATCCGGTGCCAGCGGCACCCGCCATGGCGGCGCCGCCACGCGCCGGCGCCGGCGAGCCAACCCCGATCCGCCGGGTCGCCGCGCCGACCGCGGCGGCGCTGCTGGCACTCTTGGCGGCGGGCCCAGCGTGGTCCCAGCCGGCCCCCGCCCCGGAGCCACCGCGGCGCCTGCCGGACGGGGCCGTTTTCGTGCCCAAGCCGACGCAGCGCCTGCTGGAGGTCCGTACGCAGCGGGCCGAGCTCGGCCGCGCCGACACGGCGATCCAGCTCGTCGGCACCATCGTGCCCGACCCCAACGCCAGCGGCCGCGTCCAGGCCAGCCAGACCGGGCGGCTGGAGCCGGGCGAGGCCGGCCTGCCCGTGCTGGGGCAGCGGGTCGAGCGCGGGCAGGTGCTGGCCTACGTCACGCCGGCCTACAGCATCTCCGAGCGGGGCACGCTGCAGCAGTCCATCGCCGAGCTGGACCAGCAGATCGCCATCGCGGAAGCGCGGGCCACGCGGCTCGCCGGGCTGCGCGGCAGCGTCTCGGACCGCGAGATCCAGGAGGCGCGGCAAGAGCTGGCGGGCCTCCGGCAGCGGCGGGCCGCGGTGGCGCCCTCGCTCTCGGGGCGGGAGCCCCTGGTGGCGCCGGTCTCGGGCGTGGTCTCGACGGTGCGCGGCGCCATCGGTCAGATCGTGGACAACCAGCAGCCTGTCTTCGAGATCGTGGACCCCACCCGGCTCTGGGTTGAGGCGCTGGCCTTCGACCGCACCGCCCAGGGCACCGTCTCCGGCGCCAGCGTTCTGCTGCCCGACGGCCGGACCGCGCCGCTGGAGCTGGTCGGCCGGGGCCTTTCGGTGCGGCAGGGCGCCGTGCCGCTGAACTTCCGCCTGCCGTCGCCGCCGGAGGGGATCTCCGTCGGCGCGCCGGTCACCGTGCTGCTGCGCCTGCCGCGCCCGCAGGAGGGCATCGTGCTGCCGGCCGACGCCGTGGTGCGCAGCGCCGAGGGTCCGCCGGTGGTCTACGCCCACGCCGCGCCGGAACGCTTCGTGCCGCTGCAGGTGCGCGCCGAGCCGATCGACGGCGCGCGCGTGCTGGTGACCGCGGGCATCGAGCCCGGTACGCGCGTGGTGACGCGCGCGGCCGGCATGATCGCGCAGGTGCGCTGATGTTCAATGCCCTCGTCGGCTTCAGCCTGCGCAACCGGCTCTTCGTGCTGGTCTTCGCGGCCATCGTCACGGCCTACGGCACCTGGACGCTGACCCGCATGGGCTTCGACGTCTTCCCGGACCTCAACCGCCCCACGGTGACGATCATCACCGAGGCGGAGGGCCTGGCGCCGGAGGAGACGGAGCAGCTCGTCTCCTTCCCGATTGAGACCGGCATGAACGGGCTGCCCGGGGTGCAGCGGGTGCGCTCGGTCTCCTCGGCCGGACTGTCCATCGTCTACGTCGAGTTCGGCTGGGGTACCGACATCTGGCGCGCCCGCCAGCTGGCGGCCGAGCGGCTCGGCCAGATCCGGGGCAACCTGCCCCCTGCCGCGCAGCCCGTCATGGCGCCGGTCTCCTCGGTGATGGGTGAGATCATGCTCGTGGCGATGATCGCGCCGCCGGACGGCTCGGTCTCCCCCATGGAGCTCCGCGACATCGCCGACTGGGTAATCCGGCCGCGCCTGCTGACCATCCCCGGCGTCTCCCAGGTCATCCCGATCGGCGGGGAAGTGCGGCAGTTCCGGGTCATGCCCGACCTCGCCCGCATGTACGCGCTCGACGTCACGCACGACGCGCTGGTCGCGGCGCTGCGCCAGTTCGGCACCAACTCGGGCGGCGGCTACGTGGACCAGGGCGGGCGGGAGTACCTGATCCGCAACATCGGCCGCACCACCCGGCTGGACGACCTCCGGAACGCCGTGGTCGCGTTCCGCGAGGGGCAGCCGATCCTGCTGCGCCAGGTCGCGGAGGTGGACTTCGGCGCGCGCTTCAAGCGCGGAGACGCCGGCGCGGACGGCGGGCCGGCCGTGATCCTCGGCGTCCAGAAGCAGCCCCAGGCCGACACGATCTCCCTGACCCGCCAGGTCGAGGCGGCGCTGGCCGAGATGCAGCGCACCATGCCGCGCGGGGTGATCGCCGACCGCGTGCAGTTCCGCCAGGCGAGCTTCATCGAGACTAGCATCAACAACCTGAAGAAGGTCCTGGCCGAGGCGGTCGTCGTCGTCGCCATCGTGCTCTTCGCCTTCCTGCTGAACTTCCGGACCACCTTCATCTCGCTGGCGGCGATCCCCCTTTCGATCCTGCTCACCGTCATCGTGTTCTCGGCCTTCGGGCTCAGCATCAACACGATGACCCTGGGTGGCCTGGCGATCGCGGTGGGCGAGCTGGTGGACGACGCGGTCGTTGGCGTCGAGAACGTGTTCCGCCGCCTGCGCGAGAACCGCGAGGCGGGCGAGCCGCGCACGGCGCTCGAGGTGATCGCCGCCGCCTCCTCCGAGGTGCGGTCCGGCATCGTCTACGCGACGCTGATCATCGTGCTGGTCTTCGTGCCGCTGTTTGCCCTCTCGGGCATCGAGGGGCGGCTCTTCGCGCCGCTCGGCGTCGCCTACATCGTCTCCATCCTGGCCTCCCTCGTCGTCTCCATCACGGTGACGCCGGTGATGTGCTACTACCTGCTCCCGCGCATGAAGCGGCTGGCCGAGCACGAGAGCCGCCTGCTGACCTGGCTCAAGCGGGGCAACGACCGGGCGCTGACGGCGGCCTTCCGCCGCCCCGGCCTGGTGCTCGGGGTGGCGCTGCTCGGCGTCGCCGGCGCCGGCGCGAGCCTGCCCTTCCTGCCGCGCGCCTTCCTGCCGGCCTTCAACGAGGGAACGGTGCTGGTGAGCCTGTCCTTCGGGCCGGGCATCTCGCTCGCCGACAGCAACGCCTACGGCCGGGTCGCCGAGAAGCTGGCGGCCGAGGTGCCGGAGGTGCGCCACGTCGGCCGGCGCACCGGCCGCGCCGAGCTCGACGAGCACGCGGAGGGCGTGCACGTCTCGGAGCTCGACCTCGACCTCGCGCCCTCGGCGCGGTCCCGCGCCGAGGTGCTGGCGGACATCCGCAACCGCCTCGCCGCGCTCCCCGCCAACGTCAGCCTCGGCCAGCCGATCGCCCACCGGCTCGACCACATGCTCTCGGGCGTCCGGGCGCAGATCGCGCTGAAGATCTTCGGCGACGACCTCGACACGCTGCGCGCCGTGGCCGAGGGGCTGCGCCAGCGCATCGCCGAGCAGGTCCCCGGGACCGCAGACCTTCAGGTGGAGCGGCAGGTGCGCATCCCGCAGGTGCGGATCGCCATCGACCACGAGCGAGCCGCTCTCTACGGCGTCTCGGCCGCGAGCCTGACCGAGGCGTTGCAGTCGCTGACCGGCGGCCAGGTGGTCAGCCAGATCGTGGACGGCGCACGCCGGTACGACGTCGTACTGCGGCTGCCGGACGAGGCGCGCACCACCGCACGGCTGGCCGACAGCCTGATCGAAACCCCGACCGGGCGCGTGCCCCTGCGGCTGGTGGCACGGGTCGAGGACGCCGACGGGCCGAACCAAATCCTGCGCGAGGGCGCGCGGCGGCGGATCGTCGTCTCCGCCAACACGGACGGCGTCGCCGACATGGCGCAGGTGGTAGCCGGCATCCGCAAGGTAATCGCCGAGTACCCGCTGCCGCAGGGCTACGCGGTCAGCCTGGAGGGCACCTTCCAGGCGCAGGAGGAGGCCTCGCTGACCATCGCCTTGCTCTCGGCCGTCTCGCTCGCGCTGATCTTTGTGGTGCTCTACTCGCGCTACCGCTCCACGGCGCTGACGCTGGTGATCATGGGCAACGTGCCGCTGGCGCTGATCGGCGCCGTCGCGGCGCTCTGGATAAGCGGGCAGCCGCTGTCTGTCGCCACCATGGTCGGCTTCGTCACGCTGACCGGCATCACCACCCGCAACGGCATCCTGAAGGTCAGCCACTACCTCAACCTGGTGCTGCACGAGGGCGAGCGCTGGGGCGTGGCGATGATCCTCCGCGGCTCCCGCGAGCGGCTGGCGCCGGTGCTGATGACGGCGCTGGCGGCGGGCCTCGCGCTGATCCCGCTGACCATCGGCGCCGACCAGCCGGGCAAGGAGATCCTGAGCCCGGTCGCCATCACCATCCTGGGCGGGCTGCTGACCGCGACCCTCCTCGACGCCTTCGTCACGCCGCTGCTGTTCCACCGCTTCGGCCGGCCGGCGCTGGAGCGCCTGCGCGCGGCCGGGCGGGAACGCCGCGCCGCCGCGCCGGCCGGCGCCGTGCCCGAGACCTTCTGAACCCTATAGGAGACGACCCCATGCACCGCCGCCTTCTGCTCGCCGCCTTCGCCCTGATGGCTCCGCTGCCGGCGCTCGCCCAGAGGCACGACTCGCACGCCCCCGGCCCGAACGGCGGCAAGATCGGCGAGCTCGGCAACACCCATGTCGAACTCGTGGCGCGCGACGGCGAGCTCCGGCTTTACGTGCTCGACGCGCAGGACAGGCCGGCCAGCGCGCGAGGCGCCACCGGCAGCGCCATCGTGCAGGCGGGCGGCCGGAACCAGACCCTGCGCTTCGAGCCCGGGCCGGGCGACGCCTACCTCGTCGCCCGCGGCGAGTTCGCGGCGAGGGGCGCGCGCGTCGTCGCCAGCGTCGCCCTGCCCGGCCAGCCAAGCCGGCAGGCACGGTTCGCGCTGGACTGAAGGGATGCGGGCCCCTCGGCGACCCCGTGCCGCCCGCCGGGCGAGGGCCGGGTCACCGAACACTCCGAGACGCCCATGACCGAACGCCGCAAGGTCCTCGCCGCCATCGGCCTCCTCGTGCCGACCGCCGCCGCCGCCGATCTGCCCCCGGGCGCGACGGGAACGCACGGCGGACAGGTGCAGGTCCTCGGTCCATACAATGGCGAGCTGGTCGCAAGGGACGGCGAGCTCACCCTCTTCCTCTTCGACCACCGGGACCGGCCGCTCGACGCCCGGCTGGCCAACGGGACCGCAGTGGTGCTCGCGGAGGGGCAGCAGCAAAGCTTCGCCTTCGCGCCGCGCGCCGACGGGGCGGCATTGGTGGCGGCCGGCGACTTCCGGGCCACCCCGGGCCTGCGCGTCGTCGTGCAGGTCGTCGCCGTGCCTGGTGCCGCGCAGGCCCAGGCGCGCTTCACGCCTGCCGGCCTGCCGCGATGACCGAGCCGCCGCGGACGGTTCTCGATCCGGAGCCGCACATCCTCCTCGTCGAGGATGACGGGGAGATGCGCAACCTGACGGCGCGGCTGCTGCGGGAGAACGGCTTCGCCGTCTCGGCGGCGCGCGACGGGCGGGAGATGCGCACGCTGTTCGCCGCGGCTCCGACGCCGGTGGACCTGCTCCTGCTCGACATCATGCTCCCCGGCGCCTCGGGGCTCGACCTCCTGCGCGAGGTCCGCGCGGAGCGGCCGCATCTCCCCGTGGTCATGCTGACCGCCCGGGGCGAGGAGACCGACCGCGTGCTCGGCCTGGAGCTCGGCGCCGACGACTACGTGGCCAAGCCCTTCGGGCGCCGCGAGCTGATCGCGCGGCTGCGGGCGGTGCTCCGCCGCGCGGGACGGCCCGGCGGCGGCGCGGGCCCCGAGACGGACGCTTCGCCGCCACCGGGGCGCCTGCTGCGCTTCGGCGGGTGGACGCTCGACACGGGCAGCCGCGATCTTACCTCGCCGGGCGGCGACCTGGTGGAGCTGTCGGGGGCGGAGTACGACCTGCTGCTCGCCTTCCTCACCCATCCCCAGCGGGTGCTCGGGCGCGACCAGCTCCTGGAGGTCGGCCGGCGGCGGGTGGGGGACACCTTCGACCGGACGGTGGACGTCCAGGTCAGCCGGCTGCGCCGCAAGATCGAGCCGGGCGAGGACTCCCCCTCCCTGATCAAGACCGTGCGCGGCGCGGGCTACATCCTGACCGTGCCGGTGGAGCGCGCATGACGGCGGCGTGGCTGCGCCGGCTCTGGCCGGCCACGCTGGCCGGGCGCACCACGCTGGTGCTGCTGTGCAGCCTGCTCGCCCTCCACGTGGGCAGCGTGTGGGTCCACGAGGTCGGCCTGCGCAGCACCGACCGCGCCGCCCGGGAGCGTGCGCTCGCCGAGGGGCTCGCGCAGGCGGCGCGGGCCTTGGCCGCCGTGCCCGAGGCCGGGCGCGACGCCGCGGCGCACACGCTCTCGACGCCCGGCCTCGAGCTGCACTGGCGGGCCGGCGAGGCCCCGACCGGGGGACACCCGGTCGAGGAGCGGCCGGGCGATGCCGAGCTGGCGGCGGTGCGCGAGCGCCTTGCGGCGACGCCGGGGCTCGCGGCGGTGCGGCTCGGGTGGGCCGACGCGGAGCGGCACCTGATGGTCGGGGCCCTGCCGCTCGCGGAGGGCGGCCAGATCTCCTTCGCCGCGCCCCAGTTCCGCGCGGGCCACGGCACGATCTTCGACACCGCCGGCCTGTTCTCCCTAGTGGGGGTGGCGCTCGGGGTGGGCCTCGTCTCCGCGCTCGTCGTGCGGGGCCTGACCCGGCCGCTGCGCACCCTCGCGCGGGCCGCGGACCGCATCGGCCGCGACGAGCCGTCCGCGCCCCTCGCGGAGGAGGGTCCCTCGGAGGTCCGCGACGCGGCGCGGGCCTTCAACGCCATGCAGGAGCGCATCCGCCGGCTGCTCGAGGACCGGGTCCAGGCGCTCGCCGCGGTCGGCCACGACCTGCGCACCCCGCTGGCCCGCCTGCGCCTGCGCGCGGGCTTCCTCGACGACGCGGAGGCGCGCGAGCGGATCGACGCCGACCTCGACGACATGGAGCGGATGGTCGAGGCGACGCTCGGCTACCTGCGGGAGGGGCGGGACGAGGAGCCGGCGCGCCCCGCCGACCTGGTCGCCATGGTGCGGACGCTCTGCGACGCCGCCTCGGACGGCGGCGCGGCGGTCGCGCTGGAGGCGCCCGAGCGGCTCGTCCTCCCGCTGAAGCGGACCGCGGTGCGGCGCGCCGTCGGCAACCTCATCGAGAACGCGGCCTCGCACGGCGGAGGCGCCGTGACGGTGTCGGTCCGGGCGGAGGGCCCGGAGGCCGTGGTGGAGGTGGCCGACCGCGGGCCGGGCATCCCGGACGAAGCCCTGGGCCGGGTGCTCGACCCGTTCGTGCGCCTTGAGCCCAGCCGCAACAGGGCGACGGGCGGCATCGGGCTTGGCCTGGCGATCGCGCGGCGGGCGGTGGAGGGCGCGGGCGGGACGCTGCGGCTGGCGAACAGGGCGGGCGGAGGCCTCGTCGCGCGTGTTGGGCTGCCGATGAGAGCAGAGCCGCCCAGGCGTTGCACGCTCCCACCATCCTGCAGAGGATGAAAATGGCTGACTTTGGGGGCGCATTGGCACTTGCTCGCCTCGCTACCTTCGCCCAACCGCTGATTACTCTGCGCAATCGTTAGCTGCTTAGGGCGTTGCCGGCCGGCAAGGACCGTTGCATCGGAGGAGGAACCATCTGGAGGCAACCACATGGATTACCTCCGGGTCTCGAAGGGGGGGTCTGGGGAGCAGCGGAACGGGAAATGTAGGTAAGGGCGCGAGGCGGATGCTTGACGGGCAGGTTTGTCGCGGAAGTCAGGAGTTCCGCGACGGGCGTGGGCCGGCCGTCCTTCCCGGCGTTTCGGTGTTGCAGAAGTCTGTCGCGGAATGGCAGCGTTGCGCGACAACTTCCGCGACGCTCGATGCTCCTCCGCGGTGCCCACGTCGGCATCGACGGTCAGGATGTTGCCCCCTGTGCCGGGCGGAGCGCGACCTAGCACAGCCAGCGACGATCCCGACGGGTCCATCCTTGCATAGCTTTTCCGTTCCGTTGCTCCTCGAACCCCTCCTGCTGCTGCCGGGCCCCGCGATGGCCCAGGCCCCCGCCCAGCAGGGCGCGGCGCGGCGCAGGCCGAACGGCGGGCTGGTGGCGGTGGCCGACGGCCATCCGCTGGAGCTCCTGGTCTCCGGCACCGACGCTACCCTGTTCCTCAACGGCGAGGATGGGCGCCCCTCGCCGAGCGCCCGCGCCAACGGCCGGCTGACGATCCAGGCGGGCGGCCAGACCTCGACGGTGACGCTGCGCCCGGCGGAGCCGAACCGCCTGGTCGGCACCCTCCCCGCGCCCCTCGCGGCCGGAGCCCGCGTCGCCTTCACCGGCGCGATGAGCGACGGCCACCGCGTCACGGCGCGCTACGTCATCGAGTAGGCCGGACGGGCCGGAGGGGGACCGGGCTACCGGTCCGGCCCGCCATGGGTGGGGTCGGCGCAGTGCCCGTGCGCGGCGTCGGCCAGCACCTCGATCACGCGGCACTCGGCGACGCGGCTGTTGTGGCAGTCGGTCATCCGCTCCAGCTCCGCCTCCAGCGACCGGAGCCGGGCGAGGCGGTCCCGGACGGCGGCGAGGTGCCGCCGCGCGATCACGTCCGCCCCCTCGCACGGGGCGTCGGGCGCGGCGTCGGCCAGGCGCAGCAGCTCGCGGATGTCCTCCATCGCGAAGCCGAGCTCCCGGGCGTGGCGGATGAAGCCCAGCCGGTCGAGGTGGGAGCGGCCGTAGACGCGGTGGCCGCCCTCGGTGCGGCCGGGGGGCGGCAGCAGCCCCTCCGCCTCGTAGAAGCGAATCGTGGTGGCCTTCACCCCGGTCGCCCGCGACAGGTCGCCGATCGAGAGGGTCTCCACGGCCGCGTGCCGCCGCTCAGGCCGGCCGGTCGCCGCGGGCCCGGACGAAGGGCTCCCGCCGCCCGTCCGCCGCGAAGGCGAACACGGTGTAGGGCCGGGGCGCAACGCCCGGCATCTCCATGCCCGGCGAGCCGATCGGCATGTCCGGGACCGCGATGCCGCGCCAGGCGCCCGGCGCATCGAGGAAGCGCCGCAGCGCGAAGGCCGGCACGTGCCCCTCCACGACGAAGCGGCCGTCCGCTGTCAGGCCTGTGTGGCAGCCCGCCAATTCCTCGGGGACGCCGGCGGCGCGCCGGGCCGCGTCGAGGTCCGGCGTGTCCCGCATCTCGACCGCGAAGCCGGCCGCCCGCAGGTGGTCCGCCCAGCCCTCGCAGCAGCCGCAGCCGGGGCTGCGCATCACGCGGAGCGGGGAGGCCGCCGGCGCGGCCTGGGCCCGCCGCCGGCCAGGCGAGGCGGCAAGCGCCAGGGCGGCGGGCAGAAGAAGGGCGGCGCGGCGGCGGAGCAACTCGGACATCTTGAGCCTTCTTCCCTGGGCAGGGCGACGGAGCCCAGGCGTTGAACAGGGTGGGCAGGCGCGGGGCCTCTGCCAAGTCCGGCAGGGCGGGTCCCGCGCCGATGCCGTCGAATGGCGCGTGCCCCCTCACGACGGCGGCACCGCCGGAAACCTCCAGCCGCTGGAAGATCGCTTCCTCCCGGGGGCGCCGGCCCTCTGGACCGGGGCGGTGGAGGCCGTGCATGGCCGACGACGACGACGTGGACTTCGAGGGGGCGAGCCCGGCCTACCGGCGCGCCCTCGGCTGGGTGGTGGCGCTGAACCTCGGCTACGGGGCCGCGGAGGCGGTCGGCGGCCTGCTCGCCGGCTCCCAGGCGCTGAAGGCCGACGCGCTCGACTTCCTCGGCGACGGCGCGATCACCCTGCTCGGCCTGCTCGCCATCGGCTGGCCGCTGGCGCGGAGGGCGCGCGTCGCCATGCTCCAGGGGCTCTTCCTCGCAGCGCTCGGCCTCGGCGTCCTCGGCACGACGGCCTACCGCGTGCTGGTCCAGCGGGTGCCCGAGGCGGAGATGATGGGCCTGTTCGGGGCCGCGGCGCTGGCCGTGAACGTGGCGGCCGCCCTCGTCCTCGCCCCGCACCGGAGGGGGGCGGGCGACGCCAACGCGCGCGCCGTCTGGCTGTTCAGCCGCAACGACGCGCTCGGCAACCTCGCGGTGCTGGCCGCCGCCGGCCTGGTCGCCTGGACCGGGACGGCCTGGCCCGACCTCGCCGTGGCCGCCGTGGTCGCGGGCCTCTTCCTGCACTCGGCGTGGGAGATCCTGCGCGACGCGCGCCGCGACCTGCGGCGGGCTGGCGCGGGCGACAGACGCACACAAGGGGCTTGAACCTCCAGTTACTGGAGGTTCCATATCCGGGCCGGACGGACGAGGAGCTGGGCAGTGGACGGCGGACGCGGGGCGGGGGCCAGGCTGGAGTGGCGGGTGGAGGGCATGGACTGCCCGACCTGCGTCGGGAAGATCGAACGCGCGGTCGGCCGGCTCCCCGGCGTCTCCGACCTGTCCGTGACCATGGCCGGCGAGCGGCTCAGCCTACGGCTCGCGCCCGGTGGCGCCACGCCGGAGGAGGTCGAGCGCGCGGCCGCCGCCGTTGGGCATCCGGCGCGCCGGATCGAGCCGGCCGCGGGTGCGGCACCCGGGGCGCAGGAGCACGGGCACGACCACGACGACCCCGCCGACGCCGGCCGGCCCTGGTGGGCGACCGGCAAGGCGCGGCTCGTCTGGCTGCTCGGCGGGCTGGTCGGCGGGGCCTGGGCCGCGGCGCACCTGGTCCCCTCCGCCTCCTACTGGCTCTACCTGGCGGCGACGCTCGCGGCGCTGGTGCCCTTCGGCCGCCGCGCCGTCGCCCTGGCCCGGGCGGGCAGCCCCTTCTCGATCGAGACGCTGATGGTCACCGCCGCGCTCGGCGCCGCCGTCATCGGCGCGGCGGAGGAGGCGGCGCTCGTCGTGCTGCTCTTCGCGGTGGGCGAGCTGCTGGAGGGCATCGCGGCGGGCCGGGCGCGCGCCGGCATCCGGGCGCTGGTCGCGCTGATGCCGCGCACGGCGCTCCGCCGCCGCGCGGACGGGACGACCGAGGAGGTGCCGGCGGAGCGGCTGGCGGTGGGCGACCTCGTCCTGGTCCGCCCCGGCGACCGCGTGCCGGCCGACGGCGTGGTGGTGGAGGGTCAGTCCGCCCTCGACGAGAGCCCGGTGACCGGCGAGAGCGTCCCCGTCACGCGCGGGCCCGGCGACCCGGTGGTGGCCGGCAGCGTGAACGCCGAGGGCGCGCTGGTGATCCGCGTCACCGCCGCCGGTGAGGGCAGCACGCTGGCCCGCATCGCCCGCATGGTGGAGGAGGCGACGGCGACCCGCGGCCGCACCCAGCGCTTCATCGAGCGCTTCTCGGCCTGGTGGACGCCGGGCGCGATGGCCGTCTCGGCGCTCGTCGTCCTCGTGCCGCCCATGCTGTTCGGGGGCGACTGGTGGACCTGGATCTACCGCGGCCTCGCGCTGCTGCTGGTGGCCTGCCCCTGCGCGCTGGTGATCTCGGTGCCCGCCGCGATGGCGTCCGGCCTCTCGGCCGGCGCCCGGCGCGGGCTGCTGGTGAAGGGCGGCGCGGCGCTGGAGGCGATCGGGCACGCGCGCACCGTCGCCTTCGACAAGACCGGCACCCTCACGGCGGGCAGGCCGCGGGTGACGGACCTGCTGCCGGCCGAGGGCGTGCCGGAGGCGGAGCTGCTGCGGCTCGCGGCGGCGGTGGAGGCGGGCTCCTCCCACCCCCTCGCGCGCGCGGTGCTCGCCGAGGCCGCCGCCCGCGGCATCGCGCCGCCGCCCGCCCGCGCCGCCGCCGCGATCCCCGGCAAGGCGGTGGCGGCGAGCGTCGAGGGACGCCGGATCGGCGTCGGCAGCCCGGCCTGGGCCGCGGAGGGCGGCGCGGCCCTGCCGCCGGCGCTGGACGCGGCGCGCGCCCGGCTGGAGGCGGAGGGCAAGACGGTCGCCGTCGTCACCGCCGACCGCGCCGCGCTCGGCCTCCTCGCCCTGCGCGACGAGCCCCGCGCGGATGCGGCGGAGGCCGTGGCCGCGCTGCAGCGCCTCGGCGTCGGCGCGGTGATGCTGACGGGCGACAACCCGCGCACCGGCGCCGCCATCGGCGGGGCGCTCGGCCTGGAGGTGAAGGCGGGCCTGCTGCCCGCCGACAAGCTGCGCGAGATCGCCGCCCTGAAGGAACGCGGCCCGGTGGTGATGGTCGGTGACGGCATCAACGACGCGCCGGCGCTGGCCGCGGCGACCGCCGGCGTGGCGATGGGCGGCGGCACCGAGGTGGCGCTGGAGGCGGCGGACGCCGCCCTGCTGCGCGAGCGCGTCTCGGGCGTGGCCGAGCTCGTGCAGCTCTCCCGCGCCACGCTGACGAACGTGAAGCAGAACGTGGCCGTCGCGGTCGGGCTGAAGCTCGTCTTCCTCGTCACCACCGTCACCGGCGTGACGGGGCTCTGGCCCGCGATCCTGGCGGACACCGGTGCCACGGTGCTCGTCACGCTGAACGCGCTGCGGCTGCTCGCCTGGAGGCCCGCGCGGTGATGTCGAAGAGAACTGCCCTTGCCGCGGCCCTGCTCGCCCTCGCCCCCGCTGCGGTGCTGGCGCAGCCGATGGGCCCCGGCGGCGGCTGGGGCGACCGCCCCTGGATGATGATGCACGGCGGCTGGGGGTGGGGCTGCGGCCTCGCCTGGCTGGTCGCGTTGGGTGCGCTGGCCGCACTCGCGGTGGTGCTGCTGCGCCGCCGCAGGCCCGGCGCCGCGCCCGGCCCGGCCGGCGGCGCCTTCGAGGCGCTCGACCTGCGCTACGCGCGCGGCGAGATCGAGCGCGACGAGTACCTCCGCCGCAGGGCCGACATCCTCGGCCGCGGCTGAGGCACGCCGCCGGTCGCCTCGCGGCCGGCCAACCCCGGAGAAGAGGACAGCACAATGGGCTTGAGGAACGCATCTCTCGCCGCCCTCGCGGCGGCCGCCATCGGCATCGGCGCCGCATGGGCGCAGACCGGCCAGCCCGGCGGTCAGGGTGGCCAGATGGGCGCTGGCATGATGGGGCAGGGAATGGGACCCGGCATGATGGGCGGGGACCGCATGATGCCGATGATGCGCGGCGGCATGATGGGGCCCGGGATGATGCTGGGCCAGCACGTCGAGGGCCGCATCGCCTTCCTCCGCGCCGAGCTCGGCATCACCCCGGCGCAGGAGGCCCAGTGGAACGCCTTCGCCGAGGCGATGCGGGCGAGCGCGCAGGCGATGGCCGACATGCACGGGCAGATGATGCCGATGATGCAGGGGGGACCGCAGGCGGTGCCGCTGCCCCAGCGCCTCGAGCTGCACGAGCGGATGATGGCCTCGCACCTCGAGGCGCTGCGCCGCGTCAGGGCCGCCGCCGGGCCGCTCTACGCGGCGCTCGACGACCGGCAGAAGCGGGCCGCCGACACCCTGATGATGGGGATGATGTAGCGGCCATGGACGACCGCGGCGGCGCGTGGCGGGGGCGCGGGTGACCCTCGAGCTCTCCTTCCTCGGCCTGTTCCTCGCCTTCGGCGGGGGCATGGTCTCCTTCCTCTCGCCCTGCGTGCTGCCGCTGGTGCCGGGCTACGTCGCCTGGGTGGCGGGGACGGACCTCGCCACCGCGCGGGCGGAGCGCTGGCGGGCGCTCCGGCTCTCGCTCTTCTTCGTGCTCGGCTTCGGGCTCGTCTTCGTGGGCCTCGGGCTCGGCGCCACCGCCGTCGGCGGGCTGCTGCGGCGCTGGTCCTACGAGCTGACGGTCGCCGCCGGGCTGCTGATCGCGGCGATGGGCCTCGTGCAGATGGGGCTGCTGCGGCTGGCGCCCCTGATGCGCGACCTGCGCTTCCGCCCGCCGGCGGAGGGCGGCGGTCCGGCCTCGGCGGCGCTGATCGGGGTCGCCTTCGGCTTCGGCTGGACGCCCTGCATCGGGCCGGTGCTGGCGGGGGTGTTGGCCGCTGCTGCCCTGACACCGGGCGCCGGGGCGGGGCTGCTCGCGGCCTACGCGCTCGGCCTCGGCGTGCCCTTCCTGCTCGCCGCCTTCTACCTGCCGGCGGCGATGGCGCGGGCGCGCCGCCTCGGGCGGCTCGGCCGGGCGCTCCAGCTCGGCAGCGGGGCGGTGATGGTGGCCTTCGGCCTCGCGATCGCCACCGGCGAGCTGGGCCGCCTCGCCATCTGGTTCCTGGAGACCTTCCCGTGGCTGGCGCGGCTCGGATGACCGCGCCCCGCCCCCGCGGCCTCCGGCGCCTCGGCCTCCTCGCTGCGCTGGCCGCCGCCGCCACCGACCAGGCGACGAAGGCCTGGGCGCTCGCGGCGCTCTGGCCGCCTTACAGCGACGGCATCGCCCTCCTGCCGGTGCTGAACCTCCGCCTCGGCTTCAACACCGGCGTCACCTTCGGGATGTTCCGCGAGAGCGCCGCCGACGCGGTCTGGGTGCTCGTCGCGGTCAAGCTGGCGATCGTGGCCTTCCTCGCCCGCTGGCTTTGGCGGACCCCCTCGCGCGCCGAGGCGCTCGGGCTGGGCTTGGTGACCGGCGGCGCGGCCGGCAACATCCTCGACCGCCTGGCGCGCGGGGCGGTGACGGACTTCATCGACGCGCACCACGGCGGCTGGCACTGGCCGACCTTCAACATGGCGGACGTGGCGATCGTCTGCGGCGTCGCGACCCTCGTGCTCGGCGGCCTGCGCCGGAGCGCGGGGGCCGCCAGCCCTCCCGTCCACCGCGACGCGGACACGCCCGCCGCGGGACCAACCTGAAAGGACTGAGACCCTCACCATGCGGACCCTCTTGCGCGGCCTCGCGGCCTCGGCCCTGGCGCTCGCGGCGGTCATCCCCGCGGCGAGCGCCCAGCCGGGCGACGTCGCCGTCTCCGCGGCCTGGACCCGCGCGGTCGGCGCCACCGCGCCCACGGCGGCCGGCTACATGACGCTGCGCAACCGCGGCGCCGTCCCCGACCGCCTGGTCGGGGCGGAGACGCCGGCGGCGCGCTCGGTCGAGATCCACGAGCAGCGGATGGAGGACGGCGTGATGCGCATGCGCCCCCTCCCGGGCGGCGTCCCCCTGCCGCCGGGGGAGACCGTGACCCTCGGCCCGGGCGGGACGCACCTGATGCTGGTGGGGCCGACGCGGGCCCTGGCGCGCGGCGAGCGGGTGCCGCTGACGCTGCGCTTCGAGCGCGCGGGCGAGGTCCGGGTGGAGCTCTCGGTCGAGGCGGCCGGCGCCAGGCAGCCGGCCCACGCGGGGCACTGACGGTGCTGCGCTGGGTCCGCCGCGCTGCCTGGGGCGCGGTCGCCGTGGTCGGCTCCCTGGTGCTGGCGACCTCGGCCGGCTGGCTCGTCACCGACGGGCCGCTCGCCGGCCGCCGGGAGGTCGCGTCCGGGCCGGCGAGCCTGCCGATCGGCGGGCCCTTCAGCCTGACCGACCACCGCGGCCGCGCGGTCACGGAGGCCGATTTCCGCGGCCGGCCGATGGCCGTGTTCTTCGGCTTCACCCACTGCCCGGACGTCTGCCCGACGACGCTCGGCGAGATGACCGCCCTCATCGAGGCGCTCGGCCCCGACGCCGACCGGCTGCACTGGCTGTTCATCAGCGTGGATTGGGAGCGCGACACGCCGGAGGCGCTGGCCGGCTACCTGGAGGCCTTCGACCGGCGGATCCTCGGCCTCTCGGGCACCGAGGCGCAGGTGGCCGAGGCCGCGCGGGCCTTCCGCGTCTCCTACCGGCGCGTCGGGCTCGACGGCGGCGGCTACACGATGGACCACTCGGCAAGCGTCTTCCTGCTCGACGGGGCGGGCCGCTTCGCGGGGACGATCGACAATAAGGAGAGCGAGGGAGTGGCGCTGGAGAAGCTGCGGATGCTCCTCGGCGGTGGGGCGAGCGGTTGAGGCGTCGAGGCTTGGCCATGTCTGGCGCTGCCGCGTGGCCGTTCCCTGCGGTCTGGCCCGCCCGGAGGGCGGGCCGGATTTTCTGCTTGGCCGCTCGCGTTGCTGGGGTTCCTGGCGGAGAGGGGGCGGAGCCGAAGCCCCGCCCCGCCCGGTTTCAGCCCACGCCCTTCAGCTCGGCCATGCGCTCCGTGAGCGTCCAGAGCGCGCGGTTCAGGCGCACGTCGCCGTCGATCCCCGTCACCTCACGCGACGTCACCCGGCGCGGCTGGTTGCGGGCGTCGCGTCCCCACGCGGTCAGGCCGCCGCGGATGGCGTTCTCCTGCACACGGTTGAAGGTGCGCCAGAGGTCGTCGCCAGCATCGTCTACCCGGCGCGGCGCGAGCAGCTGCTCGGCCGTGATCGGCGTCTCGGTCCGGCCCTCGGCGTCGCCGAAGCGCAAGGTCCGTGCCGCCTCGCCGAAGGCGCGCTGCTCGTCGCGGCTGAGCGCCACGCCCTGCCATGCCTCGGCCGCCTCCAGCGCACGACGCGCATCGTCGAGCACGGCGTAGCTCCCCTCCACCACCTGCCGCACGACATCCCCCTTGTGCGGCACGCGCACCTCCGCGCCCTCGCGGTCGGCCACGATCATGCCGT
>CAYNYQ010000049.1:0-19903 GCA_964401305.1 uncultured Acetobacteraceae bacterium | reverse complement strand
ACATCAAGCCGGTGATGCGGGGCTTCCAGCCGCGCGGCGCGCTCCGCGAGCCCGATTGGGCCGGGGCCATCATGGCGCGCTACTGGTAGGCGGCGCCTGCCCGGCCCGGCGCCGCGGCCGTGCCTGGAGCGTGATCGCCGGAGGGCGTAACGCCCGCAGGCGTGAATCACGCGGCGAAACAACGCGCTGGACCACGATCCGCGATTCAGTCCTCGCGGATCGTGGTCCAGAGCAGCCTCCGCTCCGACGGAGCGCGGCAGCGCTCCGTCAGAGCGGAGATAAGCTGCTCTAAAAACTACGTTTTCTAGAGCAATAAATCCGATCAGATGATTCCATCTGATCGGATATTGCTCTAGCCCAGCCAGCGGAAATGGCGCGCGGCGCGGATGAAGGCCGCGACCGTCGGCGCCCGCGCCCGGCCCGGCATCGTCGCCAGCACCACGTCCCGCCGCACCGCCGGATCGACCAGCGGCCGCTGGATCGCCCCGGCATGGGTGATGGAATGCTCGGGCAGGAAGGCGAAGCCGAGCCGCGCGACGACCATCGCCTGCACCCAGTCGTCGCGCTCTGAGCGGTAGCGCGCGAAGAGATGGATGTTGCGCTCGCCGAGCGTCGCCATCATCCAGTCGCGCAGCTCGCAGGCCAGGCGATCGACATAGCTCTGGCCCGAGAGATCCTCGAGGGTGAGCCGGTCCATCGCCCCCAGCGGATGGTCCGACGGCAGCAGCACCACATAGCGTTCGCGGTAGAGCAGCTCGACCTGCCATCCCTCGGCCCGCTGCTCGACCGGGTTGAGGATGGCCGCATCCAGCGAATCCTCCTCGAGCCATTCCGCGAGCTGCGCCGGCCTGCCCTCGCGGATCGAGACCTCCATGCCCGGGTGCGTCGCCTCCAGCTCGGCGAGGAAGGCGGCGAAGCGCACCGGCCCCAGGCTCGGCATGACGCCGAGTCGCACCGCGGGGCGCTCCATCTGCCGCAGGCTCTCGGCCGCCACGCGGGCCGCCTCGGCGCGGTCGAGCACGCCCTGCAGCAGCGGTTCCATCTGCCGGCCGAACTCGGTCAGGGCGAGGCGCTCGCCCTCGGCGGCGAAGAGGCAGTGGCCGAGCTCCTCCTCCAGCCGCGCGATGCCGGCGGCCACCGCGTCGGGCGGGGCAAGGCAGAGCGCGGCGGCGCGCGCGAGGCTCTCGCTGCCGCAGACCGCCGCGAAGTAGCGCAGCTGTTGCGTTTCCATGGCGGGAATCTCGCCAGTCGGACACCACCGAGTCAATTTCGGAATGGTCATGGTTTCGGCGCGCGCCGGTTATCGCCGGGGGCCCGGCCGGCGGGGGGACACAGCCCCCATGGGCAGGGCCGCGCGCGCTTGACCATGCGCCGCCACGGCGCCTCACTCGTCCCGGGCGCAGCCCGCGCGCCGCCGGGGCGAACGCCCGCCGGGCGCCGGCACGGCCGGGACGATCACACCCCCGGGCGCGGCCACGGCAGGGGCGACCGCCGACCCGGCCGTCCACGGCGCGGCGGGCAACAAGGGAAGGAACGCATGTCCCCCACCACCGCCGACTGGCTCGGCCTCTCCGACAAGCTCGCCGTCGTCACCGGTGGCGCCGGCGGCATCGGCCGCGCCGTCGCAACCTCGCTGGTCGCGGTCGGCTGCGGCGTCGCGCTGCTCGACCGCGACGCCGAGGCGGCGGCCGCCTTCGCCGCCGAGCTGCAGGCCGGCGGCGCCCGTGCCCTCGGCCTCGGCTGCGACATCGCCGAGGAGGCCAGCCTGCGCGCGGCTGCGGCCGAGGTGCTGGCGCGCATGGGCACGCCCGACGTGCTGGTCAACAATGCCGGCATCCTCCGTCCCGGTCCGTTGGCCGACCTGCCGCTCGAGGAATGGAACGCGGTGCTGGCGGTGAACCTGAATGGCTACCTGCTGGCCGCCCAGGCCTTCGGCGCCGCCATGCGCTCCCGCGGCGCCGGCGCGATCGTGCACATCGCCTCCATCGCCGCCTCCAACCCGCAGCCGCGCAGCGGCGCCTACAGCGCAAGCAAGGCCGCCGTCGCCATGCTGTCGCGGCAGATCGCGCTGGAATGGGGGCCGGATGGCATCCGCAGCAACGTCGTCTCGCCGGGCCTCGTGCGCACGCCGATGTCGGAGGCCTTCTACAGGGCGCCCGGCGTCGCCGAGCGCCGCGCCGCCCTGGTGCCGCTGCGCCGGGTCGCCGGGCCGCAGGACATCGCCGATGCGGTGGTGTTCCTCGCCAGCGCGCGTGCCGGCTACGTGACGGGGGCGGAGATCCTGGTCGATGGCGGGCTCGACCAGGTCATGATGGACCTCGTCCCGCGCCCGGGCTTCTGAGGGTGCGCCGCGCCAGCGCTCGGCCTGCACCCGCGGCGCGACGCCGCCGCATCGGGGGGAAGGGCTGAACACCGCCTCCCCGCCGCGCCGCCGCGCCCGCCGCGCGGCCTGGCAGGCCGAGCTGCCGCAACGCCTGGCGCGACTGGCCGGGCGCTGGCGGCTGGCGGAGCTGGTTCCGCTCGGCCAGGGCGGGACGGGGGCGCGGCTCTATGCCGCCGCGGCGCCGGCGGGGCCGGCGGTGCTGAAGCTCACCCTGCCCGGCCAGGCCGTGCAGGCCGAGGCCGATGCGCTGGCCGGCTTCGGTGGCGTCGGCGCCGCGCGCCTCCTCGCCGCCGACCCCGCCGAGGGCGCGCTGCTGCTGGAACGCCTCCGCCCCGGCACGCCGCTCTCGGCCCTGGCCGACGACGACGCCGCCACCCGCATCGCCGGCGGGCTCATCGTCCGGCTGCGCCGCCCCGTGCCGGAGGGCGCGCTGCTGGGGCAGGCCGCGGGCTGGGTCCGCCTGCTCGACCGGGCACGGACCGAGGCCTGGCCTCTCGACCCCGCCATGCTGGACCGTGCGGCGGGCCTGTTCCGCGACCTCGCCGCCGCGGCGCCGGCGCCGGTGCTGCTGCATGGCGACCTGCACCACGGCAACATCCTGCGCGACGGCGCGGGCTGGCGGGCGATCGACCCGCGCGGCCTCGCCGGCGACCCGGCCTTCGAGGCGGCGGCCCTGCTGCGCAACCCGCCCGGCGCCGCCGCCGTCGCGCAGAACGCGGCGCGGCGCATCGCCATCCTGGCCGAGACCACCGGGCTCGATGCGCGGCGCATCGCCGCATGGGGCTATGCCGCCGCCGTGCTGGCCGCCTGCTGGGCCCTCGAGGATGCCGAGGACGCGTCGCCCTGGTCCATGGCGGCCGAGGCGCTGGCACCCGGCCTGGCGGGCTGATCGGCCAGGCGCGCGGGGAAGGCCGCGAGCACCCGCACCGCCAGGCTCTGGCGGCTCAGCGCAGGAAGCGGGCGATGCGCTCGGTCTGCGCGGCATCCATCAGCGCCGGGGCATGGCCGCAGCCGGCGATGGTCACCACCTCCACCCCGGGGCGGCGCGCCATCTCGGCCGCCGTCTCGGCCAGCAGCAGGTCCGAGGTCTCGCCGCGCAGCACCAGGGTGGGCAGCGCGACCTTCGCCCAGAGCGCGGCCAGGTCCATCGCCGCCGGCTCGGTCGCCAGGATCGGCGCGGCCAGCGCCGGATCGTAGTGCAGGCGAAGGCCGCCGCCCTCCGCCGGCCGCGCCGAGATCTCCGCCATGTGCCGCCAGGCGGCGTCGGGCAGCGTGCCGAAGGGCGCGTGCACCTCGCGGATGTGCCGCTCCAGCGCCGCGAGGTCGGGGAAGCCGGCGGGCGCGGCGGCGAGATAGGCGTGGATGCGGCGGATCGCCGGCTCGGCGATCAGGAAGCCGGTGTCGTTCAGCACGAGGCGCCGCAGCGGCGTGCCTGGTGCGGCCGCCAGCATCATCCCGAGGATGCCGCCGAGCGAGGTGCCGACCCAGTCGACCGGCCCCTCGAGCCGCGCGAGCAGGTGCGAGAGCGCGACGACGTAGCTGCCCGGCGCATAGAGGGCGGGGTCGGGCAGCCAGTCCGAGGCGCCGCGGCCCGGAAGGTCGGGGCAGAGCACGCGCCGCCCCTCGGCGGCGAGGGCGCGGGCCAGGTCGTCGAAGTCGCGGCCGCAGCGCGTCAGGCCATGGATGCAGACGACGGCCGGCGCCTCCGCCGGGCCCCATTCCCACCAGCGCAGGGCGAGGAAGCCGGCCTCGCCCAGCAGGTAGCGCAGGCTCCCCTGGCGCGGCATGGCCCCGCCCCCGCGCCCGGCTCAGACGACCCCTTTCTCCCGCAGCGCCGCGATCTCCCCTGCCCCCATGCCGAGCAGGCCGGAGAGGACTTCCTCCGAGTGCTCGCCGAGCACGGGCGGCGCCGAGCGGTAGGTCGGCGGCGTCGCCGAGAGCTTCACCGGGTTGGCGATGACGGTGATGTCGGCGCCCGAGGCATGGCGCATCGGCACCACCATCTCGCGCGCCACCACATGCGGGTCGGCGAAGACCTCCTTCAGCGTGTTGATCGGCCCGCAGCCGATCTTCTGCTCCTCGAGCAGGTCGATCCACTCGGCGGTGGTGCGGCTCCGCATGACGGGCGTCAGCGTCTCGGTGACCAGCTGGCGGTTCTCGACGCGCTTCGGATTGGTGGCGAAGCGCGGGTCGGCGAGCAGGTGCTCCTGCCCGAAGGCCTTGCAGAAGCGCTCGAAGGTCGGGTCGTTGCCGACGGCCAGGATGATGTAGCCGTCCTTCGTCGGGAATTCCTGGTAGGGCGCGATGTTCGGGTGCTGGTTGCCGAGGCGCGGCGGGTTCTCACCGGTGGCGAGGTAGTTCATGCCCTGGTTGGCCAGCCAGGCGACATGCGTGTCGAGCATGCCGATATCGACCTGCTGTCCCTCGCCGGTCGCGTGGCGGTGGTTCACCGCGGCCAGGATGCCGATGCAGCCATAGAGACCGGCGAAGAGGTCGGCGACCGGCACGCCCACCTTCTGCGGGCTGCCGCCCGGCTCGCCGGTGAGGGACATCACGCCGCCCATGGCCTGGATCAGCGCGTCGTAGCCGGGGCGCGGCGCATAGGGGCCGGTCTGCCCGAAGCCGGTGATGGAGCAGTAGATCAGGCGGGGGAACTTCGCCTTCAGCTGGGCGTAGCCAAGGCCGTACTTCGCCAGCGCGCCGACCTTGAAGTTCTCCACCAGGATGTCGCAGTGCTCGAGCAGGCGCAGCACCACCGCCTGGCCGTCCTTCGTCGCGATGTCCAGCGTGACCGACTTCTTGTTGCGGTTCACGCCGAGGAAATAGGCGCTCTCCTTCGTCTCCGGCCAGAAGGGGGGCGCGAAGCCGCGGGTGTCGTCGCCGGCGCCGTTGCGCTCGATCTTGATCACCTCGGCGCCGAGGTCGCCCAGCATCTGCGTGCAGGTGGGCCCGGCGAGGACGCGGGTGAGATCGAGGACGCGAAGCCCCGCGAGGGGGCCGGTCGGGGTCGGCATGGCAGCGTCCTCCTCTGCTTCGGTGTCCGTGCTTACCCGCCGCCCCCCGGGGCGGCAACGGGCGGAGACTTCGGCCGCGGCCAAAGATTGGCCCGCTCGCCGCGCGCGGCCTTCGTCGCGATCTCGGCGATGCGCGCCGCCCGCGTCTCCGCCCGCTTCGCCTGCGCGACCCATTCGAGGTTGGCGCGACGGTGCGAGGGCGGGAAGCCGGCCCAGGCCGCCGCCGCGCCGGGATGGGCGGCCAGCGCGGCGGCGAGGTCGGGCGGCTCCTCCAGCGCCGTCGCGCCGTCCAGCCTCTCCCAGCTGCCATCCGCCTGCGCGCGCTCGATCGCCGCCAGCCCCGCCGGTGCCATGCGGCCCTCGGCCAGGAGGCGGGCGACGCGCGCCTTGTTGATGCCGGACCAGGCGCTGCCGGGCTTCCTCGGCGAGACCAGCAGCAGCGAGCGCGCCGCGTCGAGCTTCGCCGGCCGGCTGTCCACCCAGCCGAAGCAGAGCGCCTCCTCCGCCACCGCCTCGGGCGGCAGGTGCGGCGCCGCGCCGGCGCCCTTGCGGTGGATCACCAGCCAGACGCTGCCGCTGGTGGCGTGATTGGCCTCCAGCCAGGCGCGCCAGGCCGCGCGCGTCGGCGCCTCCACCAGGGGCAGGTCCTTCGGTCCCCGCATCGCTTGCCCTCCGAGAGCCGCGGTCCCATGGTCCCGCCATCTCCGGAGGAGGATGCCATGCTCGACCGCCCCCACCCCACCCCGGCCGCGCCGACGCTCGACCCCTTCGCGCTGGCCAAGGCGCTCTCGGGCGTGCACTTCATCGGCGGCGGCTACGTTCCCGCCCGCGGCGGACGGAGCTTCGCGGTGGTGAACCCGGCGACCGGCATCGAGGTGGCGCGCGCCGCGGAGGGCGACGCGGCGGACGTGGAGGCCGCCGTGCAGAACGCCGCCGAGGCGCAGAAGGCCTGGGCGAAGCTGCCGGCCAGGAAGCGCGGCGCGCTCGTGCACCAGTGCGCGGCGCTGCTGAAGGAGCACCAGGAGGAGCTCGCCCGCCTGATCGCGCTCGAGACGGGCAAGGCGCTGCGCACGGAGAGCCGCGTCGAGGCCGGCGTCGTCGCCGATATCTTCGAGTTCTTCGGCGGCCTCGGCAGCGAGCTGAAGGGCGAGAGCGTGCCCTTCGCGCCCAACGTGCTCAGCGTGACGGTGCGCGAGCCGCTCGGCGTCGTCGGCGCCATCATCCCCTGGAACGTGCCGATGCTGCTGATGGCGCTGAAGGTCGCGCCGGCGCTGGTGGCGGGCAACACGGTGGTGGTGAAGTCGGCCGAGGAGGCGCCACTCGCGGTGCTGCGCATCTGCGAGCTGATGAACCGCATCCTCCCCCCCGGCTGCTTCAACATGCTCTCGGGCTTCGGCCCCGAATGCGGCGCGCCGCTGGTCGCGCACCCGAAGGTGCGCAAGGTCACCTTCACCGGCTCGGTCGAGACCGGCAAGATCGTCGCCCGCGCCGCGGCCGAGAAGCTGATCCCCGTCACGCTCGAGCTCGGCGGCAAGTCGCCGATGATCGTCTTCGCCGACTGCGACTTCGACAAGACCGTCTCCGGCGCGCTGACCTCCATGCGCTTCACCCGCCAGGGGCAGAGCTGCACCGCGGCCAGCCGCATCTACGTGGAGCGGCCGATCTTCGACCGCTTCGTCGCCGCCATGAAGTCCGCCGTCGACGCCATGGTCATGGGCGACCCGCTCGACGAGAAGACCGACATCGGCACCATCGTCAGCGAGGGACAGCTCGAGAAGGTCAAGGGCTTCATCGCGGAGGGGACGAAGACCCCGGGTGCGACCGCGCATGTCTGCTCCGCCATGCCGTCCGACCCCGCGCTGAAGAAGGGCCTCTTCATCCAGCCCGTGATCTTCACGGGTCTAACGAAGGACAGCCGCCTGGTGCGCGAGGAGATCTTCGGCCCCGTCACCGTCATCGCCCCCTTCGACGACCCGGAAAGCGTGCTGGCCGAGGCCAATGACAGCGAGTACGGCCTGGCCGCCAGCCTCTGGACCAACAACCTCAAGGTCGGGCTCGACCTCGCGCACCGGCTCGAGGCGGGGCTCGTGCAGATCAACCAGAACCTCGTGGTGCAGGCGAACCTGTCCTATGGCGGGGTGAAGTCCTCGGGCCTCGGCAAGGAAGCGAGCCTCGAGGCGATGCTCGAGCACTTCACGCACAAGAAGACGATCATGGTGAACATGGGCTGACCCGGCGCACGCCGCCGCCAGGGCAGGCCCCGATCGCCCCCGCCCCGCATTCCACGCCACCCGGGCGCGCCATGACCCGGGCGGCGCGCGGGCGGCGCGGCGCCGGGCGGCAGCGCGCCGGGCCGCTGCGCTGGGCGCTGCGCCTGCTGCTCGGCCTCGGCGCCGTGCTCGCCCTTCTCCTGCTGCTGCTCGGCGGCATCCTCCGCGGCAGCGTGCCGCCCGCCGAGGAGAGCGTCGCGCTCGACGGGCTGGAAGGGCCGGTCAGCATCACCCTCGACGGCGCCGGCATCCCCCGCATCGCCGCGCGGTCGGAGCGCGACGCGGCGGTGGCGCTGGGCTACCTGCACGCCCGCGACCGCATGTTCCAGATGGAGATGATGCGCCGCGGCGCCGCGGGGCGCCTGGCCGAGGTCGCCGGCCCCGCCGCGCTGCGTGCCGACCGCTTCGTCCGCACCCTCGGCCTCGCGGCGCGGGCCGAGGCCGACCTCGCCGCCCTGCCGGCGCCGACGCGCGACCTGCTGGAGGCCTATGCCGACGGGGTCAATGCCTGGATCGCCGCGCGCGGCCGCTTCGCCGCGCCGGAATTCCTCCCCCTCGGCGCGCCGGAGCCCTGGCGGCCGGAGCACAGCCTGCTGTGGGCCAAGGTCATGGGGCTCTGGCTCTCCGGCGACTGGCGGGCCGAGCTGGCCCGCGCCCGCCTGCTGGCCGCCGGCCTGCCGGAGGCGCGCATCGCCGAGCTCTGGCCCCCCGACGACAGCCCGGGCCGCCCCGGCGAGGCGCTGCCCGGCGATGCCCGCCGCGCCGACCTGCCGGGGGCCGCGAATCTCGGCCGCCTCGCCGACCTGCCCGCGCCCGCGCATCTCGATCGCCTGGCCGCCGCCCTGCCCCGCTTCCCGGCGGACCCCGGCAGCCTGCCGGAATCGGCCAGCAATGCCTGGGCGGTCGCGGGACGCCGCTCGGCCTCCGGCGCGCCGCTGCTGGCCGCCGACCCGCATCTCGGCTTCCAGGCGCCGATCCTCTGGTACCTGGTGCGCATCGACCTGCCCGAGGGACGCATGCGCGCCGGCGCCACCAGCCCCGGCGTGCCCCTCGTCGTCATCGGCCGCAACGAGCTCGTCGCCTGGGGCTTCACCACCACCCATTCCGACACCCAGGACCTGGTGGTCGAGCGCCTCGCCGGACCGGACGCCTACGAGACGCCCGAAGGCCCCCGCCCGTTCGCGACCCGCATCGAGACCATCCGCGTTCGCGGCGAGGCCGAGCCCGAGCGCCTGGTGGTGCGCGAGACCCGGCACGGCCCGGTGATCTCCGACCTCGACGGCACGGGCAGCCCGGCGGCGGGCAGCGTGCTGGCGGTCGCCATGGCGAATATCCGGGCTGCACCGGACAGCTCGGCCGAGGGGCTGCTGGCGCTGAACCGCGCCCGCTCCCTGGCCGAGGTGCGCGCGGCCGCGGCGCTGATCGCCAGCCCGCCGCAGAACCTGATGGCGGCCGACGCGGATGGCCGCATCGGCCTCTACCTCACCGGCCGCACGCCGCGGCGCCGCGCCGGCGACGGCTTCCTGCCGATGCGCGGCTGGGAGGAAGGCGCGGGCTGGGACGGCTTCCTGCCCTTTGACGCGATGCCGCATGTCGAGAACCCGCCCTCCGGCGTGCTGGTGAACGCCAACAACCGCGTCGCACCGCCGGAGGGGCCGCATCTCGGCCGGCACTGGCCGGGGGATTGGCGGTTCCGCCGCATCGGCGCGCTGCTGGCGGCCGAGACGGTGCACGACGCGTCGGGCTTCGCGGCGATGCAGATGGACGAGGTCTCGCTGCTGGCGCGCGAGATGCTGGCCCCTGGCAGCGTGCTGCGCAGCATGGCGCCGCCGGTCGGGCTGGCCGCGTCCGCGCTCGAGCTGCTGCTGGCCTGGGACGGGCAGGTGGCGCCGGACAGCGCGGCGCCGCTGATCTTCGCCGCCTGGCGCGAGGCGGTGCTGGCGCTGGCCATGGCCGAGGCCGGCGTGCCCGAGGGCGCGGCGCCGGCGGGGGGCGGCGGTGAGTTCCTGCGCTTCCTCCTCCACCCGGATGGCCGCGGCGCCTGGTGGTGCGGCGGCGACTGCCCGGGGCTGGCGCGCCGTGCGCTGGAACGGGCGGTTGCGGGCCTCGCCGCGGCGCAGGGCGAGGCGCCCGCGCAGTGGCGCTGGGGGGCGGTGCATGTCGCGCGCTTCGAGCACCCGGTGCTGCGCTTCATCCCCGTGATCGGCGCCCTGCTGCGGCTCGAGGCCGTGACCGGCGGCGATGGCGAGACGATCAACCGCGGCGGCTATCGCGGCGAGGGTCCGCCCGGCGGCGCGCGCTTCGCGCATGTGCACGGGCCGGGGCTGCGGCTGGTCGCCGACCTCGGCGACCCGGACGCGACGCTGGCGATGATCGCCACCGGCCAGTCCGGCCATCCGCTGTCGCGCCACTGGGGCGACCTGCTGGAGCCCTGGCGGCGCGGCCAGACGCTGCGGCTCGGCCGGGTGCCGGAGACGGTTGCGGGGCGGATCCTGCTGGTGCCCTGACGCGCCGCCTGGACCGGCCGCCGGCCCGCGGGCAGAGTGCCGCCGCGGCCAGCCACGGCAAGGAGGGCGGCCGGGGGGAGAGATCCATGACCAGGCGAGGATTCGCGGGCGCGATCGCGTCCGTGCTGCTGCTCTTCGGCGCCGGCGCCGCCCGCGCGCAGGGCGGCGGCGACTTCCCGAACCGGCAGATCAGCATGATCGTCGTCTTCGCCCCGGGCGGCGCGACCGACGTGCTGGCGCGGCTGGTCGGCGAGCACATGATGCGCACGCTCGGCCAGCGGGTGGTGGTGGAGAACGTCTCCGGCGCCGGCGGCACCATCGGCGGCGCGCGCGGCGCCCAGGCGGCGCCCGATGGCTACACGCTGACCGTGGGCTCGCTCGGCAGCCATTCGGCGGCGCCCAGCATCTACCGCTCCATCGCCTACGACCCGCGCGAGCTGCAGCCGATCGGGCTGATCGCCGGCACGCCGCTGTACTTCGTCGTGCGGAACGGGCTGCCGGTGCGGAGCTTCCAGGAATTCGCCGCGCATGTGCGGGCCAATCCGGGCCGCGTCTCGAACGGGCATGCCGGGGTGGGCTCGACCAACCACCTCGCCTGCGCGCTCTTCGGCTTCATCACGAAGCTCGACCTGAACCCGATTCCCTATCGCGGCGAGGGGCCGGCGGTGAACGACGTGGTGGCGAACCAGGTGGACAGCGCCTGCGTGCTCGCGCCCGCCGCCGTGCCGCAGATCCAGGCCGGCACCATGCGCGGCCTGCTGATCGCCAGCGCCGAGCGCAGCCCCGGCGCCCCGGAGGTGCCGACCAGCCGCGAGGCCGGGGTGCCGGACTTCGTCTTCCAGGGCTGGAACGCGATCTTCGCGCCGCGCGGCACGCCGGCGCCGGTGGTGGAGAAGCTCGCCGGCGCGCTGGCCGCGGCGCTCGACGACGAGGCGGTGGCGCGCCGCATCCGCGAGCTCGGCGCCATCCCCGCCGCGCCCGGGAGCCGCGGGCCGGAGGCGCTGCGCGGCCTGGTGCGGAGCGAGGTCGCGCGCTGGGCCGAGGTGGTGAAGGCGGCGGGGGTGGAGCCGCAGTAGCGGCGCCGCGCGCGCCGCCGAACCGGCTTTCGCCCGGGCGCGCGACGCCCCGGCCCGCGGGCGGCTATCCCGCGGCGGCCGGGCCGTGCGTGCTGCCGGACGGCGGCAGCGGCGGCGGATTGCCGGCGAGCCGGATCGCCGCCTGCCGGACCGCCGCGGCGATCTCCTCGGCGAAGGCCGGGTCGCGCACCGCGCGGGCCACGGAGACGCCGCCGGCGAGCAGCGCCAGCAGGGCCATGGCCTCGGCCCGGCGCTCCGCCGCGGTGGCGCCCTGCATGCCCGCCGCGGCCGAGTCGACCACAAGGCGCAGCTCCGCCTCATAGGCCGCCCGCGCCTCGTCATCGGCCCGCGCCACCTCGCCGGTCAGGCTCTGCAGGGCGCAGCTCTCGGCCAGGTCGCAGGTGCGCCGCTCGCCGAGGTAGAGGTCGATGAAGCGCTGCCGCCAGCCCGCCCCGCCCTCGGCGCGGAGCCGGTCGATGGCAAGGCGGAGGTCCCGCATGCCGAGCGCGACCGCCTCGCGGAAGGCCGCGGCCTTCGACCGGAAGTGCGCGTAGAAGGCGCCGGAGGTGACGCCGGCCTCCTTCGCCAGGCCATCCACGCCGAGCCCGCCATAGCCGCGGCTGCGGAAGCCTCGCCCGGCGCTGGCGAGGATCCGTGCGCGGCTTTCCTCCTTGCGGTCCGGCTTGGGCGCCATGGGCAGCCTCCTCGGATAACGATCGCTATTTTCCCCGTTGACGGAAATAACGGCCGTTATGTAGTTTCTGATAGCGGTCGTTATATGACGCCGCCGCGCGCCGGGCAAGGCGCGCGACCGCCCGCCCCAGGAGACGCATCATGCCCAAGGCCTTCGTCTACACCGAGCTGCAGATCGCCAAGCCCTTCGCCGAGGCGCCCTGGCGCGACCTCAACCTGGCGATCCGCGACCAGCCCGGCTTCCGCAACAAGACCTGGCTCGCCGGCGCCGGCACGCCGAGCCTCGGCGGCTTCTACGAGTTCGACGGGATCGAGAACGCCCGGGCCTTCGTCACCGGCTACTTCCCGGCCGAGGCGGCCCGCTTCGACGTGCCCCAGACGACCCGCATCTTCGACGGCGCCGTGGTCGAGGAGGCGAGCCGCGACATGGGCTCGGTGCATTTCGGCGTGCGGCTGCACAGGGCGCCGGGCGCCTTCCTCTACACCGAGGTGCAGCTCTCCCTGCCCTTCGAGCAGGTTCCCTGGCGCGCCATGAACCCGGTGCTGAAGGCGCAGCCCGGCCTGCTGGCGAAGACCTGGCTCTCGGGCGTGCATACCCGGACGCCCGGCGGGATCTACGCCTTCGACACCATCGAGAACGCGCGGCGCTTCGCCACCCTCTACTTCCCGACCGAGGCCGCCGCGCTCGGCGCCGCCTTCACGACCCGGCTCTTCGATGCCGGACCGGTGGCCGAGGCGAGCCGCGACCTCGCCTCGCCCTTCTTCGCGTGATCGCGCGGGAGGGCACGACCATGCTCCGCCGTTCGCTCGGCGCCGGACTGCTCGGCGCCACGACGATGGTCCGGCTGGCCGCCACGGCCACCCCGGCGCCGGAGACGCGCATCCGCCACCACACCGTCGAGGCCGACGGGGTGCGCGTGTTCTACCGCGAGGCCGGGCGGGCGGACCGCCCCGTCGTGCTGCTGCTGCACGGCTTCCCCTCCTCCTCGCACATGTTCCGCGACCTCATCCCGCGTCTCGCCGAGGAGTTCCGGGTCATCGCGCCGGACCTGCCGGGCTTCGGCCTGACCGAGGTGCCGGCGGCGCGCGGCTACGCCTGGCGCTTCGAGGCCATCGCCGAGACGATGGCGCGCTTCACCGAGGCGCTCGGGCTGTCCCGTTATGCCGTCTACGTCTTCGACTACGGTGCGCCGACCGGGTTCCGCATGGCGCTGCGCAACCCCGAGCGTATCGCGGCAATCGTCAGCCAGAACGGCAATGCCTACGAGGAGGGCCTGTCGCCGGCCTGGACGCCGATCCAGGCCTATTGGCGCGCGCCGACGCCCGCCAACCGCGAGGCGCTGCGGCAATTCCTCACGCCGGCCATCACGCGCTTCCAGTACGAGGAGGGCGTGCCGGACCGGACGCTGGTCTCGCCGGATGGCTGGCGCCTGGACCAGGCCGGGCTCGACCGGCCCGGCAATGCGGAGATCCAGCTCGACCTGTTCCGCGACTATGCGAGCAACGTCGCGCTCTATCCGCGCTTCCAGGCGTATTTCCGCCGCAGCCGGGTGCCGCTGCTCGCCGTGTGGGGCCGCCACGACCCGTTCTTCGTGCCGGCGGGCGCCGAGGCCTATCGCCGCGACATCCCGGAGGCGCGGGTGGTGCTCTACGACACCGGCCATTTCGCGCTGGAGACGCATGCGCCGGAGATCGCCGCGGAGATGCTGCGCTTCCTGCGCGGCGTGCGGTTCTGACGCCGCGGCGCGGTTGAGGAGGCGCCGGGCCTCCGACCGCGACAGCGGGCCGCAGGGCGGGGCCCGGTCTCGCACCGGCTCCCCGGGTGGCGCGCGGCGCCCGGCCGATGCATGCTTTCCCCGGCAGGGGCCACCACCTGCCGGGGAGAAACGGACATGACCTACCGGACCATCGCGGTGCGCACGCTCACGCCCGCCTGCGGCGCGGAGATCAGCGGCGTCGATCTCTCGAAGGACCTCGGCAACGAGCAGTTCGCCGAGATCCACGACGCGCTGATGCGCCACTGCGTGATCTTCTTCCGCGACCAGCACCTGACGATCGACCAGCACAAGGAGTTCGGCCGCAAGTTCGGTGCGCTGCACATCCACCCGAACGCGAAGCACGGCATCCCCGAGCACCCGGAGATCCTGGTGATCAAGGCGGACGAGACGTCCAAGCGCGTCGCCGGCGAGGTCTGGCATTCCGACGTCTCCTGCGACGCCGAGCCGCCGATGGGCTCCATCCTCTACGTCCACCAGCAGCCCGATGGCGGCGACACCATGTTCGCCAACATGTACGCCGCGTGGGAGGCGCTGTCGGCGCCGCTGCAGCGGATGCTGGAGGGGCTGACGGCGGTGCACGACAGCGCCAAGGCGCACCCCTATCGCCGCGGCGCGACCGACCGGCCCGACATGACCTTCCCCTGCAACGAGCACCCGATCGTGCGCACCCACCCGGTGACGCGGCGCAAGGCACTGTTCGTGAACCGCGGCTTCACCACGCACATCCCGGGGCTGAAGCGCGCCGAGAGCGACGCGCTGCTGGAGATGCTGTTCCGCCACGTGGAGACGCCGCACTTCCATTGCCGCTGGAAATGGTCGGACCATTCGATCGCCTTCTGGGACAACCGCGCGGCGCAGCACATGGCGGTCTGGGACTACTACCCGCAGAAGCGCTACGGCCACCGCGTGACGGTCTGCGGCGACCGGCCCTTCCTCGACGCCTGATCGCCACCCCTCCGCACGAACGCCAGGACCGCCGCCATGACCACCGCCAGCGGCCCGCTGCAGGGCCTGCGCATCCTCGACCTGACCACGGTGCTGTTCGGGCCCTTCGGCACGCAGACGCTGGGCGACTGGGGCGCCGAGGTGATCAAGATCGAGGGACTGACCGGCGACCCCTGGCGCAACTCCGGCCAGTTCCGCAACCGCGGCATGAGCGGCCAGTTCATGGCGGCGAACCGCAACAAGCGCAGCCTGGCGCTCGACCTGAAGCACGCGCAGGGCAAGGCGGTGCTGCGCCGGCTGATCGCCACGGTCGACGCGCTGGTCAGCAACATCCGCCCCGCGGGGCTCGCGCGGCTCGGCTTCTCCTACGAGGATTGCCGCGCGCTGAACCCGCGCCTGGTCTATGCGGTGGCCACGGGCTTCGGCCAGGACGGGCCCTGGGCGGCGCGGCCGGCCTTCGACGAGATCATCCAGGCCGCCTCCGGCTTCGCCTCGGCGATGGGCACGGACGACGAACCCACCTTCGTGCCCAGCCTGATCGGCGACAAGCTCTGCGGCATGGCGCTCTCGGGCGCCGTGACGGCGGCGCTGCTGCACCGCGAGCGGACCGGCCAGGGCCAGCTGGTCGAGGTGCCGATGCTGGAGACGCTGGCCGCCTTCAACAGCATCGAGATGTTCGGCGGCCATGCCTTCGTCCCGCCCATCGGCCCCTCCGGCTACAAGCGCATGAAGGCGCGGCGGCCGGTGCGCACCAAGGATGGCTGGCTGACCATGCTGCCCTATTCGGGGGAGAACTGGTGCGCCTTCTTCGAGGCGGTGGGGCGCCCCGAATGCATCGAGGAGTTCGCCGTGCGCGACCCCGTTGCGCGCGCCCGCAACATCGACCTGATCTACGACCGCATGCGCGAGATTGCGCCGACCCGCACCACGGCCGAGTGGGAGGAACTGCTTCTCGCCATCGACGTGCCGCACACCGCCTTCGCGAAGCTGACCGAGGTGCAGGACCAGCCGCACCTCAAGGCCGTGGGCATGTTCCCCGAGCTCGACCACCCGACGGAGGGGCGGATCCGCCAGGCCAGGCCCCCGGCGCGCTTCTCGGAAAGCCCGGCCGCGGTGCGCCGCCTGGCGCCGACCCTCGGCCAGCATTCGCGCGAGGTGCTGGCCGAGGCGGGCTACACCGAGGCCGAGATCGCGGCGCTGGTCGAGGCCGGGGCGGTGGTGGCCCCGTAGGCGCGCTTCAGCCCGGCGGCTGGAAGGCGCGGACCAGCGCGGCGGCGGAGGGCGCCTCGGCGGCTTGCGTCGCCAGGCGCCAGAGCTGCTCCCAGCCCGGGCCGAAGCCGGGCTCCGCGCAGCGGCGGAATTTGTCGCGCAGGGCGCCCTCAGGCAGCGGGCGGTCGGGGTCGCCGGGGGTGCCGGTGACCTCGGCGACGCGGACCGTGCCGTCGGCCAGGCGCAGCGTCAGGCGGCAGACGCGGCGGGCGGGCAGCAGGGCGGTGAGCGCCGGGTCCTCCGCCACCGTCACCTTCGCGGCGAGGGCTTGGGTGCGGGGGTCGGCGAGGGCGGGCGGCTCGAAGGCCTCGATCCAGGCATGGCCCTGGATGATGCGCGTCGCCACGGTGAAGGGGATGGAGAAGCGGCCGGCGATGGGGGCCGTGGGCGCGCGTTCCGCGAGCAGCGCGGCGGAGGCGAAGGTGGCGACCTCGACCGCCGCGATCGTGTCGGGGTCGAGGGGCAGCAGCTGCTCGATCGCCTCGAGCGCGCCCTGGGTCTCGCGGCAGCAGGAGGCGGCGGCCTTGAGGAAGGGCTGGTCGATCAGCCGGCCGGGCGGGATGCGGCGCTCGTCATAGGCGCTGCCGATGACCTGGCCGAAGACGATGGCGATGCCCCCCGGCTCCCCGGTGACGCCGGCCTGCATCAGGTCCACCGCCAGCATGCCGTTCTGCGCCGCCGCGCCGGCATAGGCGTTGCGCACGGAGCCGCCGTGGAGCGAGGCGGTGGCACTGGTGGCGAGGCCGAGCGAGGCGGCGATGTCGAGCGCGGCCCGGGTGGCGGCGGCATCGAGGCCGCGGAGATGGGCGACGGCGGCGGCGGCGCCGATGGTGCCCCAGGTGCCGTGCGGATGGGCGGCGGGGCGGAGGGTGGTGGCGGCGCCGACGCGGGCGCCGGCCTCGTACCCGGCCTCGAAGGCGGCGAGGAGATCGGCGCCGGTGGCGTGCGGATGCAGGGGGGCCTCGGCGAGGGCGGCGGCGAGGGCGTGGATCGCGGGGTGGCCGCCGGCGGGGTAGTTGCCCTCGTCGAGCTCCACCGCCGTGCCGGCGAGGCCGGTGAGGAAGGCGGCCATGGGGGGCGGCGCGGCATGGGGCGTGCCGAGGAGGGGGACATAGGCGGGGGGTGCCGCGCCGAGCGGGACGGCGTGGCGGGCGACGAGGGCGCGGACCTCGGGCTGGCGATGGCCGGCGAGGATGGCGGCGAGGGTGTCGGGGAGGAGGTAGATCATTTCGAAGCAGCCATACTTAGTCCTGCACCATTCTTCTTAGTAATCGTGTCAGATGCGCGAACAACCCAGCTTCGCCTTCTCTCGTATAGACGCCCCTTCAAGCGTGATTCAAGATGAACATCCATCATTGCCAAGCAAAAATCAAGAACAAGCCCGTCGTTGATTTTTGGCCAGCATTTTATATTGTTACCAATTGAGTTGACAATGAACACTAAACTTCGCACTGAAAGCTTTTCTGGGCAATCAAATATCCCCTCCAGGAGCGCCTTTGTATCTGTGTCATGGTAATGAGTCCTCCCACTTCTGATTTCTCTATAGCATCGAGCGCCGTGTTTCTTCAAAAATTTCTTACGAAATTCCCAGTACAATGCCATCATTCTTTGATCGACGGCGGCTTCCGCATCCGTGGCTAGGTGAGCTCGCAGCTCGTAGACGAAACTTGGCAGCGATTGATCTGGCAGAAACGATACTCGAACCGCGCGAAACCCCCGATCAATCAAGGTAACGCGCCCCAATAACCTAGAGAGCTTGCTCAGAATAGACTCCAGGATTTTTCTGTCTTTCACAGAGAGGCGTGGATAGAAAAATTCCGCAATCTTTTCTAGCCGGACAATCCACAATAAGTCTGATTCGAACGAATAGCCGTACGTCGTAACAACGTAATCAAACCAGCTCTCTGCATTTCTTTCTACGTCCACATAATCTCTATCGATGCAGCCGTAAACAGTGTTCTTCTGCCGCGATATTTTCGTGCCCGAATAAGCCTGCTCGACCCTGTGAAGAACTTCTCGCCGCGGCCCACAGGGAATCAGGCGGAAACTCTCGGTGCCGAGGACTTTCGGTAGCACCTTCCGCCAGAAGGCCTGGTCGCGCGTCGATATATCATCTTTAATCCCTGCGATGGACTGCCCGCCCTCACAGAATACGACAAACTCAGTGTTTAAGAACAGGTGGTAATTCGCCAGTCCCGCAGGAGTCCGGCTAAAGGTGACTTCTTCAGGCATGGGAAAGAGAGACTGCTTCTTCCATACGCACGACTGCGCTATGATTAGTCGCCACGACATCCGGTGAATGTGTTGCAAGAATTAATTGAACATTAGGGTTGAGCGTAATTAAATCCTTGACCAGCCGGCTTTGCCAGTTGATATGTAGAGAAATTTCTGGCTCATCGATGAATAATAAGGTTCGACTACCCCTCTCGAGCAAAGCCTCGGCAAGCATAATAAAAAACTGCTTCTCGCCCGATGACAAATCTAAAAGCCGGATTGGAGACTCTTCTTTTGAATTTGACACGAACCCTATTTCATTATTGTCCTTCAAAACTGGCAGCTTGGCGAACTTACGCCGGTGCGACTCTTCAACGTCATTTAAAGAAAACGCATCCGACAACGCCGCAAAAAAAACATTTCTCTTCTCGAATATTTGCCTCATTTTCTTTTGGGTGTCCTGCCAATATCCCAACACCTCTTCGAGCCTAGCCAGGGCTTGACGCAGCGCCTCTGCTGGGCGGCCACGACGCTCGTCGAGCCAGTGCATCAAATGGTCTGAGTTGGCACGGAATTTTGCGGCCAAATCGTCGCTAAGCTGCAATTCAGGCAGCAACTGCTCTAACTCAGCGCGAAGTGCAGATATACGGGCCTTCCCAACGCCCGCCTTACGCCCCCGTGACGATTCAACATTAAACAGTGCGAGCAATGCATGATTCCTAAAGAGCTCGAGTTCTTCAGCTTTCCTTTTGTCTAGCTCAGAAAAATACCTGACCAGTGCATTCTGTATTTCTGTAACCTTTCGATTGACTGGACTCATCGAGTCTTGGCTTCGCCGCCTCGTTTCACCGTCCTCGTCCGTCCGTGATATCCTTTCAATCGGAAGCCACCTAACTTCCGCGAACGTGCCCAAAAACTGCTTTATCTTCCGAGCGTCATTTGCTGCCCGCCGAATGTTTTCCTGAGAACGACTGGACCGCTTGTGCGTTTCGATTGCGCGCATTCTGGAGACTGCTTCGTCGTAAAAAATCGGAAGCATGTCCTGAACAAGCATGTACTCTCCCTCCACGCCACCTCGTGCGGAAAGGAAAGTACTGTTCGTCTCCATCTTCTGCTTGTCGGGAATTTCAAGCGAAACATTGAAGCTCTGGTCCAGAGGGGAAGAAATTTGTGGATCCCTGGGGCGAAAGTATTTCAGCACACAGGGCTTCGATGGCTCGGAAACGTCAAAAAATTCAATCTCTATTGAACGAAAGGGTACGCCTGATAGATACCGGATATCGCACTGCATCGCTGCAACTAAGTATCTGACGAAGGTAGTCTTTCCAGTTCCATTTCTTCCAATGATGTAGCAAACTTGCGAGTTGAGGACGGCCTCGATGTCAAACCGGTCCCTGAACTCCTCAATCTTTGCACCCTTAAGGATCATTGACACCTTCCTGGAGTGCTCCGCCAACTGCGCCTAGAAGTGTTCGACAGCATTTAGCGTCGCCTGGAGGCGAGATCGTGCCTTATGGCTAGCTCGTTAGGAAGAGCAAAAACGCCGAGATCTCTCGGGCCTCGTTCCGTGCACCGGGGCATGCGGGTTAAGGCTGTGCCGGACGCTGTTGGGAGGCGAGATCATTGTTGCATGGGGGTATCGGCGACTGTGGTGCGGCGCCCCCTCGCCTGCCACCCCGAAACATCTTGCGTCAAGGACCATTTTCCTAGTACCTCTCGGGGTCCCGCGCCCCGGAGCCCCTCCCCCATGCCCA
>CAYNYQ010000048.1:0-20268 GCA_964401305.1 uncultured Acetobacteraceae bacterium | reverse complement strand
GTACTGCCGCTCAAGCGGCGGGAGAGTCGGTCGCCGCCGGGCCGCCAGGCCGGAGTATGGATCACATCACCAACAACGCGGGGTGGAGCAGCCCGGTAGCTCGTCAGGCTCATAACCTGAAGGTCACAGGTTCAAATCCTGTCCCCGCATCCAGAAACAAGCGGCAACGCCAGATGTCCACGACTAGGGCTTCCGCCCAGGCGCCCTTGCCGTGACGGCGCATCCAGACCCGTCGGACACCGAATTCCTCCAGCAGATGGCGCTTCGCCTGCGCACGCTGCGCGCACGCCGCGGCGTGACCCGGCGTGACCTGGCCCGGCGCTCCGGCATCTCCGAACGTTACATCGCGCAGCTCGAGGCCGGCAGCGGCAACGTCTCCGTCCTGCTGCTGCGGCGCATCGCGCGCACGCTCGGGATCGCGCCCGACGCCCTCCTCTCCGGCCGCGACGAGCGGAGCGCCGAGCGGCTGCTCGTCGACCAGATGCTCGAGCGCCTGTCGGACGCCGATCTCACCACGGCGCGCGCCCTCCTGCAGCGCCATTTCGGCCGCAAGGAGGCCGCCTCCCGCCACCGCCGCATCGCGCTGATCGGCCTTCGCGGCGCCGGGAAATCGACCCTCGGCGCCCAACTCGCCGCCCGGATCGAGGCGCGCTTCGTCGAGCTCGACCGCGAGGTCGAGCACGAGGCCCGCATGCGCGTCGCCGACATCTTCGCCCTCCAGGGCCAGGACGCCTATCGCCGTCTCGAGCGAGCCGCGCTGCTGCGCCTGGTGCAGGCCGAGGAGCGCGTCGTCATCGCTGCCGCCGGCGGCATCATCGCCGATTCCGTCACCTACGAGCTGCTGCTCGAGACCTGCTTCACGGTCTGGCTGCGCGCCAGCCCCGAGGAGCACATGCGCCGTGTCGTCGCCCAGGGCGACATGCGCCCCATGGGCGAGAACATCGCGCGCGCCATGGACGACCTGCGCGCCATCCTCGAGTCCCGCGAGGCGCTCTACGCCCAGGCCGACATCACCCTCGACACCACCGGCCGGCCGGAGGCGGAATGCCTCTCCGCGCTGCTCGCCGCGCTGCCCGTCGGGCTGCCCGCTCAGTAGGTCTCGACGTGATAGCGCCCCTCGGTGCGCATGGCCTCGCGCAGCGTCGGCCAGTCGAGCCCGGCGATCTCGCCGAAGGCGGCATCGACGCCCGTCTCCAGCCCCTTCAGCCCGCAGACATAGACATGCGTCGTGCCCTTGCGCAGCAGCGGCGCCAGCGCCGCGGCGCGGGCGCGCATGCGGTCCTGCACGTATTCCTTCGGCCGGTCGGGCACGCGGCTGAACACCAGCTCCTGCGCCAGCAGCGCCGGCGGCACCTTCTGCAGCGGGCCGAAATACGGCAGCTCCTCGGGCGTGCGCGCGCCGAAGAAGAGATGCAGCCGCCCGCGCCCATGGCCCGAGAGCCGCCGACGCCGCTCGGTGAAGCCGCGGAAGGGCGCCGCCCCGGTGCCGGTGCAGATCATCACGATGTCCGCGTCCGGGTCGTCCGGCATCAGGAAGGTGGCGCCGAAGGGCCCGATCACCGGCACCGTGTCGCCGAGCCGCAGGTCGCAGAGATAGTTCGAGGCGATGCCCTGGAAGACCGTGCCGTCCGCCTGCGGCTCCGCCACGCGCTTGACCGTCAGTGCCAGGTTGTTGGTGTTCGGCCGCTCCCCGTCACGCGCCGAGCAGATGGAATAGAGCCGCATCGCGTGCGGCCGCCCCTTCGCATCCACCCCCGGCGGCACGATGCCGACGCTCTGCCCCTCCAGCACGGGGAAGGCCTGCGCGCCGAAATCGAGGATGATGTGGTGCACGTCCGAGGAGGTGCCGGACTTCGTCACGCGGAAATTGCCCGTCACCTTCGCCATGGCGGGCTGGGCGCGGCTGAAGAGGTTGATGCGCGGCCGGCTCGCGCTGGCGGGCGCACAGGCCTTGCCGCCGCGATGCGCATCGGCGATCAGCGCCGCCGCCTCCTCGTCCAGCGCGTCCACCACGGCGGCCGACTCGGCGGGGCGGGCGGGGAGTTCCTGCCAGGAGAACTGCTCCTCCAGGCTGAACGGCGCGCCGACCTGGAACCAATTGTCGATCGCGCCGGTGGGGCAGGGGCTGACGCAATCCATGCAGGCGTTGCACTTGCCGGGATCGACGACGTAGTTGCTGTCGTCGTGCGTGATCGCCCCGATCGGGCAGGTCGCCTCGCAGGTGTTGCACCGGATGCAGATCTCGGGGTCGATGAGATGCTGCTTCAGGGTCGCGCCGCCATCCATCGCGGTCAGTTCCAGAGCTTCACGTACTCGAAGTGCCCGGGCTTGTTGTCGATGCCGACCTTGGGCGCCGCGATCCAGGAGGCATAGGCACCGGCCTGGTCCACCGGCCGCATCAGCCCGGTGACGTAGAGGTTGTCGTCCGCCGTCGGCAGCCAGCGGTCGCGGTTGGCGGCCCAGGTGGCGGCATCCAGCACGCGGCCCTCGGGGTCGGCCTCGATCGCGGCGAACTCGCCGATCCTGCGGTTGAACGCCACGTGCGGCAGCGCCAGGCGGAAGCCGAAGCCGGCCTTCTCGATCACCTTGTTCCAGCGGTTCACCCCGCCCTGGCAATCCTGCACGTAGTCGTCGCGCAGCCGCATGTTCAGCGCCGAAAGCGCGGGCACGGCCTCCTGCACGATGGCGCCGTCCTTGCAGCGCAGCACGGGATAGGTGCTGTCCAGCAGGCGGTGGTCGTCGTCCAGCTTGTCCTCGCGGTAGCGGCCCTTGAGCCCGGCATTGTAGGCGTTCGCCGCATTGGTGCTGACCTCGGAGCCAAAGAGATCGAGGGTCAGCGAGAAGTGCAGGTTCATCTTCCGCTGCAGCGCGGGGAGGTCGATCACGCCGAGGGCGCGGATGCGCTCGGCATCCGTCGGGTCGTCGATGCCGGCCGTCCGCATCGCCTCGCAGGTGCGCTCGATGATGCGCTGCACGCCGGTCTCGCCGACGAACATGTGGTGCGCTTCCTCGGTCAGCATGAAGCGGCAGGTGCGCGACAGCGGGTCGAAGCCGGACTGCGCCAGCGCCTCGAGCTGCATCTTGCCGTCGCGGTCGGTGAAGAAGGTGAACATGAAGAAGCTCACCCAGTCCGGCGTCGCCTCGTTGAAGGCGCCGAGCATGCGCGGGCTGTCGGCATCGCCGGAGCGGCGCCGGAGCAGCTCCTCCGCCTCCTCGCGGCCGTCCTTACCCATGTACTTCTGCAGCAGGTAGACCATGGCCCAGAGGTGCCGCCCCTCCTCCACGTTCACCTGGAACAGGTTGCGCATGTCGTAGAGGCTGGGCGCGGTCTTCCCCAGGTGCCGCTGCTGCTCGACGCTCGCCGGCTCGGTGTCGCCCTGGATCACCATCAGCCGGCGCAGCATGCCGCGGTACTCGCCGGGGATCTCCTGCCAGGCGGGCTCGCCCTTGTGCTGGCCGAAGCCGACCAGCCGGCCCTCCACCTTCGGCGCCAGCAGGATGCCCCACTTGTACTCGGGCATGCGCACGTAGTCGAACTTGGCCCAGCCCTTGGGGTCGACCGAAACGGCAGTGCGAAGATAGACCAGCGCCTCCTGGAAGCCCTCGGGCCCCATGTCCTTCCACCAGTCGATGTAGCCCGGGTGCCATGTCTCCAGCGCCTTGCGCACCCGCGCATCGGCGTTGAGGTCGACGTTGTTGGGGATCAGGCCGTCGTAGTCGACGTTCATGCCGTCGGGCATCGTCTCTCTCCTATACCCGCTGCTTGTCGAAGCTGGGCTGCACGCCGCTGCCGTACAGCTTCAGCGCGCCCTGCTCGCCGGCGGCGTTGGCGCGTTGGAAGACCCAATTCTGCCAGGCCGTGAGGCGGCCGAAGATGCGCGTCTCCATCGTCTCCGGCCCGACGAAGCGGAGATTCGCCTCCATCGCCGTCAGCGCATCGGGCGAGAAGCTGGCGCGCTCCTCCAGCATGATGCGCACCTCGTCGTCCCAGTCGGTCTCGTCAAAAGCGAGGGTGACGAGGCCCATCGCCTCGGCCTCCTCCGCCTCAATCGCCGCGCCGATGCGCGCCCGCGCCGCCTCGACGCTCGCGGGCTCGCCCCAGAAGCGGGCCTCGAGCCGGGTCAGGCCGTTCGACATCGGACAGGGGCCGAAGTTCAGCGCCGAGAGCGCGATCGTCGCCGGCGCCACGTTCTCGCCGCCGCGCGTGCCGATCAGCATGATGGCGCGGTCGGCGGCGAAGGCGAGCTCGGCCAGCGTGCCGGCGAAGCAGCTGCCCGGCTCGACCAGCGCCACCAGGCTGCGCGAGGTGAGGTCCAGCCGCTTCAGCACGCGCTTGAGGTTGTGCCGCACCTCGCGGATGAACCAGTCCGCCTTGTGCGCCTCGAGGAAGGCGTCGTGCGCCAGCACCTGCGCCGGGTCGCCCTCGGTGCGCAGCACCAGCAGGCCGAGCTCGGGCTCGTTCAGCCGGAGGTGCAGCAGCGCATCGTCCAGCTCGCGCGCCACCTGCAGCGGCCAGAAGGCGGCGCTGCGCGCGGCCTCCAGCCCCTCCGGCGGCGCCGCGCCGGGGCCCTGCACGGTGATGGTGGCGCGCCCCGCCGCGCGGTCGAAGGCCACGCCGACGAAGCGGTAGAAGACGCCGCCCTCCTCGAAGCGGCGCTCGAGCGGCACCAGCGCCACCCCCTTCGCGTCGCGCGGGCGGTCGCTGCGCGCCGCGGCCTCCAGCGCGCGCTCGCGCACCCGGGCCTCCCAGGCGGAGGGCGGCACCACCTCATCCACCAGGCGCCACTCGACGGCGCGGCGGCCGCGCACGCCCTCCTCGGTGGAGCAGAAGAGGTCGGCACGGTCGCGGCGGACGCGGCGCTTGTCGGTCACCCGCGTCAGCCCGCCGGTGCCGGGCAGCACGGCGAGCAGCGGCGTCTCGGGCAGGGCGACGGCGCTGCGGCGGTCGTCCACCAGCATGATGTGGTCGGTCGCCAGCGCCAGCTCATAGCCGCCGCCCGCCGCCGTGCCGCCCACCGCGGCGATGAAGGTCAGGCCCGAATTCGCGCTGGCATCCTCGAGGCCGCAGCGCGTCTCGTTGGTGAACTTGCAGAAGTTCACCTTGTGGGCATGGGTGGAGCGGCCGAGCATGCGGATGTTGGCGCCGGCGCAGAACACCCCCTCCTTGCCCGAGCGCAGCACCACCGCGCCCACCTCCGGATGCTCGAAGCGCAGGCGCTGGATCGCGTCGGCGAGCTCGATGTCCACGCCGAGGTCGTAGGAGTTCAGCTTCAGCTCGTAGCCGTCGAACAGCCCGCCGGCCGGGTCCACGTCCAGGACCAGGTGCGCGACGGGGCCGTCGAACTGCAGCCGCCAGTGGCGGTAGCGGCTGGGCTCCGTCTGGAACTCGATGCGGGTCATGTCTGGATGCCTTTCCGGCGTGCTCCCGTACCGGCGCTATAATGCAGGTCAACGCCCGCGGGCAAGGGAATATGCATTATCGTGCCGGTCCCTCGGCGGCGGCGAAGGTGCGGGCGGCGAAATCGGCCAGGACGGCGAGCACCGGCTCCGCCGCTTCCAGGTGGGGGGCGTGGCCCACGCCCGGCAGCAGCAGCGTCTCCACCGGGCAATAGGCCTCGCGCTCCAGCCTCAGGACCTGCTCGACCGTGCCGTAGGGGTCGGCCTCGCCCTGGATGACCAGCACGGGCAGGCGGATATGCGCGATCTCCGGCTGCAGGTCGAAGACGGCGGAGAAGCGGGGGTCGAGCCAGGCGCCGTTCCAGCCGAGGAAGGCGGCCTCCGGGTCGCGGTGGTGCCGGGCCAGGCGCGGGCGCAGGTCGCCCTCCTCCCAGCGCTGCCTCGCCGCCGCGATGGCGCGCAGCCCGACCTCCTCCACGAAGACATGCGGCGCGATCAGCGCGATGCCGACGAGGCGCGGATCCTGCCGCGAGCCCGCATGGATCGCCGCGATCGAGGCGCCGTCGGAATGCCCGACCAGCAGCACGCGGGAGGCGCCGGCGGCGTCCAGCACCAGCGGCAGCACCGCCCGCGCCTCCTCGTGCATGTAGGTGAGCGGGCGGGGCAGGGGCACGCCATCGGACTGGCCGTAGCCGAGGCGCGAATAGGCCAGCACGCGCCGTCCCGTCAGGGCCGCCAGCCGCGCCGGCACGTCGCGCCAGAGCGAGACCGAGCCCAGCCCCTCGTGCAGCAGCAGGAGCAGCGGCCCCGCGGCCGGGCCCCATTCCGCCGTCTCCATCCGGCGCCCGTCCGGCAGCGCGATCCAGCCGCGCCGCGGCTCGGTGCTCACGTCGCCATCCCCCGGCGCAGCTTGAAGCGCTGGATCTTGCCCGTCGCGGTCTTGGGCAATTCCTCGACCACCTCGATCCAGCGCGGGTATTTCCAGGGGCCGGCCTGCGCCTTCACGTGCTCGCGCAGCGCCGCCTCCTCCGGCGCGGCGGCGCCCGGCTTCAGCACGACGAAGGCCATGGGCTTGAGCAGCCCGTCCTCGTCCTCGCGGCCGATCACCGCGGCCTCCTGCACCGCGGCGTGGCTGGCCAGCGCCGCCTCCACCTCGAAGGGCGAGACCCAGATGCCGCTGACCTTGAACATGTCGTCGGCGCGGCCCTGGTAGCGATAGGTGCCGTCCGCCTCCTGCACGTACTTGTCGCCGGTGCGGGTCCACTCGCCCTGGAAGGTGCGGCGGGACTTCTCCCGCTGGTTCCAGTAGCCCTCGGCGGCCGAGGGGCCGCGCACCAGCAGCTCGCCGATCTCGCCGGGCGGCAGGTCGCGGTCCTGCTCGTCCACGATGCGCAGCTCGTAGCCCGGCACGGCGCTGCCCGTGGTGCCATAGGCGATGGCGCCGGGGCGGTTGGAGAGGAAGATGTGCAGCATCTCCGTGCTGCCGATGCCGTCCAGGATGGGCGTGCCCACCACCGCCTCCCAGCGCGTGCCGATATGCTCGGGCAGCGGCTCGCCGGCGGAGATGCACAGGCGCAGGCGGTCCGACCCCGCGCCGCGGCCGAGCGCCCCACCGGCCAGCAGCCCGGCATAGAGCGTGGGCACGCCGCCGAAGAGGGTCGGGCGATGCCGCGCCATCATCGCCAGCACGGCATCGGGGGTCGGGCGGTCGGGCAGCAGCACGGCCTCGGCGCCGGCCGCCATCGGGAAGGTCAGCGCATTGCCGAGGCCATAGGCGAAGAAGAGCTTGGCGGCGGAGAACATCACGTCGTCGCCGCGGATGCCGAGCACCTGCGCCGCATAGGTATCGGCCGTCGCCCGCAGGCTGCCATGCACGTGCTTCGCACCCTTCGGCGCGCCCGTGCTGCCCGAGGAGTAGAGCCAGAAGGCGACCTCGTCCGGGCTCGCCGGCGCCGTCTCCGCCGCAGCACCCGCCGCGACGAAGCCGGCGAAGTCCCGCAGGCCCGGCGGCAGCCCCGCGACCGGCGCGCCGTCCACGCCGGCGACCAGCACCAGCCGCAGCCCGGCCCCGGCGCGCGCGATGGCCGGGGCGAGCGCCGGCAGCAGCGGCGCGGAGAGGCAGAGCGCCTCGGCCCGGCTGTCCTCCAGCATGTAGGCGACCTGCTCGGCGGTCAGCAGCGTGTTCACCGGCACCGGCACGACGCCGGCGCGGATCGCGCCCCAGAAGGCGATGGGGAAGTCGACGGTGTCGAGCATCAGCATGAGCATCCGCCGCTCCCGCCCGATGCCGGAAGCGGCCAGCCCGCCCGCGAAGCGCGCGCTGGCCTCGGCGAGCGCGGCATAGGTCAGGCGGCGCGCCGGATCGGTGAAGGCCGTCGCCGCGCCGCGCCCCTCGGCCAGGTGGCGGTCGAGGAACCAGGTGACGGCGTTGCCCTCGCGCGTCGTTCCGCCCATGCCTGCCTCCCTTCGGCCGTCCCGCGCGCATTATACGCCGAGATGGCGGTGCATCGTCTCCGGATCGGCGCGCAGCGCGCCAGGCGGGCCGCTGAACACCACCGCGCCCTTCACCAGCACCTCCACCCGGTCCGCCAGCGAGAGCACCGCCTCCACCGTCTTGTCGACGACGATGGTGGCGATCCCGGCCTCCCGCACGGTGCGGATGGTGGCCCAGATGCCGTCGCGGACCAGAGGGGCCAGCCCCTCCGTCGCCTCGTCGAGGATGAGCAGGCGCGGGCTGGTCATCAGCGCGCGGCCGATGGCCAGCATCTGCTGCTCGCCGCCCGAGAGCTGGTCGCCGCGGTTGCGCGCCCGCTCGGCGAGGCGGGGAAACAGCGCCAGCACGCGCTCCTCCGGCCAGGGCGTGCCGCCATCGGCGGCGGGGCGCGCGGCGAGGCGCAGGTTCTCGAGCACGGAGAGGCCGGCGAAGATGCCGCGCCCCTCCGGCACCACGGCGATGCCGCGCCGGGCGCGGCGGAACGGCGCCTCGCGCGTCACCGGCGCGCCGTCCACCAGCACCTCGCCCGCCCGCGCCGGCACCTGGCCCAGCAGGGCGCGGATCAGCGTGGTCTTGCCCATGCCGTTGCGGCCCATCAGCCCGATCGCCTCGCCGGGCCGCACGGCGAGGTCGATGCCGCGCAGCACCAGCGCCTCGCCATAGCCGGCGGCGAGGCCCCGCGCTTCCAGGATCGGCGTCATGCCGAATGCCCGAGATAGGCGTCGCGCACCGCCGCCGAGGCGCGGATCGCCGCCGGCGTGCCGCGTTCCAGCACGCGGCCGTCGACCATCACGGTGAGCAGGTCGGCGACGGCGAAGACGACATCCATGTCGTGCTCGATCAGCAGCAGGGCGTGGTCGCGCGCCAGGTCGCGCAGCAGGGCGGCGACGCGCTCGCCCTCCTCCGGGCCCATCCCCGCCAGCGGCTCGTCCAGCAGCAGCACGGCGGGGCGGTTGGCCAGCGCCATGGCGATCTCCAGCAGCCGCAGCTCGCCATGGCTCAGCGTACCGGCGACGGCGTCCGCGCGGTCGCCGAGGCCGACCCGCGCCAGCACCCGCTCCGCCTCGACGCGGGAGGGCGCGTCGCGCCCGGCGCCGGCCAGCCAGCGCCGCGGCCCGAAGCCGCCGGCCTGGGCGGCGAGGCGGGCATTCTCGAAGACCGTCATCTCCCGCAGCAGGTTGGTGCGCTGGAAGGAGCGGCCGATGCCGCGCCGCGCCCGGCGCCAGGCCGGCCAGGCGGTGACGTCCTCGCCGGCCAGCAGGATCCGCCCCGCGCTCGGCCGCAGCTCGCCGGCCAGCAGGTTGACCAGCGTGCTCTTGCCGGCGCCGTTCGGGCCGATGACCGCGTGCAGCTCCCCCGTGGCGAGGGCGAGCGAGACGTCGTCCACCGCCGTCAGCCCGCCGAAGCGGCGCGTCAGCCCCTCCGCCGCCAGCGCCGCCACGGGCCCCGCCACCGGCGCCATCACCGCGGGCGCCCCCCGAGCCCGGCGAGGCCGCGCGGCAGCGCCAGCACCACGGCGAGGATCACCAGCCCCTCCACCAGGCGCTGGCGTTCGGTCAGCAGCGTCGCCGCCTCGCCGAGGCCGACGAAGGCGAAGGCGCCGAGGATCGGCCCGTGCAGCGCGCCGAGGCCGCCGAGCAGGATCATCAGCAGCGCCTCCGCCCCGTGGTGCCAGGCCAGCAGCTCCGGCGTCACGAAGGCCTCCGTCATCGCCTGCATGTGACCCGCGACGGCGGCCAGCGCGCCGGCGAGCACGAAGGCGGCGAGCTTGACCGAGCGCGTGTCGTAGCCGAGGGCGCGCATGCGGTCCTCGTTCGCCCGGATGCCGAGCAGCGCCCGGCCGAACAGCGTGCGCATCAGCGCCGCCAGCCCGGCATAGATCGCCACCAGCAGGCCGAGGTTGATCCAGAGCAGCGCCGCCGGCCGCTGCCGGCGCGGGATCTCCCAGCCCAGGCCGAACAGCTCGAGCGCGGGCCGGGTGAGGAAGACGCCGTCCTTGCCGCCGCCGAGCGGCGTGTCGTGGAAGACGAAGAACAGCATCTGCCCGAAGGCGAGCGTCGTCATCAGGAAGAAGAAGCCGCGCGTGCGCAGGCTGAGCGCGCCGACGAGCAACGCGGCCGCCGCGGCCAGCGCCATGGCGGCGGGCAGGGTGAGCGCGATGCTGGTCCCCGCCGGCAGCAGGTGGATGGCATAGGCGCCGAGCCCGAAGAAGGCCGCATGGCCGAGGCTGACCATGCCCGCGGCGCCGACCAGCAGCTGCAGCGAGAGCGCGAACATCGCCGCGACCAGCGCCGTCGAGGCCAGCTGCAGGTGGTAGTTCGAGGCGAAGAGCGGCATCGCCGCCACCGCGGCGGCGGCGAGCGCGAGCAGCAGCGTGCCCCGCAGGCCGGCGACGACCATGCCGCCTCAGGCCCGGGCCGGGGCGAAGAGGCCGGCCGGCCGCCAGAGCAGCACCGCGGCCATCAGCAGGTAGACGACAAGGCCCGCGACCTCCGGCAGGTAGGCCTTGCCCAGCGTGTCCACCAGGCCGATCAGCAGCGCGCCCCAGAAGGCCCCGGCCACCGAGCCCACGCCCCCCACCACGACGACGACGAAGGAGATGATCAGGAAGCCGTCGCCCATGTTCGGGTAGACCGATTGCAGCGGCGCGGCCAGCGCGCCGGCCAGCATCGCCAGCGCGGTGCCGAGCGCGAAGACCGCCATGTGGATGCGCCGCGCGTCGAGGCCGAGGAGCTCCACCATCTCCGGCTTCTCCGCCGCGGCGCGCACCGCCGCGCCCATGCGCGTGCGCTCGAGCGCGAGGAACATCAGCAGGGCGACGGCGACGCAGACCCCGAGGACCGCCAGGCGATAGGCGGAATAGGCGAAGTCGCCGACGGGGACGGAGAAGTCGAGCGCCGCCGGCACCGGCACGCTGTGGAAGTCGTTGCCGAGCAGCACGGAGCGCGCCTCCTCGAACAGCAGGATCAGCGCGAAGGTCAGCAGCACCTGGTCGAGATGCTCGCGGCGGTAGAAGTGGCGGAAGAGGCCGCGCTCCAGCGCCGCGCCGAACAGCGCGCCGCCCAGCAGCGCCGCCGGCAGCGCCAGCCACAACGCGCCGGTGGCGCCGCTGACGACGAAGGCGAGGTAGGCGCCGATCATGAACAGGCTGCCATGGGCGAGGTTGATCACGCCCATGACGCCGAAGATCAGCGTCAGCCCGCTGCTGATCAGGAACAGCAGCAGGCCGTACTGCACCCCGTTGAGAAGCTGAGCGATCACGATGCCCTCAGGCGCCGGGCGCCGCCTCCGGCGGCTTGGCTTGCGCGGCACTTGCCGCGGCGCGCAGAAGCGCGCTCGGCCCGCACGGGGCGTGCGGGCCGCAACTCCTGCGGACTGACTGTCACGCCGGCATGCGGCAGCCGGTGCCGGGATCGGCCAGCGCCTCGGCGGCGACGCCGATCACCTGGTTCAGCCCGCCCTTCGCCTCGCGCAGGTAGATGGTCTGCACCGGGTTGTGGCTGGGCGAGAGGGTGAAGGCGCCGCGCGGGCTGTCGATGCGCGCGCCGCGGATGGCGGCGGCGAGGGCCTTCTCGGCGCCAAGATCGCCCTTCACCGCGTCGAGGCCGATGCCGAGCATCTGCGCCGCGTCGTAGCCCTGCACCGCATAGACATCGGCGTCGCGCGTCGTGCGCTGCTTGAAGGCGGCGCGGAAGGCGGCGTTCTTCGGATTGTCGAGCCCGTCGCCGTAGTGCAGCGCGGTGCGGATGCCCTCCGCCGCCGCACCCTGCGGCCCGAGCACGCCCTCGGTCAGGAAGCCGGATCCGCAGAGCGGCACGCGCTCCTTCAGCCCCGCGGCGGCATATTCGCGCACGAACTGCACCGCGCCGCCGCCGGCGAAGAAGCTGCCGACGGCCTCGACGTTCAGCCCGGGGACCTGCGCCAGCAGCGGCTGGAAATTGGTCTCGGGGAAGGGCAGCTTCAGCTCGCGCACCACCTCGCCGCCGCCGGCGGCGAGCCCCTGGCGGAAGCCCTCGCCGGCCTCGTTGCCGGCGGCATAGTCCCAGGTGATCCAGGCGGCGCGCTTGACCCCCTGCTTGCCCAGCGCCAGCCCCATGCCATAGGCCGGCTGCCAGTTGCTGAAGGAGGAGCGGAAGATCGAGGGCGCGCAGAGCTCGCGCGTCGCCGCGACATTGCCGGCATTGGGGATGATCAGCGGGATGCCGCGCTCGCGGCTGGCCTGCACCAGCGCCATCACCACGCCGGAATGCACGGTGCCGATCAGCGCCTCGGCCCGCTCGCGCCCGATCAGGCGGTTAACGTTCTGCACGGCATTGGCCGGGTTGCTCTCGTCGTCGAGGCGGATGATCGTCACCGGCCGGCCGCCCATGCGGCCCTGGCGCTCGGCCAGGTGCAGCTCGATCGCGGCAGCGATATTCTCGCCGAGCGCGGCGAAGGTGCCGGAGAAGGGCAGCATCAGCCCGAGGCGCAGCGGTGCCCCCTGGCCGCCCCCCTGGGCGATCGCCGGGCGGGCCGGCAGCGTCGCTCCGGCGATGGCGGCGCCGGCCGCCAGCCGCGCCAAGCCACGGCGCGACACGCCGCTGCGGGGGCCCGCGATGGTCGTGGCCATGGGTGCGTCTCCTCTCCTGCGTGCCGGCGGACCCTGGGTTGCGGGTCGCCTCGCCTCCCGGCCCGCCAGGCCGCCTTCGTCGCGCGGCCGTGACGGGACGCTTCGTTATTGCCGGGCCGCGCGGCGGCTGCAATATCGTGCAGACACCGGGTCGGCGCCGGCGCGCCGCAGCGGCCCGTGACGGAACCCGGGGCTGCAACCTGGGGAAGGGGAGGGAGGCCCCATGCGCTCGCACGCCGCGCTCACCGGCACGACGCCCGACGGACTCTTCGCACCCGTGCGCGTGGTGCGCGAGGCGGCGGCGGAGGGCGGCTGGCTGTTGCGCTCGCTCGACCCGCTGCAGGATCACGCGCCCCGCATCACCGATGCGCTGTGGCACTGGGCGCAGGTTGCGCCCGACCGGGACTTCCTGCGCGAGCGGGATGCCGCGGGCGGTTGGCACGGCGTCACCTACGGCGCCGCGGCGGCGCAGGTTCGGCGCATCGCCGCCGGCCTGCTGGCGCGGGGCCTCGGGCCCGGCCGTCCGGTCGCCGTGCTCTCGGGCAATTCGGTGCGGCACGCGCTGCTGGCGCTGGCCGCGCAGGCCGTGGGCGTGCCCCATGCGGCCATCTCGGTGCCCTACAGCCTGCAGAGCGGCGACCTCGGCAAGCTGCGGCAGATCCTGGGCAGCCTGCGCCCCGGCCTCGTCTTCGCCGAGGAGGAGGCGCCCTATGCCCGCGCTCTCGGTGTGCCCGAGGCTAGGGGGGCTGCGATCGCCGCCGGCCCCGCCGCCTGGGAGTCCCTGGCCGCGCCCGCCGATGCGGCGCTGGAGCGCGCCCTGGCGGCGGTCGATCCGGAGGCGCCGGTGAAGATCCTCTTCACCTCGGGCTCGACCGGCACGCCGAAGGGCGTGCTGGGGACGCACCGGATGATGGCGGCGAACCAGCAGCAGATGGCGCAGGTCTGGCCCTTCCTGGCCGAGGAGCCGCCGGTGCTGCTCGACTGGCTGCCCTGGAGCCATGTCTTCGGCGGCAGCCACAACCTGAACATGGTGCTGCGCTTCGGCGGCACGCTCTGGATCGACGACGGCCGGCCGATGCCGGGCGCGCCCTTCGAGCGGACGCTGGCCAACCTGCGCGACGTCTCCCCCACCATCCGCTTCGACGTGCCGCGCGGCCATGCCCTGCTGCTCGACGCGCTGGAGCGCGACGCGGCGCTGGGGCGGCGGCTCTTCGGGCGGCTGCGGCTGGTCTTCAGCGCCGGCGCGGCGCTGCCGGAGCCAGCGCTCAGGCGGCTGCGGGCGCTGGCGGCCGAGCATGCGCCGGGGCCGGTGCCGGTGGTCTCCTCCTGGGGCCTGACCGAGACCGCGCCGGCGGCGACGACGACGCATGCGGGGGACGCGCCGCCGGCCGGCATCGGCACGCCGCTGCCCGGCGTGACGCTCCGCCTCGTGCCGGTGGACGGCAAGCTCGAGATCCGGGTGCGCGGGCCCAACGTCTTCCGCGGCTATCTCGACGAGCCGGAGGCGACCGCGAGCGCCTTCGACGAGGCCGGCTTCTTCCGCACCGGCGACGCCGTCTCCTGGGTCGATCCCGCCGACCCGGCGCAGGGCCTGCGCTTCGACGGGCGGCTGGCCGAGGATTTCAAGCTCAGCTCCGGCACGCGCATCAACGCGCTCGATCTCCGCCTGCGGGCGCTGGCCGCGCTGGGGCCGCTGGTGCGCGACGTCGTCGTGGTCGGCGCGGACCGCGACGAGGTCGGGCTGCTGGTCTTCCCCGCCGATCCCGCGCGGGCCGGCGACGCGGCGCTGCGCCAGGCCGTGGCCGCGGCGCTGGCGGCGGTGAACGCGGCGGCGGGCGGCGGCTCCTCGCGCACCATCGCCCGCGCCCTGCTGCTGGCCGAGCCGCCCTCGCTCGACGCCGGCGAGGTGACGGACAAGGGCTCGCTCAACGTGCGGGCCATCACCACGCGCCGCGCCGCCGACCTGGCGCGGCTCTACGACGACGAACCGGAGGCCATACGCCCATGCCCGACGTGAACCAGGCCGCGACGCCCGACTGGACCCGCCATGCCGAGGGGGCGCTGGTCGAGACCTTCAGCGACGCCACGCTGCTCGCCGGCGCACGGACGCCCTTCACCGACCTCAACGGCGCTCTGGCGCTGGTCTCGCCGACCGATCTCGGCATCCATGCCGCCCGCGCGGCGCTGGCGCGCAGCGGGCTGGACCCGGCGCGGCTCGGCACCACCGTCGCCGGCAACTGCATCCAGGCGAGCTACGACACGCTGTTCTTCGCCCGCCACATCGGCCTCTACGCCGGCATGAAGGACGACCGGCCGGCGCATGGCGTGCAGCGCCTCTGCACCACCGGCTTCGAGGCGATCGCGCAGGCGGCGCGGCTGTCGAGCGCCGGGATGGTGGAGGCCGCGCTCTGCGTCGGCACCGAGAGCATGAGCCGCGCGCCGATCGCCGCCTATACGCATCGCGGCGGCTTCGCGCTCGGCCAGGTGGAGTTCAAGGACCAGCTCTGGGAAGCGCTGATGGACACGGGCTGCGGCACGGCCATGGGCGGGACGGCGGAGAACCTCGCGCGCCTCTACGGCGTCAGCCGCGAGGAGACGGATGCCTATGCCGCCGAGAGCTTTGCCCGCGCGCTGGCGGCGCAGGCGGCCGGGCGGCTGGCCGAGGAGATCGCGCCCGTGACCGAGGCCGCCTTCGAGGGGCCGGGCCTGAAGCCGCGTCGCCTGAAGCTGCCGCGCAGCGCCAAGGGCGAGGTGGCGCAGGACAGCCATATCCGCCCGACGCCGATGGAGGTGCTGGCGAAGCTCTCGCCGGTCTTCGGCGGCGTGCAGACGGGGGGCAACAGCAGCGCGATCGTCGACGGCGCGGCGGCGCTGGTGCTGACCGGCGCGAAGCTGGCGGCGGCGGGGGCCGCCGGCGGGGCGGCGCCGCTCGGGCGCGTGGTCGCCGCGGCGAGCGCCGGCGTGCCGGCCGACGTGATGGGCATCGGCCCGGTGCCGGCCACCATGGCGCTGCTGCAGCGCCTGGGGCTGTCGGTGGCCGACATCGACCTCTTCGAGATCAACGAGGCCTTCGGTGCCCAGGCGGAATCGGTCCGCCGCGCGCTCGGCGTGCCGCACGACCGCTTCAACGTGAATGGCGGCGCCATCGCCTTCGGACATCCGCTGGCGGCGACGGGCGTGCGCTGCGTGCTCTCCGTGCTGATGGAGCTGCGGCGGCGCGGGCTGAAGCGCGCGATCGCCGGCGCCTGCGCGGGCGGCGGCCAGGGCATGGCGCTGCTGCTCGAGACCGACTAGCCCCGCGCGACACGCTGCGGCGAGGCCGGCAGCCGCGTCGCGCGCCCCGCGTTCAGGCGGCCATCGCACCGGGAAGGCGCATGGCACCGACGGAGGATGCGGGCGCGCGCTGGGCCATGCTGATGCGCCGCGGCGACTGGCCGGCCGCCTGGGCGCTGGCCGATGCGGCGCTGCGCGACCACGGCGCGGGGCGGCGCGACGGGACCGCGCCGCGCCACCTGCAGGCGGTGTGGGATGGCTCGCCGGTCGCGGGGCGGCGCGTGCTCGTGCGCTGCTATCACGGTCTCGGCGACACGATCCAGTTCATCCGATTCCTGCCGCGGCTGCGTGCCATGGCCGCGTCCACCGTGGTCTGGGCGCAGCCGGCGCTGCTGCCGCTGCTCTGCACGATGCCGGATGTGGGGCCGCTGCTGCCGCTGCATGACGGCACGCCGGAGGCCGACTACGACGTCGATGTCGAGGTGATGGAGCTCGCGCATCTCGTCCGCGTCACGCCGGCGGAGCTTCCCCGCGCACCCTACCTGCATCCGCCGCGCGCGCTGCGCCGTGCCGCGCCGCCGGGGGATCTTGCCGTCGGCCTCGTCTGGCAGGCGGGAGAGTGGGACCCGCGGCGATCGGTGCCCGTCGAGCGGCTCGCACCGCTGGCGCGCATCCCCGGCATTCGACTGCATCTGCTGCAGTGCGGCGCTGCGCTCGCGCAATGCCCGCCCGGGCTCGGTGTGGTCTCGGGCGCCGACGACGTGCTCGCGGCGGCCAGCGCCATGACGGCGCTCGACCTGGTGCTGACGGTGGACAGCATGCCGGCGCATCTCGCGGGCGCCATCGGCGTGCCGACCTGGACCATGCTCGCCCATGCCGCCGACTGGCGCTGGATGGAGGGGCGCGACGACAGCCCCTGGTATCCGACGATGCGGCTCTTCCGCCAGCCGGCGCCGGGCGACTGGAAAACGGTGATCGCTGCCGTCGCCGAGGCGCTGCGTGCCGCGCTGGCCGCGCGACGTGGCGCGCTGCGCTGACGCCCGCCGCTCAGGCCTCCGGCAGGGTCGGGCTCGCGGCCGCCTGCGGCCGGCCCGCGACCAGCGTACCGGAGGGCGTCACCGGCGCCGCGTCGTCGGGCGGCCGGCCCGCCACCCGCGGTGCGGCCATCTGCGCCGCGAACCATCGCACCGTCGCGGCCAGCCCGGCCTCCAGCCCCACCTGCGGCTCCCACCCGAGGAGCCGCCGCGCGAGGCTGATGTCGGGCCGGCGCCGCCGCGGATCATCGGTCGGCAGCGGCCGGTGCACCACGCGCGAGGCCGAGCCCGTCAGCGCGAGCACGCGCTCCACCAGGCCATCGACGCGCAGCTCCACCGGGTTGCCGAGGTTGACCGCCCCCTGTTGCGGCTTCGGCAGGGCGGCCAGCCGGAGCAGCCCGTCGATCATGTCGTCGACATAGCAGAAGGAGCGCGTCTGCGAGCCGTCGCCGTAGAGGGTGATGTCGCGGCCCGCCAGGGCCTGGGTTACGACGTTGGAGACGACGCGCCCGTCATCCGCCCGCATGCGCGGCCCATAGGTGTTGAAGATGCGCGCGACGCGAACATCGACGCGGCCGGCACGAAGGAAGTCGAAGCTCAGCGTCTCGGCCGCGCGCTTGCCCTCGTCGTAGCAGGCGCGCGGGCCGGTCGGGTTGACGTTGCCGCGGTAGCCCTCGGCCTGCGGGTGCACCTCCGGATCGCCATAGACCTCGCTGGTGGAGGTGAGCAGGAAGCGCGCGCCGGTCTCCTCGGCGAGGCGCAGCAGGTTCCGCGTCCCGAGCACACAGGTCAGCAGCGTGTGCTCGGGATCCGCCTGGTAGTGCGGCGGCGAGGCGGGACAGGCCAGGTTGAGCACGAGGCCCGCATGCCGCGCCGCGGCGCGCAGCGCATGCGGCGGCGGCTCGGTGACGTCGGCATCGATCAGGTCGAAGCGCGGCTCGCGCTCCAGGTGCCGCAGGTTGCCGCGCGAGCCGGTCAGGAAGCTGTCGATGCAGATGACCTCGTCGCCCTCGCCGAGCAGCGCGTCGCAGAGATGCGAGCCGAGGAACCCCGCCCCGCCGGCGACGACGACGGTCCTTGCCTTGCGATGCCTCACCCGGCCGTTGCCTCCAGCGCAGTGCATGGCGTTCCTCCGCACGCGGCCTTCCGCGCCATGGCGGCGAGCAGGTGCGTCTCGAGTTCGGCAGCCCGGTGCCGGGCCGTATGCGCTGCGAGCACGCGCCGCCGCGCGGCCTCGCCGAGCGCCTGGCGGCGCGGCTCAGGTAGGCTTTGCAGGATCGCCAGCACCTCGTCGGCATCGGCGGCGGCGAGGATCTCCGTGCCGGGCGCGAAGACGGTCTCGAGCCCGCTCCAGCGATCGCTCACGATCGGCGTCGCGCAGGCGGCGGCCTCGAAGAGGCGGACGCTGGGGCTGTAGCCGGCGCGCAGCATGTCCGTCCGCGTGACGTTCAGCGTGAAGCGGGAGGCGCCGTAGAACGCGGGATGCGCCTCGGGCGGCACGTGTTCGATGCGCTCGACATTCGCCGGCCAGGCGATGTCCTCGGGGTATTGCGGCCCGGCGACGGCGAAGCGCAGCGATGGCGCGCGGCGTGCCGGCTCGAGCAGCAGGCGCTCGAGCGTGGGCTGGCGGTCGGCGCTGTAGGTGCCCAGATAGCTGAGGTCCCAGCGTGGCGGGATGCCGGCGGGCCGATAGACCTCCGCATCCACTGCGCAGTGCAGCACGCGCGCGGCCGGCGAGCCGAGCCTGCGCTCGATATGCCCGAGGGTCGGGCCGCCGGTGAAGGAGAGGTAGAGGTCGTGCCGCGCCACCTGTCGCGGCGCGATGTAGGTCGCCTCCCCGCGCTCCATGGCGGCGAGGGTGATCGGGGTGTCGATGTCGTAGAAGGCCGTGGCGCCGCGCGCGATGCCGAGCACCAGGTCGCCGACGGCGACGCCCTCCGGCACGTAGGAACCCAGGATCACGGCATCGGCCGCGGCGATGGCGCCGCCCCATTGCGCCTCGAGCTCGGCAAGGTCGCCATAGAAGGCGAGCCGGCAGTAGTCCGGCGCGGTCAGGTCGCGATTCGCGGCATACCAGGGCACGTCGCGCTCGAGGAACAGGATCTCGTGCCCGCGCTCGGCGAAGGCGCGCAGCAGCGCACGATAGGTCGTGGCATGGCCGTTGCCCCAGGCCGAGCTCAGGCTGAGCCCGAGCACGACGAGGTTGAGGCGGCGTTCGCCGGCCCTGCCCGTCATGCCGCGTCCCCGCGGCGAAGCGCCCGGGTCTCGCGCAGCAGCGCATCCACCTCGGCGGCGCGGCGGGCATAGGTGTGCTGGGCCAGGATGCGTGCGCGGGCGGCAGCGCCGATCCGCCGCGCGCGCTCCGGCGTCAGCTCCCGCAGGTGCCGCGCGACCTCGGCGCCGTCGCGCGCGACCAGCACCTCCTCGCCGGGGCGGAGGAAGGCGTCGAGCCCCTCCCAGGCGTCGGTGATCAGGCAGGCCCCTGCGCCGGCCGCCTCGAAGACGCGGGTCGCCGGCGAATGGCCCACCGCCGCCATGCTGTCGCGCGCGACGTTGAGGACCGCGCGCGCGGAGGCATTCACGGCATTGTGCAGCGGCGTCGGCACATGGCCGAGCCGGCGCACGTTCGGCGGCATGGGCTTGTCCTCCCAGCCGCTGCCACCGAGCAGGAAGCGATGCTCCGGCGCCAGCGCGGCGGCCCTGAGGAAGAACTCCTCCACGCGCGCCTCGCGGTCAGGCAGGCGGTTGCCCATGAAGACGAGGTCGGCGGCGAAGCGCGGATCGGGCAGGGTGGGGTGATGCGCCTCCGGGTCGAGTGCGTTGTAGATCGGCACGCAGCGCCGCGCGCCCAATGCGCGATACCGCTCCACCACCGGCGGGCCGCCGCCATAGGTGAGGACGAGATCGAGCTGCGGCAGGCTGCGACGCAGCGCATCCCCAGGCCCTGCCGCCTCGAGGGCGGCGAGGGTCGCGGGCGCGTCGACGTCCCAGAAGATGCGCAGCGCCTGCGGGCGCGCCCGCGCCAGCATGCCGAGCAGCAGCGCGTCGTCGAAGACGCCGACGCCGCTGGCCTTCACCACGACGTCGGCGCGCGCCGCATGCTCCAGCGCGCCGTGAAGCCCGGCCTCCGTCGCGGACCAGACCTCGACCCGGGCCCAGGCGGGCGGCTCGATGTCGCGGTGCATCTGCCGGTCGAAGGCGTCGGGCTCGAGGAAGGTGATCCGGTGGCCGTACCGCGCCAGCGCGCCGAGCAGCCCGCGATAATAGGTCGCGGCGCCGTTCCAGTAGGCCGAGAGCAGGCTCGATCCGAAGAAGGCGATGGTCATGCCGCCACCGCCGCGCGCAGGGTGGCGAGGATGCCGAGCAGTTCGGCCGCGCGGTGGTCGCAGCTGTGCCGTGCCACGATGGTCGCGTGGCCGGCGGCGCCGATCTCGGCCGCCGCGGCGGGGTCGTCCGCCAGC
>CAYNYQ010000047.1:0-20495 GCA_964401305.1 uncultured Acetobacteraceae bacterium | reverse complement strand
GCCGCCCGCACAGGCGCCGCCCGCCTGATGCCGCCGCCCTCGCGCGTGCGCCGCCCGCCGACGCGCGGCGCGCTGCTGCGGCGCCGCATCGCGGTGCGCCTGGCCAAGGTGCTGCTGCCGGCCCTCGCCCTCGGGCTGCTCGGCGCGGTGGCCTTCTGGCCCGAGCTCGACGGCAATGGCGAGAACAGCCGCGTCTCCTTCCGCCGCACCGCCGAGCCGCGGCCGGAGGCGATGCGCGTGGTCAACCCGCGCTACCGCGGCATGGACGACCAGGCCCGCCCCTATGCCATCAGCGCCGATCTCGGGCAGCAGGTCGGCGCCGAGGAGGTGCTGGACCTGACCGAGCCGCAGGGCGACATCCTGCTGACGGACGGCGCCTGGGTGTTCCTCGAGGCCGATCGCGGCCGCTACGACAAGCCGGGCAACCGCCTCACCCTGGCCGGGGACGTCACCATCTACCATGACAACGGCACCATGATGCGCACTGCCGAGGCGGAGGTGGACCTCGCCGGCGGCAGCGCCTCGGGCGATGCGCCGGTGGCGGCGCAGGGGCCCTTCGGCACCCTCACCTCGGAGGGCTTCCGCCTGACCGAGCGCGGCGCCGTCGTGGTCTTCACCGGCAAGGCCCATGCCGTGCTGGAGAGCCGGCGATGATGCGGCGCGGCCTGGCCATCGGGCTGGCGGCGCTGCTGGCCCTCCCGGCGCCGGCACCGGCACAGGGGATCGACCTCAGCCAGGGCGGCCCGGTCGAGATCAGCGCCGACAACGGAATCGAGTGGCGCCAGGCCGAGCAGGTGGTGATCGCCCGCGGCAATGCCCGCGCGGTGAAGGAGGGCGTGACGGTCGATGCCGAGCGGCTGCTCGCCCGCTACCGCCAGCCGCCGGACCGGCAGGGCGCGACCCCGGCGGCCGAGCCCGGCCTCGGCGGCGGCGGCGAGATCTGGCGGCTCGAGGCCGAGGGCCAGGTGCGGATCACGACCGCGACGGATACCGCCCGCGGCGACCGCGCCGTCTACGACATCGACCAGGCGGTGCTGGTGCTGACCGGCCGCGACCTCGCCCTCACCTCCGGCGCGCAGGAGGTGACGGCGCGCGACAGCCTGGAATACTGGTCGGGCAGGCGCATGGCGGTGGCGCGGGGCGGCGCGGTGGTGACCGACCGGGCCGAGGGGCGGCGCATCACCGCCGATACGCTGGTGGCCTATTTCCTCGAGGACGCGGCGCCCGGCGGCGGCGCCACCCAGGCCTCGGCCGGCGGCGCGGCGCGTCCGGCCGCCGCCGCCCAGCGGGCCCAGACGCCCCAGGGGCGCGACGTGCCCGGCGCCGGCAAGCTCGACCGCGTCGAGGCCTTCGGCAATGTCGAGATCCGCACCGCCACCGACGTGGTGCGCGGCAGCCGCGGCGTCTATTCCGCGGCGACCGGCATGGCCCGGCTGCTCGGCGACGTGCGCATCACCCGCGGCGAGAACCAGGTGAACGGGCAGGAGGCGCTCGTGAACCTGCGCACCGGCGTCGCGCGGCTGGTCTCCGCGCCCGGGGCGAGGGTGCAGGGGCTGATCCTGCCGCAGAGCCAGGGCGCCGAAGACCCGCTGGCCCAGCCCGGCGGGGCGCGTGGCGGCGGCGGCGCGGCGCGGCCGCAGCAATCCCCCCAGGCCACTCCGCAGGGCGGGCGATGAGCGGCGGCAACGGGCGCGAGGACCGGCAGCCCATGGCGGCCGGGCCCGGGCCGGCGGAGCGGCGGCCGGGGATGGCGGCGGGCGCGGGCCCGGGCGGGCTGCGCGCCCTGCCCGGCGAGGGCGGCCTGGTCGCCACCGGCCTCGGCAAGCGCTACCGCAAGCGCCCCGTGGTCCGGAACGTCTCGATCAGCCTCAAGCGCGGCGAGGCGGTCGGGCTGCTCGGGCCGAACGGCGCGGGCAAGACGACGACCTTCTACATGATCACCGGCCTCGTGCAGCCCGACGAGGGGCGCGTGACGCTGGACGGCAATGACGTGACGCACCTGCCGATGTACCGCCGCGCGCGGCTCGGCCTCGGCTACCTGCCGCAGGAGGCCTCGATCTTCCGCGGCCTCAGCGTGGAGGACAACATCCGCGCCGCGCTCGAGGTGGTGGAGCCGATCCGCGTCCGCCGCGAACAGATGCTGGACGCGCTGCTGGCCGAGTTCGGCATCGCGCACCTGCGCCGCGCCCCGGCCCTGGCGCTTTCGGGCGGCGAGCGGCGGCGCTGCGAGATCGCCCGCGCGCTGGCCACACACCCTTCCTACATCCTTCTCGACGAGCCTCTGGCGGGCATCGACCCGATCGCGGTCGGCGAGATCCGCGACCTGGTGCGCCACCTGAAGGACCGCGGCATCGGCGTGCTGATCACCGACCACAACGTGCGCGAGACGCTCGAGATCATCGACCGTGCCTATATCCTGCACGACGGCCAGGTGCTGATGGAGGGCGCGCCGGACGAGATCGTCGCGCATGAGGGCGTGCGCCGGGTCTATCTCGGCGAGCGGTTTAGTTTGTAGTCGCGCGATGCACGACGCCGCCACACCAACCCTTCGTGCATCGCGCGCGCGCGGCGCCGCGCACCGCGGAGGGCAGCCATGGCGCTAGCCCCGCGCCTCGACCTCCGCCAGACGCAGTCGCTGGTGATGACGCCGCAGCTGCGGCAGGCCATCAAGCTGCTGCAGTCCTCCAACATCGAGGTCATGGCCTTCGTCGAGGAGGAGCTCGAGCGCAACCCGCTGCTCGAGCACGACGAGCGCACCACGCCAGGCCCGGATGACGGCCTGCGCGCCGATCCGCTGCCCGCCGCGCCCGAATCGCCCGATTCGCACGCCGCCTCCCTCTCCGATGCGCTGCCGGCCGAGGGCGCCTCGCCGCTCGACGTGCAGGAGTGGGACAACGTCTACGACAGCGGCGGCAGCGCCGATGGCGGCGGCCCGGTCGGCAGTGGCGGGCGCAGCGACTTCGCCGACGACCTCTCGGGCGTCGAGGACCTCGCCGCCGCCGGGCGGACGCTGCGCGAGCACATCGGCGAGCAGCTGCGCCTCGCCTTCCACGACCCGAAGGACCGGCTGATTGCGGCGCAGCTGCTCGCCCTGGTGGATGCCGCCGGGCGGCTGGCGATCGACGACGCCGTCATCGCCCAGGCGGTCGGCTGCGAGGTAGAGCGGGTGATGGCGGTGCGGGCGCGCATGCAGCGCTTCGACCCCGTCGGCATGTTCTGCCGCGATCTCCGCGAATGCCTGGCCGTGCAGCTGGCCGACCGCAACCGGCTCGACCCCTGCATGCAGGCGCTGCTCGACAATCTCGACCTGCTGGCGCGGCGCGACCGCGCGGGTCTGATGCAGGCCTGCGGCGTCGATGCCGAGGACCTCGCCGACATGATCGCCGAGCTCCGCCGGCTCGACCCCAAGCCCGGCGCCAGCTTCGACGCCGCGCCGGCGCCGGCGGTGGTGCCCGACGTGCTGATGCGCCGCGCGCCGAACGGCGAGTGGCTGCTCGAGCTGAACCCCGAGACCCTGCCGCGCGTGCTGATCAACCGCGGCTTCCATGCCCGGGCCACCGTCGGCACCGCGACGCGCGAGGACCGCGCCTGGCTCGCCGAGCGCCTGCAGACCGCGAACTGGCTGGTGAAAAGCCTGGAGCAGCGGGCCAACACCATCCTCAAGGTCGCCGCCGAGATCGTCCGCCGCCAGGACGCCTTCTTCCGGCACGGGATCGAGCATCTCCGCCCGCTGATCCTGCGCGACGTCGCCGAGGCGGTCGCCATGCACGAGAGTACGGTCAGCCGCGTCACCGCCAACAAGTACATCGCCACCCCGCGCGGCACCTTCGAGCTGAAGTACTTCTTCACCACGGCGATCGCCGGCACCGCGGGCGGCGAGGCGCACAGCGCGGAAGCGGTCAGGCACCGCATCAAGGGCCTGATCGACGCCGAGGATCCGGAACGGGTGCTTTCCGACGACGCGATCGTGGAGCAGCTTCGCAAGGAAGGCGTGGACATCGCCCGCCGCACCGTGGCCAAATACCGCGAGGCGCTGCGCATCCCTTCCTCCGTGCAGCGCAAGCGGGAGAAGGCCGTCCCGGCCTGATCCAGGATACCCGGGCCGCCGCGGCGTCCCGGGGCGCCGGACCCGGCGGGCGCGCCTTCCCCCCAGCGGCGAAGGAGATCCGGGTTCATGCACATCACCGTCGCAGGCAAGCAGGTCGAGACCGGCGAGGCCCTGCAGACGCATGTCCGCGACGGCCTCTCGGCCATCGCGCGCAAGTACTTCGACCACGCGCTGGAGGCGAACGTCACCTTCCACCGCGACAACCGCGCCTTCTTCGCCTGCGACATCAACCTCAAGGCCGGCCGCAACCTCTTCATGCGCGCCGAGGGGGAGGCCGCCGACGCGCACCGCGCCTTCGAGGTGGCGGCCGAGCATCTCGCCAAGCGCCTGCGCCGCTATCGCCGCCGCGTGAACGACCATGCGCGCAGCCTCGCCGAGACGCGCGAGGCGCCGGCCCCCGAGATGGCGCGCCAGGTGGTGTTGCGCCCCGAGGACGAGGAGGCGGAGGAGCCTGGGGCCGCCGGCCCGCATGGGGTGGTGGTGGCCGAGCACCCGACCGAGATCGCGCGCCTCTCCGTGCGGGAGGCGGTGATGCGGCTCGACCTGACGCATGCACCGGTGCTGATGTTCCGCAACAGCGCCTCGGGCGTGCTGAACGTGGTCTACCGCCGGCCGGACGGGCATATCGGCTGGATCGACGCCCCGGCCTGAGTGATGCTCGCGACATCGTGAGGATGCGGGCTCCGGGCGAACCTATCGCCGCGGGGTTGCGCGGTTAACGCTCCTCCCGCGCCGTGCGATGGTCCGGCCGCCGGGCTGATGTTCATCGTCCGCGCGGCGCAGCATGCCGAATGGGAGGTCGCATGGACGGGGCGAATGCGCGTTTCATCGCGGGGAAGACGGCGTGGCTCCAGCGCCACCTGATCGTCTACAACGTGTTCAAGACCGGCGATTCGAATCCCTTCGAACAGGGCCTGGGCACGGCCAACACCGAGCTGGACGTCCAGGAGTTCGACCTGCGAAAGATCGGCGGCATCCACATGAATGGCGGCCAGGGCAAGGAATACGAGCTGCACTGGATCGACGAGTGGGTGGGGCGGGGGCGCGACGCGAAGGCACGCGAGAAGAGCAAGAGCACCCACCCGATCCGCGCCTATTTCCTGCCCTGGGGCAGCAACCGCACCTTCGTCGGCAAGCTCGGCAACAAGGCCGATTTCTTCTTCACGCCGACGCTGAACGGCTGCACCTTCGCCTACTCGGACAACGGCGCGGCGCCCTCGGTCGGGCATGCCAATTTCCGTAACCCGGCGACCGACCTTGCCGACCAGAACGCGGTCAACATCGACCTGATCCAGAAGTTCGGCGCCATGCCGCCCAACCGGCTGATCAAGACCGACTACAAGCGGCAGCCGATCGGCACCGAGGATTACCGCGCGACGGTCATCGGCATCCGTAGCGGCGGCGGATGGCGGTTCTACTACCAGAATTACATGGCCGACAAACCTATTGATGGCCCGTTGACGCGGACGGGCCTCGACATGTGCCACGAGATCTGACGCGGACGCCCCGGGCCCGCACCCGGGGCGCCGCCGTTCAATGCAGCAGGGCGGGTTCCATGTCGTGCTGCAGGATCGCCGCGGCCGCGAGGCGCGCATCCGGCGCGGCGCCGATCGGGGTGCCGTCGGCCGCGTGGATGGACATCGCGCGCACCCCGTTCACCAGGACGGGGCGGATATAGGCGATCTGCTGCACGCCGAAGGCGGCCCAGTCGGCCGCCGAGATCTGGCGCAGGTCGACCGCCTCGGCAGCGCGGGCGGCGGCATTCGTCGGATGGTTGCGGTTCATCGGTCTTCTCCTCACCGCCGAGCCCTCCGGCCCCGGCGGCCCACGTTCGGCCGGACCCCATGGTCCCGGCCCATCCCTGCCCCGCCGGACCTGATGTGCCGGCGGGGCGCCTGGCCTGGTCCGGCGCGCCGTCGGGCCGCCCCCGTTCCAAGCCACGGAAACCATGCCCGGTTCCCGCCGGGCCGCCGCGGAGGGGCGACCCCGAAGCCTCGGCCCTTTCAGCGGCCCGTCCCGGTCCGGCCGCCGACAACGGTGCGGGTCGCACCGCTGCCGGAGCCGTTGATCTCGATGGTCTTCACCCGCACCTCGGGCTGCGGCCGGCGCAGGTCGACATGCAGCAGGCCGTTGTCGAGCCAGGCGCCCTCCACCTCGATGCCCTCGGCGAGCACGAAGGCGCGCTGGAACTGCCTGGCGGCGATGCCGCGATGCAGGAAGACGCGCCCCTCGGGCTCCTCCTTCTGGCGGCCCCGGATGACGAGCTGGTTGTCCTCCTGCGTGATCTGCAGGTCGTCCATGGCGAAGCCGGCGACCGCCAGCGTGATTCGCAGGCGATTCTCGCCGACCTGCTCGATGTTGTAGGGCGGGTAGCCGTCGGCGTTCTTGGCGACCCGGTCGAGCATCTGCTCGAGATGGTCGAAGCCGAGGAACAGCGGGGACCCGAAGACGGACGGACGCGACACGACAGGCAGCCTCCTCATGCTGAGCGAAGCGGTCGGGCCGGCCCGGAGCACCGTGCCCGACGCGGATGTTGTCCACCGCGGGACGCAATGCAAGGGGTGGGGCGGGGATCACCGGGCGGGCGGCGGCGCGGCCCGCCCAGCTTCGATATCCCGTGCCGCATGGTTCCACCCGGCCGCCCTTTGCCCTAGGAGGCATGAAGCCCGGCCGTGCGAAATGCGCGGTTTCTGCCCTCACGCCCCTGCAGCCGCCGCCATGTCCGCCGAATCCGCCATCGACGCCGCCCTCCTGCCGATCCTGCTGGTCCCCGACCCGCGGCTGCGCGCCAAGGCCCGCCCCGTCGGCCCCGCCGATGCGGCGGCCGTGCGCGACCTCGCGCCGCGCATGCTGGCCAGCATGTACGCTGCCCCCGGGATCGGCCTGGCCGCGCCGCAGGTGGGCGCGGGGCTGCGCCTCGTGGTCGTCGACCTGCAGCGCGAGGAGACCCGCGCGCCGATCGTCATGATCAACCCCGAGATCGTCGCGGCGAGCGGCGAGACCGAGACGCGCGAGGAGGGCTGCCTCTCCCTGCCCGGCCAGTACGCCGACGTCACCCGGCCGGCGCGCATCCGAGTCCGCTACCAGGACCTCCAGGGCGCCGTGCAGGACCTGCACGCCGACGGGCTGCTGGCCACCTGCGTGCAGCACGAGATCGACCACCTCGACGGCGTGCTGTTCGTCGACCACCTCAGCGCGCTGAAGCGCAACATGCTGCTGCGCAAGCTGGCCAAGGAGCTGAAGGCGCGGGCGCGGGAGTGAGCAGGCCGGCGCGCGGACCCGGGGGCCCGGCATGACCGGCCGGCCGCTCCGCCTCGCCTTCATGGGCAGCCCCGATTTCGCGGTGCCGGCGCTGCGCGCGCTGCACGGCGCCGGGCACGACATCGCCGCCGTCTACTGCCAGCCGCCGCGCCCCGCCGGGCGGGGCCAGCGCGAGACCCCCTGCCCGGTGCACCGCGCGGCGATGGAGCTCGGCCTCGCAGTGCGCACCCCGGCCAGGCTGCGCCGCGCCGAGGCCGACCAGGCCGCCTTCGCCGCGCTCGACCTCGACCTTGCCGTCGTCGCCGCCTACGGGCTGATCCTGCCGCCCCCGATGCTGGAGGCGCCGCGGCGGGGGTGCCTCAACATCCATGCCTCGCTGCTGCCGCGCTGGCGCGGCGCCGCGCCGATCCAGGCGGCGATCCTCGCCGGGGACGCGGAGACCGGCATCACCATCATGCGCATGGAGGAAGGGCTCGACACCGGCCCGATGCTGCTGAAGGCGGGCATCCCGATCGGCCCCCGCGCCGGCACGCCCGAGATCCACGACGCGCTGGCCGGGCTCGGCGCGCGGCTGATCCTGCAGGCCATCGCCGAGGACCCGGCGCCGGTGCCGCAGCCCGAGGAGGGCGTCACCTATGCACCGAAGCTCGGCAAGGCGGACGGCCGGCTGCACTGGCAGGAGAACGCCGCCGCGCTCGACCGCCGGGTCCGGGCGCTGAACCCCTGGCCCGGCACCTTCTTCGAGCATGGCGGCGAGACGATCCGCGTGCTCGCCGCCGAGCCGGCCGGCGACGCCGGGGCCGCGCCGGGCACCGTGCTGGACGCGGCGCCGCGGATCGCCTGCGGCGATGGCACCGCGCTGCGCCTGCTGCGCCTGCAGCGGGCCGGCCGTGGCGCGCTGCCGGCCGACGCCTTCCTGCGCGGCCACGCGCTGCCGCCCGGCACCGTGCTCGGCTGATGCCGCGCTATGCGGTGACGCTGGAATACGACGGCGCCCCCTTCGTCGGCTGGCAGCGGCAGGAGACGGGACTCTCCGTCCAGCAGGTGGTCGAGGCGGCCGCCGCCGCGCTGCAGCCCCCCGGCGCGCCGCCGCCCCAGGCCATCGGCGCCGGCCGCACCGATGCCGGCGTGCATGCCAGGGGCCAGGTCGTGCAGCTCGACCTCCTCCGCGAGATCGCGCCGGGGAAGCTCTGCGAGGCGCTGAACCACCATGCCCGGCCGCATCCCGTGGTCGCCGTGCGCGGCGCGCTGGCGCCGGACGAGTGGCATGCCCGCTTCTCCGCCATCCGCCGCGGCTATCGGTACCGCATCCTCAACCGCCGCGCCCGGCCCGGGCTGGATGCGGGACGGGCCTGGCATGTGCGCCACCCGCTCGACGCGGCGGCGATGCACGAGGCGGCGCAGGGGCTGGTCGGGCGGCACGATTTCTCCGCCTTCCGCGCCGCCTCCTGCCAGGCGCGGACGCCACTGCGCACGCTGGAGCGGCTCGAGGTCGCGCGCCGCGGCGAGGAGGTGACGGTGGTGGCGGAGGCGCGGAGCTTCCTGCACCACCAGGTGCGCAACCTGGTCGGCACGCTGGCGGAGGTGGGGCTCGGCCGCCGCGCCGTCGGCTGGCCGCGCGCGGTGCTGGAGGGGCGGGACCGCGCCGCGGCGGGGCAGACCGCGCCGGCGGAGGGGCTGACCTTCGCCTTCGTGCGCTACGACCCGGAGCCGGGCTGGGAGTGACCGCCCTCCGGCGCCGGCAGGGGGTCACCCCGCGGAGAGGCGCTGCACCAGCCCGGCGACGAAGATGCTGATGACGATGTCCATCAGCACGAAGCCGGCGGCCTGCACGCCCGAGACGCCGAGCGCGATGCGGGCGACGAACCACTCCAGCCAGACCACGTAGCCGAGCGAGGCGAGCCCCAGCACCTGCACCACCACCGCCGGCAGGCCGAGCAGCAGCGGCAGCGCGCTGGCCAGCAGCAGCACCGCGTACTGCACCACGTTCGTGTAGTTCCAGGCGGCGATGAAGTGCGGCCAGCGCTGGCGGCGGCCGAGCGCCTCGACCACCGGCAGGGTGGCGAGGGCGAAGCCGGCCCAGGCGACGACATAGCCGACCAGCTCCGCCGCCAGGCCCAGCACCGTGCCGCCGGCCGGCGCAGGGCCCTCGGCCCATCCGACCAGCCGCAGCGCGAGGAAGGCCGGCAGGCAGACCAGCGCGGCGCGGAAGCTGCGCGACGCGCCCTCCGGCGTCGCCTCGATCCGCTGCAGCCCGGCGGCCTGGCCGCGCGCGAGCAGCACGGCGCCGCGAAGCCCGAGGCCGAAGCCGGGCGGGCTGCCGCCCGCGGCGGGCGGCGGCGCGGCGCCGCTCAGGCGAAGACCTCCTCGAGCACGGTGCGGTAGAGCGCGGCCAGCGCGCGCAGCTCCGCCACGGGGACGCATTCATCGGCCTTGTGCATGGTGCTGCCGACGCCGCCGAGCTCGGCCACCGGGCAGTAGCGCGCGATGAAGCGCGCATCGGAGGTGCCGCCGCCGGTATCGAGCGTGGTCTCGGCGCCGGTCGCGCGCCGCACCGCGCGCTGCAGCGCGTCCACGAAGGGGCCGGGCTGCGTCAGGAAGCTCTCGCCCGAGCATTCGACCCGCATCTCGTAGCGCGCCTCCTCCGCCCGCAGCGCCTGGTGCAGGTGCTCGGTCAGGCCCGCCGAGGTATGCAGGTCGTTGAAGCGGATGTTGATCATCGCCCGCGCCTCGGCGGGGATGACGTTGTTCGCCGCATTGCCGACGTCGAAGCCGGTCACCTGCAGGGTCGAGGCCTCGAAGAATTCGCTGCCCTGGTCGAGCGGCGCCGTGGTCAGGCGGTGCAGCACGCGCACCAGGCGATGGATCGGGTTGTCGGCGCGCTGCGGATAGGCGCTGTGGCCCTGGGTGCCGAACAGCGTGATCCAGGCCGTCATGCTGCCGCGCCGCCCGACCTTCACGATGTCGCCGAGCGCCGCGCGCGAGGTCGGCTCGCCCACCAGCGCCATGTCAGGAAGCTGGCCGCTCGCCGCCATCCATTCCAGCACGCGCACGGTGCCGTCCCGGGCCGGCCCCTCCTCGTCGCCGGTGATCAGCAGGGAGAGGCTGCCGGGGCGGGACCCGTTTGCCGCCAGGAAATCGGTCATGCCGGCGATGAAGGCGGCGATGCCGCCCTTCATGTCGCAGGCGCCGCGGCCATAGAGCACGCCGTCCCGGACCACCGCGGCGAAGGGGTCGTCGCGCCAGCCCTCGCGCGCGCCGGGGGGCACCACGTCGGTATGGCCGGCGTAGCAGAAATGCGGCCCCTCGGTGCCGCGGCGGGCGAAGAGGTTCTCGATCTCGCCGAACCTCAGGCGCGTGCAGGTGAAGCCGAGCGGCGCCAGCGCCGCCTCCAGCACCGCCATCGCGCCCGCATCGGCCGGCGTCACCGAAGGGCAGCGGATCAGCGCCTGGGCGAGCGGCAGCGGATCGGTCGCGGCGTTGCCCGCGGGCCGCGTCGGGCTAGGCGTCACGCTGGGCGCGCCGCCAGTCGTCGGTGAGCTGGCCCGCAAAACCCCAGTCCTCCTCGGCGATCTCCTGGATGACGACGTGGATATGCTCGGGCCGCTTGCCGAGCACCCGGACGAGGCTTGCCGTGATGTCGCGCACGATCTCCGCCTTCTGCCCGCGCGTCGCGCCGCGGGTGATCTGCACGTTGACGTAGGGCATGCCTCAGTCCCGCAGCAGCTCGTTGATCGAGGTCTTGGCGCGGGTCTGCGCGTCCACCGTCTTGACGATGACGGCGCAGTAGAGGCTCGGGCCGGGCGAGCCGTCGGGCAGCGGCCGGCCGGGCAGGCTGCCGGGCACCACCACGGAGAAGGCCGGCACCCGGCCCATGTGCACCTGGCCCGTGGCGCGGTCGATGATCTTCGTGCTGGCGCCGATGAAGACGCCCATCGAGAGCACCGCGCCGCGCTCGACGATCACGCCCTCGGCGACCTCGGAGCGGGCGCCGATGAAGCAGTCGTCCTCGATGATGACAGGGTTGGCCTGCAGCGGCTCGAGCACGCCGCCGATGCCGACGCCGCCCGAGATGTGCACGTTGGCGCCGATCTGCGCGCAGGAGCCCACCGTGGCCCAGGTATCGACCATGGTGTTCCGCCCGACCCAGGCGCCGACATTGACGAAGGAGGGCATCAGCACCGCGCCGGGGGCGACATAGGCCGAGCGGCGCACCACGGCGCCGGGCACGGCGCGGAAGCCGGCCTCCTTGAAGCGGTTCGGGCCCCAGCCGGCGAATTTCAGCGGCACCTTGTCGTAGGCGCCGGCCGCGGTCTCCATCGGCGCCGAATCGGTCAGCCGGAAGCTCAGCAGCACGGCCTGCTTCAGCCACTGGTTCACCCGCCAGCCGCCGGGGGCGGCGGCGTCGGGCTCGGCGACCCGCGCCCGGCCCTCGTCCAGTGCCTCGAGCGCCGCCTCCACCGCCCGGCGCTCCTCGCCGCCGGTGGCGGAGGAGAGCGACTCGCGGCGCCCCCAGAGGTCCTCGATGCGCGGCTGCAGGCTGGCGGCGATGTCCATGGATCGGGTTCCGAGCGAAGGCCGGGGACCATGACGACGCCCGCGCGCGGCTGTCAACGCGGCGCCCATCCGCCGCGGGCCAGGCGGCGCCGTCCCGGCGCGGGCAACGCGGCGCCGATGCGGCGCGGGCCCGTGCGCCCACGCTAACCGTGCATTCACCGCCATGCCGCAAGACTTGGCGCATGCCCCCTTCCGACGCCACCGTCACGCCAGGCGAGACCCGCGCCGCCGCCACCCAAGCGGCCGGCGTCATGCCGCTGCTGCGCGGCGCGGCGCAGGGTGCGCTCATCGAATCGCGCCAGCGCTGGCGCGACATCGCCGGCCTCGCCACCGACCTCTCCTTCGAGACCGACGAGGACGGGCGGCTGAGCTTCCTCGCGCCGGATGGCGTGCTGGGCTGGCCCACCGCCGCCCTGCTCGGCCGCCGCCCGCTGGAGGAGGGGCTGCTGCTGCGGCCCGAGCCCGATCCCTTCGCCCTCCGCGTCGCCGCACGGGACGTGCGGGCCTGGCTCCGCCGGATGGATGGGGAGGCTGCCTGCCTCAGCTTCGTGGTCACGCCCCTGCACGGGCCCGATGGCCGCTTCGCCGGGCTGCGCGGCTGCGCCCGCGACGTCACGGCCGAGATCGCCGAGGCGGAGGCGCAGGCCAATGCGCTGCGCCGCGCCCTCGCCGTCCAGGCCATGGTCCGCAGGGTGCGGGAGGCCGTGCTGGCCCCGCGCATGCTGCCCGCCCTGCTCGACCTCCTGCCGGCCGCGGTCGGTTGCGCCGGCGCGGCCCTGGTCGAGCTCGGATCCGATGGCCGGCTGGTCCCCGGCAGCGGCCTCGCGGGCGCCGGCACCGGCGGGCGCCCGCCGCCGGTGCTCGGCGAGATGCCGCCCCTCCCCCATGGTCGCCCCGACCCTTCCGCGGGACCGGGGCTGCCCCTGCGGGGCGGGCAGGCGGTCTTCACCCGCGGCGCCGGCGGGGAGCCGGTCGCGCTGGTGCTGCAGCTCGGCTTCGCCACCCCCGCGCTCGCCATGCCCGCCGGCTTTTCCCTGCCCGAGCTCGGCAGCCATGCCCGCCAGGCGCTGCTGGTGTGGCGGGACGCGGGCGCGCGCCCCTTCGACGACGACGAGCGCCACCAGCTGGAGGCGCTGTCCGACCTGCTCGGCGTGGTGCTCGGCAACCAGCGGCTGCTGGCCGAGCTCGAGCGCCAGGCGCGGACCGAGGTGCTGACCGGCCTGCTCAACCGCCGCGCCTTCCTCGACGAGATGCGGCGCCGGATGGAGCGGCTGCGGCGCGAGGGGAAGGGCGGCGTGCTGCTCTTCCTCGACGTCGACAACCTCAAGCCGGTGAACGACCGGCTTGGGCACGAGGCCGGGGATGCGCTGCTGATGGCGGTCGCCGGGCTGCTGCGCCGCGTCGCCCGGCCGACCGACCTGGCCGCCCGGCTCGGCGGCGACGAGTTCGCGCTCTGGCTCGACGGCGTGGCGGAGGAGAGCATCGCCGCCCGCCGCGCCGAGGCGCTGTGCGCCGGCGCCGCCGCCATCCTGCTGACCGCGCCGGGCGGGACGGAGCGCGTGCCGGTCTCCGTCAGCATCGGCGTCGCCGTCACCATCGCCGGGGCGGAGACGCCGGAGGCGGTGCTGGCCCGCGCCGACGCGGCGCTCTACGCGGCCAAGCGGGCGGGGCGCGACGCCTGGCGCCTGGCCCCGGCGGGCCCGATCGCGGCATGAGCGCCTCGCTGGCCAAGCCCGCACCGGCCGGCGCCTCCCCGGGTGCCGGCCACGGGGCGGATGCGACGCGCATCGCCCGCAGCGGCTCCGAGGCCGAGCGGACCGTGCTCGCCGCCCGGCCGGAGACCGCGCCGGAACTGCTCTACTACCTGGCGAGCGACGCCGCGGTGGCGGTGCGCGCCGCCGTCGCCGCCAATGCCGCGACGCCGCCCCAGGCGGACCGCATCCTGGCCGGCGACGAGGATCCGCGGGTGCGCGCCATCCTCGGGCGCAAGCTCGCCGGGCTCGCCCCGCTGCTCGGCGGGCAGTCGCCGGACCGGCTGCGCCGCCTGGCCTGGGAGACGCTGTGCCGCCTGGCCGCCGACGCCGCCGTGATGGTGCGTGCGATGATCGCCGAGGAGGTGAAGGCGATGCCGGACGCGCCGCGATCGCTGATCCTCCAGCTCGCGCGCGATGCCTCCATGGTGGTGGCCGAGCCGGTGATCCGCTTCTCGCCGCTGCTGACCGAGGCCGACCTCCTCGCCCTGGTGATGGGCCCGCCGGTGCCGGAGACGCTGGCCGCCGTGGCGCGCCGGCCGGAGATCGGCGAGGCGATCTCGGACGCCATCGCCACCACCGAGGACCCGGAGGCGGTGACGGCGCTCCTCGGCAACCCGAGCGCCGCGATCCGCGAGGCGACGCTGGATGCCGTGATCGCCCAGGCCGGCGCGCATGTCGCCTGGCAGGAGAAGCTGGTCGCCCGCCCCTCGCTGCCGCCGCGCGCGGCGATGGCGCTGGCGCGCTGCGTCGCCGAGCACCTGCTGGAGACCCTGGCGGCGCGGCCCGAGCTCGACCCGCGGCATGCGGTGGAGCTGCGCGAGGCCGTGGCGCGGCGCCTGGACGGGGTGGCGCCCGGCGCGCCGGGCAATACCCCGGCTGGCGAGCCGGGGCCGCCCCCGCCCGACCAGGCCTTCGCCCGGGCCACCACCGATGGCGACCGCGCCGGCGTCATCCGGATCCTCAGCACGCGGGCCGGGGTGCCGGAGGAAGCAGTGCAGCGCGCGGTGCGGCTGCGCAGCAGCAAGGGCCTGGTGAGCCTCTGCTGGAAGGCGGGCCTCTCGCCGCGATGCGCGCTGCAGGCACAGGTAGCCCTGGCCGGCATCGCCCCGGCGCTCGCCCTGGGGCCGACCGAGAAGGGCGGCTGGCCCCTGGGCGAGGAGGAGATGGCCTGGCAGCTCAGCCTGCTCGGCGAACCCTCGGCCTGAAGGACGGGCCGGGGGATCGCGGGGCGGGGCCGGGCGATGCCGCCGTCCGGCCAGGCCGGCGGCCCTTTGCCGCGCGGGTCAGGGCTTGATCAGCGTCCCCGCGCCGCCATCGGTGAAGAGCTCGCGCAGTACGGCGTGCGGCACGCGGCCATCGAGGATCACCGCGCCCTTCACGCCGCGCTCGATGGCGTAGATGCAGGTCTCGACCTTCGGGATCATGCCGCCGTTGATCCAGCCGGCCTCGATGCCGGCCTTGACCTCGGCGACCGTCATCTCGGGCCGGAAGTGCCCCTCGGCATCCTTCACGCCGCTGACGTCCGTCAGCATCAGCAGCCGCTCGGCGCCGAGCGCGCCGGCGATCGCGCCCGCCACGGTGTCGGCGTTGATGTTGTAGGTCTGGCCGTCGGCGCCGACGCCAACCGGCGCCACCACCGGCACGATGTCGGCCCCGATCATCAGCCGCAGCACGCGGGTATCGACGCTCTCCGGCTCGCCGACGAAGCCGAGGTCCAGCACCTGCTCGATGTTCGAGCCCGGGTCGCGCCAGGTGCGCGCCAGCTTGCGGGCGCGGACCAGCCCGCCATCCTTGCCCGAGATGCCGACCGCGAGCGCGCCGGCGCGGGTGATCGCCTCGGCCACCTGCTTGTTCACCGGGCCGGCGAGGACCATCTCGACCACGTCGAGCATCGCCGCGTCCGTGACGCGCAGCCCCTGCACGAAGGTCGACTTCACGTCGAGCCGCTTGAGCATGGCGTTGATCTGCGGCCCGCCGCCATGCACCACCACCGGGTTCACGCCGACCTGCTCGAGCAGGGCGATGTCGCGGCCGAAGCGGAGCGCGGTCTCCTCCTCGCCCATGGCGTGGCCGCCATACTTCACCACCACGATCTGGTCGTCGTAGCGCTTGAGGAAGGGCAGCGCGCCTGCGAGGATCCGCATCGCGTCCGGGGTGTCGTCGCTCATCGGTAGCGTCCCAAGGGCAGGCGGGGGGCAGGCGGGAGGGCGAGCGGGTGTCGCCTCCCCGACCGCGCGGGTCAAGGCCGCGGCGCGGCGGCGTTCAGGGCCGCGACAGGTCAGGGCCGCGGCAGGGCGAGGGCGGCCAGCTCGGCGCGCAGCTCGGCGATGCCCTCCCCCGTCTCGGCGCTGGTGACAAGCACGAGGGGATGGCCTGCGGTATGGGCCCGGGCCAGGGCCTGCGCTTCCTCCTGGCGCTTGCGCAGCCAGAAGGGCTTAGCCTCGTCCGCCTTGGTCAGCACGATCTGGAAGGCGACGGCGGCGTCGTTCAGCAGCTTCATCGCCGCCCGGTCGCTCTCCTTGGTCTCGATCCGGGCGTCGAGCAGCAGCAGCACTCGGCGCAGCGTCGCGCGGCCGCGCAGGAAGTCGAACATCAGCCCCTGCCAGTCCGCCTTCAGGCTCTTCGACGCCTGGGCGTAGCCGTAGCCCGGCATGTCGACGAGGGTCAGCCGCCCGCCGAGGTCGAAGAAGTTCAGCTGCCGCGTCCGCCCCGGCGTCTGGCTGACGCGGGCGAGCGCCTTCCGCCCGGCCAGCGCGTTGATCAGCGAGGACTTGCCCACGTTGGACCGGCCGCAGAAGGCGATCTCCGGCAGGCCGGCCGGGGCCAGGTCGTCGAGGCGCTGGGCGGCGTGGAAGAAGCGGCAGGGCTGGGCGAAGAGCAGCCGCCCCTCCTCGACCAGCGCCTCGCGCGCGACCGCGTCGCGGGCCTCGAGCAGCCCGCCCGCGGCGGTCATGCCGCCGCCCCGCGGAAGCGGCGCCTCATCCCTTCTTCGCCTTGGCCGGCGGCGGGATGGCCGGGGCCGGGCCGATGGTGGTGCGCTGCCGCTCGAGCCGCATGATGTACCACTGCTGGCCGATGGAGAGCAGGTTGTTCCAGGTCCAGTAGATCACCAGGCCGGCCGGGAAGGAGGCCAGCATGAAGGTGAAGATCAGCGGCATCCAGGCGAAGATCTTGGCCTGGATCGGGTCGGGCGGCGTCGGGTTCAGCTTGAACTGCAGGTACATCGTGATGCCCATCAGGATCGCCCAGACGGGCATGTGGAACAGCGCGCTCCACTGCATGGGGTCGAAGGGCAGCAGGCCGAACAGGTTGAACAGGTTGGTCGGGTCCGGGGCCGAGAGGTCGCGGATCCAGCCGAAGAAGGGGGCGTGGCGCATCTCGATGGTGACGAAGAGCACCTTGTAGAGCGCGAAGAAGACCGGGATCTGCAGCAGGATGGGCAGGCAGCCGCTGGCCGGGTTGATCTTCTCCGACCGGTACATCGCCATCATCTCGGCCTGGGCCTTGGCCGGGTCGTCCTTGTAGCGCTCGCGGATCTCCTGCATCTTCGGCCCGAGGACCTTCATGCGGGACATCGACTTGTAGGCCTTGTTGGCCAGCGGGAAGAAGGCGATCTTCAGCGCCAGCGTGAAGACCAGGATGGCCACGCCGAAGTTGCCGAAGATCCGGAACAGCCAGTCCAGCGCGTAGAAGAAGGGCTTGGTCAGGAAGTAGAACCAGCCGAAGTCGATCGCCTTGTCGAAATCGGGGATGCCGAGCCGGTCGCGGTAGCGATCGAGCAGGTGCACCTCCTTCGCCCCGGCGAAGATGCGGGTGGCGAGGCTGGCGGTGGCGCCCGGGGCGACGGTCTGCGCGCCGGCGGGCGTCAGGTCCACCTGCCAGCGCTCCTGCCCGCCCTCGGGGACGTAGCGATAGGCCGCCTTGTAGCGCTGCGCCGGATCGACGGTGGCGATCGAGGTCAGCCAGTACTTGTCGGTGATGCCGAGCCAGCCGGCGCCGGTCTCCTGCTCCATCGCCAGGCCGCCGCGCCGCTGCGCCTCGTCCTTCGCGTCGCTGTAGGTCAGCTCGCGCAGCCGGCCGTCGAGCACGCCGGTGAAGCCCTCGTGCAGGATGAAGAAGCCGGCGATCTGCGGCGTGTGCTCGCGCCGGATGCGCGCCCAGGGCAGCACCTGCACCGGCTCGGGCCCGGTGTTGCGCACGCGCTGCTCGGCCGTGAGCATGTAGTTCTCGTCCAGCGCGAGCGCGATCTCGAAGACCTGGCCCTGGCCGTTGTCCCAGCGCAGCGTCACCGGCTGGCCGGGCGCGAGGCGCTCGCCCTCGGCCTGCCAGTCGGTGTCGTTGCCGGGCACGCGGGTGCGGCCATCGGCCGCGGTCCAGCCCCATTGCCCCCAATAGGGCGCGGCCCCGTCGCGCGGCGCCAGCACGCGGACCAGGGGCGAGGTGCGGTCGACCGTCTCGTGGTAGTCCTTCAGCACCAGGTCATCGATGCGGGCGCCGCGCAGGTTCAGGCTGCCCTTCACCCGCGGCCCCTCGACCGGCAGGCGCGCCGCCGGGGTGGTGGGCGCGCCGGCCGCCGCCGAGCCCTCGGGCGCGCTGACGACCGAGCCGAGCGGTCCAGGCGCCGGCAGCGCCCCGGTCGGGGCGGGCGTGGTCTGGCCGGTGGTCTGCTGGCGGCGGAGCTCGGCCTGCTGGCGCTCCGCCTCCCGCGCCGGACGGTTCCAGAGCTCGAAGAGCAGCAGGATCGCCACCGACAGGGCGATCGCAGCGAGCAGCCGCTTCTGGTCCATGTTCTGCATGCGGATGACTCAGCCTTCGGAAGCCGTGGCGGTGGCGGGGCCGCGGCGCGGCGGCACGGGGTCGTAGCCGCCCTTGTGCCAGGGGTTGCAGCGCAGGATGCGGGCGGCGGAGAGCGCGCTGCCGCGCAGCGCGCCGTGGCTCGCCAGCGCCTCGAGCGCGTAGTCGGAACAGGAGGGATAGAAGCGGCAATTGCAGCCGATGAAGGGCCGCAGCGTCCACTGGTAGCCGATGACGGCGGCGCGGAGCGCGCTGGCCGCGGGCCCGGGCGGCGCGTTCATCCCCCGCCCTCCGAAGGCTTCCCCGGCACCGGCACGCCGGCCTGCCGCAGCGCGCCGCGAAGATCGCCGAGCAGGGTGGAGAAGCGGCGCGCCGGCGTCGCCTCCCGCGCCACCAGCACGAGGTCCCAGCCCTCGGGCGGCGTGCCGGCCAGCACCAGGCGGGCGGCCTCGCGCAGCCGGCGCTTTGCGCGGTTGCGAACCACGGCGCCGCCGATGCGCTTGGTGGCGGTGAAGCCGAGGCGCAGCGGTTGGCCGGTCTGGTCCAGCGCCTGCAGCAGCAGGCCGGGCCGGCCCACCTTGCGCCCCTTGCCGGCGACGCGGAGGAACTCGGCGCGCCGGGTCAGCCGTGCCAGGGATGGGTTGAGCGGGCGCGGCACGGTCCGCTTCGCCTTTGTCTCGCTGGGGTCTTGCCGCGGCGCGGCCGGCGCGTGCCCGCCCTCAGGCGGACAGGCGCTTGCGGCCCTTGGCGCGGCGGCTGTTGATGACGTTGCGGCCACCGACGGTCGCCATGCGGCTGCGGAAGCCGTGGCGCCGCTTGCGGACGAGCTTCGAGGGCTGATAGGTGCGCTTCACGGCGGCAATCTCCGAAACGGTCTGCGCCTGCGCGTCCGGCGGCGGCCCTTCGGCCGACCGGCGCATGGCGTCGCGCCGGCGGCCCGTACCCGCGGACCCCGGCGATGGGCCGCTCCTATAGGAAGGTGGCGGGGCGGGCGTCAACCATCCCGCCGTCCGGCGCCTCGGTCCTGCCCACTCCCCGCGCGCCCTCCCCCGCCCCAGGTAACGCGGACGATACCCTCGGCGAAGACGCCAGCGCATGCCCCCCGATGCCCACCCCCAGGCCGGTGCCCCGGCACCCGCCGATGCCGGTGCCCCCTGGCGCCGGCTCTGGCCGCTCGCGCTGCTGGTCGGTGTCCTGGGGCTGGCCTACGCCACCGGCGCGCACCGCCTGCTCAGCTTCGATGCGCTTGCGGAGAACCGGGCCGCCCTGCTCGGCTGGGTAGAGGCGCGGCCCCTGACCACCGCCGCCGCCTTCGCCCTGCTCTACGTCGCCGTCGTCGCCTTCTCGCTGCCGGGCGGGGCGGTGATGTCGCTCTCGGCCGGCTTCCTGTTCGGCGCCTGGCTCGGCAGCGTCATCGCGGTGCTCGCCGCCACCGCCGGCGCCTGCGTCATCTTCTTCGCCGCCCGCCACGCCCTGGGGCAGACGCTCGCGCGGCGCGGCGGGCCGCTGCTGGCCAAGGTGGGGGAGGAGCTGCGCCGCGACGGCTTCTGGTACCTGCTCTCGCTCCGCCTGCTGCCCGTCGTGCCCTTCTGGCTCGCCAACCTGGCCCCCGCCCTGGCCGGCATGCCCTTCCGGAGCTATGCCCTGGCCACCCTGCTCGGGATCATCCCGGGCACGGCGGTCTTCGTCGGCATCGGCGCCGGGCTCGGCCAGGTCTTCGACGGGGGAGGGCGGCCGGATCTCGGCGTCATCCTCTCGCCGGGCATCCTGCTGCCGCTGATCGGCCTCGCCGGCCTCTCGCTGGTGGGGGCCTGGTGGCGCAAGCGGTCCCGGCGCCGCGCCGGGGCCGGCTGAGCGGGCCGGGCAGGCGCCGCGGCGGGATCGCCCCGGCGGTGCCGCCACGGGGGCATGACCCCGGGCGAGGCGATCGGGGACGCGAAGGACAGGGGCGGGGCATGCCTGACTACGACGTGGTGGTGATCGGCGCGGGCGCCGCCGGGCTCTCGGTCGCCGCGATCTCG
>CAYNYQ010000046.1:0-20664 GCA_964401305.1 uncultured Acetobacteraceae bacterium | reverse complement strand
TGGCGGCGGAGGTGGCGGTGCAGCACGACGCGCTGGCGGCGATGATCGCGGGCGCGGCCCGGCGTAATGTGTCCGCGGCAGCTATTGCCCCAACCACCTGCGCATAAGCTCTCGCCCATGATCCGGGCGAGGTTACGAATTTCGTTGCTTCTCCCCCCAAATTTAGCGCAGTTTTGGTTCCATTGACTTGGGTTTGGTCGGATGGGGAAAGTCGTGCGGAGGTGAACCCACCGGCAGCGTTGATTCACCAGTAAGTTTGCCTCTCTCCTGACGAGGAAGACATGGACAGATTAGCGTCTAGTGCATCCGTCAGCTCCTTCGTGGTGATAATCGCTAGCGCTATTTGCTTCGGCGTAAGCAGCGCTACACCCGCTATCGCGCAGAGAGATAGTTATTCGTTCTTATGTAATAGATTTCGGGACATCAGGTACGAGAGACCTGTAGTCCCACCGACCGAACTGATAGATGCGGTGCTTACGATCTACCCCGGTACGGGTAGATGGTCGTGGTACACCATCGATAACGATGGACGCCGATCTAGGGATTTCGAATTTACTATCAAAGGCCGCGAGGGGAATTTACTCATTCTGCAAAATTACCAAGGCAGCCAAGAATTATTCGATATAAGCACTAATATCCATACCGAGTTAGAATTGGATTACAGCGGCGAAGGGCGGATACGGACGCGAATAGTTGCGCAATGTAGGCCAATAAACTGAGCATATGGGCGTAGCGGATGTAGTATGTTGACTCAGCATTGAGCTGGATTTTTGCAGAAAAGAAAAACAGATCGCGCTCGCGGGCCCTGGAACTCGTCAGGCTACGGCACCTCGTACATGGCCTTTTAGTTCGGGAGAAGCGTCGGCATGGAAGCGTCATCCTTGATGATTGTGTTTCGTGGCACCGAGAGAATACTTGTTGTTGCTGCGGCAGCTTTTTGTATTTGGCTTGGCTATCGGCTGTTCCAGTCCCTTCCCACAGTTCACGGTTCAAACGGCAGACTAGAGTTGCCAAGCGCAAAACTCACCTTCTCAAAAGTGGGTCCAGGAGTCTTTTTCGGATTGTTTGGAGCGCTGGTACTGGCGCAGTCAGCGTGGACCGTTACGACTGACGAGACCACTACCGGCGGTTCAAACCCCACGCCAGGTGTTACCAGCCGCCGGACGATGGGAGTTAGTCAGAGTGATGGGGTAACACTAGCTCAAGCACAAATCGACATCGGAATTCTCAACTGCTTGGCAGAGAAGGCACCGGCAAACTTGAGCCGCATCGCGACGAATGCGGTCGTGCACAAGGCCAAGGTCGCCGTTTTGGAAGGGGCTTGGCAGCCGAGTTGGCCCGAAACGGTACTTGCGGAGTTGCAAGAGGGCACTGTTCCGCCCGCTGGACCAGTCGCAGCCTTGATGGCGTCCCTCGATCCCTCGTGTGTAGGAGCAACTCAATGATCCGCCGCCGATCGGCCTGCCTCGGGTGCGGTGTCGTCGCTAGCCTTTGGTCCCGGAAGTCGCATCCACAAGGCTATGGGTCCTCAGAGACCCTAGGCCCCTTTACGGCTCCTGAGTTGGCGCGCGCCCGCGCCGTCTTTCGTTCCAACGTGGTCGGGGCCTTCGGAGACATGATGGGGCGTCTGCCGCCCGACCGGCGTGCGGCCGTCCGTGATGTAGTTATAGAGGTGCCTGACGAGGCGCCGTATGGAGGCAACTTCGTGCTGCAGGTCTATTTCGAGTTTGATAAACGTCGTGTCGTTTTGCCCATTCGTACCATCATCTGGTTAGACGAACTTTCTGGCCTTATGGCACATCTTCACTGGCAGAAATGTACTTCAGCACTAAGCCTCTGCATGCTGTACGCCGGTATGCTGCAGTCAAACCGCTCTGCTACAACCAGACCGCCAGGCCCATTGGTGGCATTTGGTCTCTCGGATGCCATTTACAACGACCAGCGGGTTAAAGAATTGGCGGGAAAAATACTAAACAGTACAGTCTACTTTCTTCTTGCCCATGAACTTGGCCATGCGTGGCATCGTCACTCTGGGGGGCGAGCAGGGAGGCAATCGCAGAATCAGGAGCGTGAAGCTGATGTGTTCGCAATAGAGCTATTGGAGGCGTTGAAGGTATACCCCCTCGGGCTTTCATTGATGTTTTCGGTTGCTGCCATGATGGAGGGCGAACAGAACACGCATCCTGCCAGCGGTAGTAGGGTATACGCGTTGGCTGATTCTTTAGATCGCCGTGCTGCAGCATTCGTCCCACCTCAGCAGGACGCGCAAACTTTGATCGCACGATTCAGGGCTGACGCTGCGCAGCTAAAGGCCGCGGTGTCGATCATCGATGATGGGTCTTTGCGCGGGTCGCTTCTTGCTCATGGTCGTGGTGTTTCCTTTTCGGAACTTCCCAACGCCATGGCACGACTTTGCTGAGGGCTCACTTAAGCTCTTGCGGGAGCTTGTCGCTGGCATTCGCTTGTCCGATCATCAAATGATCGGCGCTTTCGGCGACAGGGGTCTGCTCGGTATGCTCCGCCTCATGGCTTCCACGGATGAGTAGTCGGGACCAGAGGCTCTGGCGCCGATGCCATAGCACGCCAGGCCGCCACGTTGCCCTCTCCCCCGCCCCCGTCCACCATGCCGGGCAAACCAAGGGAGAGGCCGCCATGCGCCGCCGCACGATGCTCACCGCCGCCGGGCTGACCACGGCCGGGGCGCTGCTCGCCGCGCCCGGCGCCGCCCGCGCGCAGGACTGGCCGAGCCGGCCCGTGCGCATCATCGTGCCCTTCCCGCCGGGTGGGCCGAACGACATCATCGCCCGCCTCTACCAGCCGCAGCTGCAGCAGCTCCTCGGCCAGCCCGTGGTGATCGAGAACCGCGCCGGCGCCGGCGGCCTCGTGGGCACGGATGCGGCGGTGAAGGCGGCGCCGGACGGCCACACCTTCGTCATCACCAATGGCGGGTCGCTGGTGATCTCGCCGCATGTCAGCAGCGCCGTGCCCTATCGCGTGCCCGAGGACATGACGCTGGTCAGCGTCGTCACCCGCGTGCCGGAGGCGCTGGTGGCGAACCCGAAGCTCGGCGTGAAGACGGTGCAGGAGCTGGTCGCGCTGGCGAAGCGCGAGCCGGGCCGGCTGAACATCGGCACCGCCGGCGCGGCGGGGCTCTCGCACCTCGCCGCCGAGCTCTTCAAGGCGCAGACCGGCACCGACATCGTCGTCGTGCCCTATCGCGGCGCGGCGCCGGCGGTGACGGACATCATCGCCGGGCAGATCCAGCTGTTGTTTGCCGACCTGCCGGTGATCCTGCCGCATATCCGCGGCGGCACGCTGACCGCCCTCGGCATGGCCGCGCGCCGGCGCAGCCCCGTGCTGCCCGACCTGCCCACCACCGGCGAGCAGGGCCTGCCGGAGATGCTGGCGGAGAACTGGTACTGCCTGGTCGGCCCGCCCGGCCTGCCGCCGCCGATCGTCGCGCGCCTCTCCGCCGCGCTGAAGCGGGCGAGCGAGACGCCGGAGGTGCGCGGCGGCCTGGCCGCGCAGGGCGGCGAGGCGGTGTGGACGAGCCAGGACGAATTCGCCGCCCTGGTGCGCACCGAGAGCCCGCGCTGGGAGCGCATCGCCAAGGCCGCCAGCATCCGCACCGATTGATGCTGCTGCACCGCGCCGGCCGGCCCGCGCTGCACGTCGTCGCCGACGACCACACCGACCCCTGGCGGCGCGACGTGCCGGCCGTGGTGCTGCAGCACGGCTATGCGCGCAGCCACCGCTTCTTCCAGGCCTGGGTGCCGCATCTCTCGCGCCACTACCGCGTGATCCGTCCCGATCTGCGCGGCTTCGGCGACAGCCCGCGCCTCGCCGACCCGGCGCGGGAGATGACGGTGGAGGCGCTGGTCGAGGATGTCGCCGACATCGTGGCGCTCGCCGGCGAGGCGGGGCCGGTGCACTACGTGGGCGAATCGCTCTCGGGCCTCGTCGCGCTGCTATTCGCGGCGCGGCATCCGGGGCGGCTGCGCAGCCTGACGCTGCTCTCCTCGCCGCTCTCTTTCCCCGAGCCGACGCAGCGCGCCTTCGCCTGCGGCTTCCCTTCCTGGACCCAAGGCCTGCAGGCGCTCGGCAGCCGCGGCTGGGCGGAGAGGGTCGGCGCGGCCACGCGCTTCCCGCCCGGCACCGACCCCGCGCTGGTCGCCTGGTATGCCGAGGAATCCGGCAAGGCCGATGTGGGCGCGATGATCGCGGTCGCGCGCTTCTGCGAGACGCTCGATGCGGCGCCGGTATTGCCGCTGGTGCGGATCCCCGTCCTCGGCCTCTACCCCGATCAGGGCCTGGTCACCGGCCCGCACGAGGCGCGGCTGCGTGCGGGCCTGCCCGACCTGCGCATCCGCCACCTGCCAACGCCCTACCACGCCATCCAGGTGCTGATGCCGGATGCCTGCGCCGCCGCGGTGCGCGACTTCTGCCGCGAGGTGGACGCCGCGCCGCAGTGAGGGCGCTTCGCCTGCCGCGTCGGCCTCAGGGCCTCCACTCGTGCCAGGGCGCGATGCGCGGGTCGCGCTGGCGCTGCACGTAGTAGGGGATGTAGGGGCGGTAGGCCTCGAAGACGCGGCGGAGTTCCCCCACCGGCTCGTCATGCTGGTCGACGCGGAGGTCGATGCGGGCGAAGCGGTCCTGGTCGTAGACCAGCAGCGCCGCCGAGACCTGGCCGCCCAGCTGCCCGCCGGCATCGCGCCCGGCCTCGAGCGCCTGCAGCAGCCGCTCCTCGAAGGGCTGGCCGGCGGTGGCCAGGAAGCGCGCGCGCATGCCCGCCAGCGTCTGCACGCCGGGCAGCACGTTGCCGAGGACGATGAAGCCCTCGCCCGTCTCGTGCCCGGCCCAGGCGGTGTTGGCGCTGCCCGTGCGCGCGGCCATGTCGCCGTCGTCGTCGATGACGGCGAGCTGCCGGTGCTCGGCATGCGGGTCGTTGCGCACCAGCGTCTCGACCACGTGCGCCGCCTTGTGGCCCTGCTCCAGCAGCCGCATCGCATAGCGGCCGAGGCGCGCATCGGCGCGCGACATGATGGCGACGACGCCGAGCCGCGCCGCCGCGAAGGGCACGCGCGCGCCGACGGCGAAGCTGCGCGTGGCGGTGGCGATGCCGAGCATCCGGGTCTCGGGGCAGCGGGCGAGGATGGAGAAGGTCATGGCGTGGCGTCCCTCCCGGGCGTTGCGCGCCAGCCTCTCACCCGCGCCGCCACCGCGCCAGCGCCCGCAGCACGAGCCCCGCGAGCAGCCCCCAGAAGGCGCCGCCGATCCCCCAGATCGTCAACCCGCCGCCGGCGACGAGGAAGCACACCACCGCCGCCTCGCGCTCCTCCGGCACCTGCAGCGCGGCCATCGTCGCCGCCCCGAAGGCGCCGAGCAGCGCCAGCCCTGCCACCGCCTGGATCAGCACCGGCGGCGCCGCGGCGACGAAGGCCGCAGCCGCGCCGGCACCGAGCCCGAGCACCACATAGCCCGCGCCGGCGACCAGCGCCGCCGGCCAGCGCCGCGCCGGATCGGGATGCGCCTCCGGCCCCGCGCAGATCGCCGCGGTGATGGCGGCGAGGTTCACCGCATGCGCCCCGAAGGGCGCGCCGAGCAGCGTGAAGACGCCGGTCGCGGTGAAGAGCGGCCCGGGCTCCGGCCGGTAGCCATTGGCGTTCAGCACGGCGATGCCCGGGATGTTCTGCGACGCCATGGTCACGATGAACAGCGGCAGCGCGATGCCGACCAGCGCCGAGGGCAGGAAGGCCGGCACCACCAGCACCGGGGCGGGCACGAGGGCGCCGGCGATCAGCCCCTCCGGCAGGGTGGCGGTCGCGGCGATCAGCCCGACCGCCAGCAGCACCGCCGCCGGCACCGCCAGCAGGCGGTTCAGCCGCGCCACCACCGCCCAGGCCAGCACGACGGGCAGCGCCAGCGCCGGCATCTCGGCCACCGCTGCGACCGGCGCCAGGCAGAGCGGCAGCAGCACCCCGGCCAGCATCGCATTCGCCAGCGTCGGCGGGATCGCCGCTACCGCGCGGCCGAGCGGCTTCCAGAGGCCGGCGAGCACGATCAGCGCGCCGGTGAGCAGGAAGGCGCCCACCGCGGCGGGGAAGCCGCCCTCCGGCACCGCCGAGGCGGCGAGCAGCGCCGAGCCCGGCGTCGACCAGGCGATGCTGACCGGCATGCGCGTCGCAAGGCTCAGCACCATGCCGCCGAGGCCCATGGCGATGCTGGCCGCCATCAGCCCCGAGGCCGCCTCGGCCGGCGAGGCGCCGACGGCGGCGTACCCCGCCAGCACCACGGCGAAGGAGGAGGCGAAGCCAACGAAGGCCGCCAGCAGCCCGGCGGCGACCGGCGCGATCCAGGACGATACGGGCACGCGGGGCTCAGAGCCTGTCAGGCAATCGAACTTGCGCAAGAATGCCCGTTGGACTCACAGGGCGTTCTCCTTCGGCGTCGAGGCTGACGGGCATTCTTTCACAAACTCTCAGGCGGCGAAGCAGGCCGGATCGGGGTCTAGCCCGAGGCCCGGGCCATGGGGCACGGCGACGTAGCCCTCCCGCGGCGCCAGGGCAGGGTAGGGCGGGCGATCGAGGTCGGCGAAATAGACCTCGAGCGGCTGCTCCGCCTCCATCGCCGCCAGCACGTGCAGCGTGGCCAGCAGGCCTGGGCCGAAATAGGGGCTGTGCGGCACCACCGCGACCTTGTGCGCGGCCGCCAGCGCCTGAACGGCGCGCAGCCCCGTGATGCCGCCGATCTTGGTGACCGAGGGCTGCGCCACGTCGATCGCCCCGGCCTGGAAGAGGCGGCGGAAATCCTCGAGCGTGCCGCAATTCTCCCCCGCCGCGATCGGCAGCTGCGCGCCGGCGCGCACCAGGGCGATGGCGCTGGTGTCCTCGGGCGGCCAGATCGGCTCCTCGATCCAGCGCACGCCGAGGGGGCGCACGGCATCGGCGAAATCGAGCGCCTCGGCCAGGCTCGCCCAGCGGCAGTTGATGTCGAGCATCAGCGGGATCTCCGCCGGTGTCCCCGCGCGCGCCCCCGACTCGATTCCACGCCGCGCCGCGGCGATACAGTCCACATCCACCTCGTGCAGCTTGATGTGGCGGTAGCCGCGCGCCACCGCCTTCGCCGCATTGGCCTGCACCAGCGCGGGATCGCCGTAGCGCAGCAGGCTGGCATAGGCCGGCACCCGATCGCGCCTGGCGCCGCCGAGCAGCGCGTGCAGCGGCTGCCCCGCCGCCTTGCCGGCGAGATCCCAGAGCGCGATGTCGAGCCCCGAGAGGGCGAAGGTCACCGGCCCGTTGCGGCCGAAATTGTGCAGGCGCCGGAACAGCGCCGTCATCAGCGCGGGGATGTCGCGCGGGTCCTCGCCGAGGCAGGCCGGCGCCACCAGCCGCTCCAGCGCGTCCTTCGTGGTCTGCACCAGCGAGAAGCCGAAGCCCTCGCCCCAGCCGACGAGGCCGGCATCGGTCTCGACCCGTACCAGCAGCGTGTCCATGGCGCGCAGGTGCAGGTTACCTCCCCCGCCTTTTCCATGGGGCCCCGCGGGATTGCCGTAGTCGAAGGGCGTCGAGGCGATGTGGCCGGTGACGGCGGTGATGCGCATGGCGGCGGTCCCCTCGCGGGCGGTGCAGTCGGTCGGCGCCGGGCCGCGGCGCCCGGCGCGTCAGTCCGGCTTGATGTTCGCCGCGCGCACCACCTCGCCCCACTTGGCGATCTCGGCGCGCAGGAAGCCGCGCGCCTCCTCCGGCCCGAGGTCGAGGATGCGCTGGCCGAGCGCCTCGAAGCGCGTGCGCGTCTCCGCACCCGGCTGCAGCACCTGGCGCACCGCGGCGGCAAGCCGCGCCACACGCTCGGGCGGCGTCGCCGCGGGCACCAGCATGGCGTTCCAGCCCTCGACGATCACGCCCGGCGCGCCCGCCTCGGCCGTCGTCGGCACGTCGGGCAGCGGCGCGGCGCGGCGCTCGGCGGTGACCGTCAGCGCGCGGAACTTGCCCTCGCGGATATGCGGCAGCAGCACCGGCAGATCCAGGAAGGCCATGGTGATCTCGCCGGCCAGCATGGCCGTGATCACCGGCGCCGCGCCGCGATAGGCGACATGCGCGATGTCCGTCCCCGTGCGCTGCTTCAGCAGCTCCGCCGCCAGGTGCGGCGTGCCGCCAGGCCCGGTGGAGGCGAAGGAGAGCCGCCCCGGCGCCGCCTTCGCCGCGGCGATCAGCGCGGCGAGGTCGCGCGGCCCGTCCGGCCGCACCACCAGCACCGAGGGCGTCGAGGTCAATATGGCGACCGGCACGAGGTCGCGCAGCGTGTCATAGGGCAGGTTCGGCAGCAGCGAGACGTTCACCGCGACGGCGCCGGTGCTGCCATAGGCGATGGTCAGCCCGTCCGGCGCCGCCTTCGCCACGGCGTCGATGCCGATCACGCCGCCGGCGCCGGAGCGGTTCTCCACCACCACCTGCTGGCCGAGCAGCGGCGCGATGCCGGCAGCCACCAGCCGCGCCCCGGTATCGACCGGCCCGCCCGGCGGGAAGGGCACGACGAGGCGCAGCGCCCGGTCCGGCCAGGCCTGCTGGGCGCGTGCCGTGCCGGCCGTGGCGAGCCCGCCGGCCAGGATGCTCCCCGTCAGCACGCCCGTGGCCCTTCGCGTGATGCGCATCGCGTCCTCCTCCCGCTCCCTGGCGCCAGCGATAGACCGGGGCGCGGCGGGGCGCCACCGCGGCATGCCCGCGCCGCCGCCGCAGGCCCGGCGGCTCAGCCGCAGCCGTGGAAACCGCCGCCCGGCGTCGGCGCGAGGGCGAGGATGCCGAGCAGCACGAAGCGACCCTCGCCCCCGGGCCGGATCACCAGCGCCGCGCCCTCGGGAAAGGCGCGGCCGGCCACCGCCTCGCCGAGCACCATGATCGCCGGCGTACGATGGCCCACCAGCACGCGGTTCGTCCCCGCCGGCACCGGCGCAGCCAGTAGCCGGCGATGCTCCTCCAGCACGGAGGCGAGGCGCCCGCCGGCATAGTCGTCGGCCAGCAGCGCCTCGGTCACCTGCACGCGCCCGGCGCCGAAGGCGAGCTCCGCCGTGTCGCGGGCGCGGTAGACCGGCCCCGCCAGCACCGGCAGCCCGACCGGCACGCCGAGCTCCGCCAGCCGCTGGCCGAGCCGCACCGCCTGGCGCTGGCCCGCGGCGGAGAGGTTGCGCTGGCCCGGCCGGTCGCCGATGCGGTAGCTGCGGTCGCAGGGCTCGCCCAGCGTGTCGGCGTGGCGGAAGAACAGCACCAGCCCGCCGGCGCGCAGCGCGGCGACCAGCGCGGCGCCGGCCGGATCCTCGGCGCGGACGGGCTGAAGCTGCTGCGCGCGCGCCGGCTGCCAGGCGGCGAGCAGCAGGCCGGGGATCAGCGCCAGCAGGCGGCGGCGGTCGAGGCGGGGCATGCGGCGGATCTGGCGCGCGGCGGCCGGCATGCCAAGTTCGGCGGCACGGCGCGGTTTTGCGTCGATCGCGTCCCGATGGCGGGGCACAACCGGGTGGTGCGGCAGCGGCCGCAGCGGATGTGCGTCGGCGGCACGCACCTGGCCGGCAGCGGGCATCGTGCCGCCCAGACTCTGCACCGGGCGCGCAGCCTTGCTGCCCCGCGCAACCGCGCCGCGCATCGATGGTACAACCTTGCCGCGCAGTGCGATCCCGCGCCTGCCGCACGCCCGGCGCAGGCCATCGGCGCACCGCGTCGCGCGGCCGCGTGGCGCGGCGGCGCTGCGTTCCGCCGGCGCGCGATCTGCTCTAGCGTGCCGCCATGCGTCGCCGCCCGCTGCTTCTCGTCCTGCCTGCCGCGCTCGCGCCCGCGGCGCGGCCGCGGCGCGGGCAGGCGCAGGGCGCGGCGGAAACGCCGGTGCGCGTGCTGAGCGCCGGCGCCATGGAGCCCGGGCTCGAGGCCGCCGTCGCCCGCTTCCGTGCGACGGGCGGCGCGCCGGTGCGCATCACCTACGCGACGGCGCCGCAGCTGCGCGAGCGCCTGGCCGCGGGCGAGACGCCGGACCTGCTGATCGCGCCGGTCGGCCTGGTGAACGAGCTCGCCGCCGCGGGGCGGCTCGCGGGGGAGCGCGCGACGCTGGGTCGCATCGGCGTCGGCGTCGCGGTGCGCAAGGATGCGCCCGTGCCCGAGATCGGCGACCTCGCTGCCTTCCGCCGCGCCGTCGAGGAGGCGGAGCGGGTGATCTTCAATCGCGCCTCGACCGGCCTCTATCTCGAGCGCCTGTTCGAGCGGCTCGGGCTTGCCGCCATGGTGACGCCGAAGTCGGTGCGCACGACGACGGGGGCGGAGGTGCTGCAGCGCCTGCAGGAGGGCAGCGGGCGCGAGTTCGGCCTCGCGCCGATCACCGAGATCCTGCAGGTGCCGGAGGTCCGCTATGTCGGGCCGCTGCCGCCGGAGGCGCAGAACCACACCGCCTATGCCGCGGCCCTGCTGCCCGGCGGGCCGCCCGGCGCCGCGGCGCTCTTCGCGCATCTCTCGGGGCCGGAGGCGCGCGCGGCCTTCGCCACCTCCGGCATCGAGGCGGTGCCCTGAGCGTGGCGGCGGTGCTGGTGCCGCTACCCCCGGCCATGATCCGCGAGCACGGCATCGCGGATCATGGCCTGACACGTTCCCTGTTCGCGTAACGCGCGCCTTCGGGCGTGACGCCCTGCGGCGATCGCGCTCAGCGCCTCGCCGCGCCCTGGCCGCCGGCAGGCGCACCCGCCCCGGGCCGCTGGCTGCAGATCACGAAGCCGCCGCTCGGCGCCGGCGCCGGGTCGAGCACGCCGAGCACCATCAACCCATCCAGCACCAGCGCCGCCCCTTCCGGGAAGGCGCGGCCGCCGACCACGCCCCCCAGCACCAGCAGGGCCGGCCGGTGATGCCCGACCAGCACCCGGTTGGCGCCGGGCGGCACCGGCGTGGCCAGCAGCCCGCGCAGCGCCTCCAGCACCGCCGGCAGCTGCTCGGGGCCCGCATAGTCATGCGCCAGGAGGGCATCGCTGACCCGCACGCGGTCGGCGCCGAAGGCGATCTCCGCCGTGTCGCGCGCGCGGAAGACGGCGCTGGTCAGCACGGGGACCGCCACCGGCACGCCCAGCGCCGCGAGGCGGGCGCCGATCGCGGCCGCCTGCGCCCGGCCATCGGCCGAGAGATGCCGCTGCAGCGCGCGGTCCTCGAGCCGGAAGCCGCGCTCGCACGGCTCGCCGGCGGTGTCCGCATGGCGGAAGAACAGCGTCAGGCCGCCGCGCCGGAGCCGCGCCACCAGGGCCGCACCCTCCGGCTCCTCCGGGCGGTGCGGCCGCAGCGGCGCGGCGGCCCGTGCAGGGGCGGCGAGTGCCATGGCGGCCAGGGCGGCGCGGCGCCCCAGCCGCATGGCAGCAGGCGCCTAGAGCCCGGCCTGGGAGACGAACTTGGTGTTCAGATAGGCCTCGATCGCCTCCGAGCCGCCCTCCGAGCCGTAGCCGCTGTCCTTCACGCCGCCGAAGGGCACCTCGGGCAGCGCGAGGCCGAGGTGGTTGATGGTCAGCATCCCCGATTCCACGCGGTTGGCGATGGCGTTCGCGGTCTTGGCGCTGCGCGTGAAGGCGTAGCCGGCCAGGCCGAAGGGCAGGCGGTTCGCCTCCTCGACCACCTCGTCGAGGTCGGAGAAGGGCGCGATCATGGCGACGGGGCCGAAGGGCTCCTCGTTCATCATGCGCGCCTCCTTGCCGACGCCGGTCAGCACCGTGGGCTGGTAGAAATAGCCCTTGTTGCCGATGCGCTCGCCGCCCGTATGCACCTCGGCGCCGCGGCTGCGCGCATCGGCGACCAGGCCCTCCACCCAGGGGATGCGGCGGTCATGCGCGAGCGGGCCCATCTGCACGCCCTGCTCCATGCCGTTGCCGACGCGCACCGCCTTGGCCGCGGCGACGAACTTCTCGACGAAGGGCGCGTAGAGCTTCTCCTGCACCAGGAAGCGGGTGGGGGAGACGCAGACCTGGCCGGCGTTGCGGAACTTCGCCGCCGCCAGTGTCTTCGCCGCGAGGTCGAGGTCGGCATCGTCGAAGACGATCGCCGGCGCATGCCCGCCGAGCTCCATCGTCACGCGCTTCATGTGCTGGCCCGCCAGCGCCGCGAGCTGCTTGCCCACGGGGGTGGAGCCGGTGAAGGTCACCTTGCGGATCACGGGATGCGGGATGAGGTACTCGCTGATCTCGGCCGGGATGCCGTAGACGAGGCCGACCACGCCCTTCGGCAGACCGGCATCGACGAAGGCCTGGATCAGGGCGGCGGGGCTGGCCGGCGTCTCCTCCGGCGCCTTGACGATGATGGAGCAGCCGGTGGCGACGGCAGCGGAGAGCTTGCGCACCACCTGGTTGATCGGGAAGTTCCAGGGGGTGAAGGCGGCGACGGGGCCGACCGGCTCCTTGATGACGAGCTGGTAGACACCCTCGGCGCGCGCCGGGATGACGCGGCCATAGGCGCGGCGGGCTTCCTCGGCGAACCAGTCGATGATGTCGGCGCCGGCCAGCACCTCCATCTTCGCCTCGCCCACCGGCTTGCCCTGCTCCAGGGTCATCAGCGTGGCGATCGCGTCGGCGCGGCTGCGGAAGATGTCGGCGGCCTTGCGCATCAGCTTGGCGCGCTCGTAGGCCGAGACCTTGCGCCAGGCGGCGAAGCCGCGCTCGGCCGCGGCCAGCGCCTCGTCGAGATCGCCCTTCGAGGCATGCGCGACGGTGCCGATCACCTCCTCCGTCGCCGGGTTCAGCACGGGCAGGGTGCGGTTGCCTTCCGCCGGGCGCCAGGTGCCGTCGATGTAGAGGTTGGTGTCCGGGTAGCTCATGCCGTGCTCTCCTCGTTGTCCCGGGTCCTGGAGGGCGTGGCTGTCGCTGCCCTGCCGCGGGCGCCCGGGTTGGGCGCGCACTCTGCCCCTGGCAGGCGGCCTTCGCAATGCGGCGGGGCGCGCGGGGCCGGGCGCGGTCCCGCGGCTCAGTAGCGCCAGCCGCCGTAGCCCGGCGCGGCGACGGGCGGCAGCGTCTCGTAGGCATGGCCCTGGCCATAGGCCGGCGCCGGCGGGGCGTAGCCGTAGTCGCCCTGGTAACTTCCCTGGTAGCCGCCGCCCTGGTAGCCCCCCTGGTAGCCGCCGTAGTAGCCCTGGGCCGCCTCGGCATTCTGCCGGTCCACCGAATTGCCGATCAGCCCGCCGATCAGCGCACCCGCCGCCGCGCCGCCGACCGCGCCCGCGCCGCGGCTGCGCGGGTTGGAGACGGCGGCACCCAGCAGCCCGCCGGCGACGGCCCCCGTCGCCACCCCGGCGGCGGTGTTGGAGCCGGCTCCGCCCGGCCCGGCATAGGCCCCCGCATGGGCATAGTCGTAGGCCGGGTAGGGCTGCGCGACGACGCAGCCGCCGAGCGCCAGCGCCGTGGCGAGGGCGGTGCCGGCGCGGCGCCGTCGTGCGGCGGGAGCGGTGCGGGACATGGGCATGGTGGGACCCTCCTCGGCGGCCTGAACGCGCAACGGAGCCAGGGGTCGCGCGGCACGCCCGATCGCGACGCCGCCCCAGCGACACGCGGCCGCCGCCTCGGCCTGCCTGCGCCCGGGGCGGGGCGCCGGCGCGGCGGAATGACGGCGGCGGCAGGGCAGCGCCGCATGGGGCACCGCCGCCCGGTCGCGACCTCGACAAGCCGCCGCACCGGGCCGACAAGCGCCATGGCAGGCAGCGGGGGAGCGGCGGCGAGCATGGCGGAGGGGCGCCCGGTGCAGGCCTCGCTCGGCGCGATCCTCGCGGTCTTCGCCGCCCTCGGCATGGCGAGCTTCGGCGGCGGCCTGCCGGGCTGGATGCACCGCGAGGTGGTGCAGAAGCGCGGCTGGATGACGGAGGAGGGGTTCCTCGCCGGCGTCGCGCTCGGCCAGGTGCTGCCGGGCGCCAACAGCGTGAACCTCGCGCTCTACATCGGCCAGCAGCTTCGTGGGGCGCCTGGCGCGGCCATGGCGGGGCTCGGCATCCTCGGCCCGCCCTTCCTGTTCATCCTCGTCCTCGCCCTGATCTTCGCGCGCTACGGCGAGATCGCGGGCCTTGCCGTGGTGCTGGGCGGCGTCGCGGCGGCGGGGCTGGCGAATTCGCTGACGGTCGGGCTGCGCACGGCGCGGCGGATGCGGCGCGCCTGGCCCTGGGGCATCGCGGCCGCCACCTTCCTCGCCGTCGGCGTGCTGCGTCTGCCGATGATCCCGGTGGTGCTGGTGCTGATCCCGCTCTCGGTCGCGCTGGCCTGGCGAACCCGCCATGGGGCCTGACCGCCTGCTCGCGCTGGTGCTGGTCTTCGCGCCGCTGTCGCTGGTCTCGCTCGGCGGCGGGCCCTCGATCTTCGCCGAGATGCAGCGCCAGGCGGTGGAGGTGCATGGCTGGCTGTCGGACGACGCCTTCGTGCAGCTCTTCGCCATCTCGCGCGCGGCGCCGGGGCCGGGCTCGCTGATCAGCGCCCTGGTGGGGTGGGAGGCGGCGGGCTTCGCCGGCGCGCTGGTGGCGGCGCTGGCGCTCTACCTGCCGTCCTCGCTCGTGCTGCTGGCGGTCGGGCAATGGTGGCGCCGGCGCGGCGACAGCCCGGCGCGGCGCGTGATCGAGCGCGGCCTGGCGCCGGTGGCGGTGGGGCTGATCTTCGCCGGCGTGCTGACCCTGATGCGGGCCGAGGGCGTCGGCTGGCCGGAATGGGTGACGCTGCTCGGCTGCACCGCCTGGCTGGCGCGCGGGGCGAGCCCCTACCTGGTGATGGGCGTGGTGGCGCTGGCCTATGCGGGGCTGTTCCGCATCGGCGCGCTCGGCGCGTGAGGCGGGCGCGAGGGGGGCGGCACCGGCACGGCGCGCACGGTGTCCGGGGGGCGGCACCGGCACGGCGCGCGCGGTGTCCGGGGGGCGGCACCGGCACGGCGCGCGCAGTGTCGGGGGGCGGCATCGGCACGGCGCGCGCGGTGTCCGGGGGGCGGCATCGCGCGTAGCCCGGGGGCCGTATCGGCGCGGTGCCGCACGGGCGCGGCAGGCCCCGCGGCGCCGTTCCGGCACGGTGCCAATCGGCGGCCTGCCGCGGTTGACAGCGCCGCCGCGCCCGCCCGAGGATGCCCGGCCGTCGCGCAGACCAGAACGAAGCCGCACACGCAGGAGGAACGCCGCCATGGCCGATGAGGCACAGCGCTACGTCGAGCACACCTTCGACGGGGATGTGCACATCCTGCGCCTCGCCAATGCGCCGGTGAACACGCTGCGGACCGAGGTTCGGGCCGGGCTGCTCGACGGGCTGCAGGCGGCGGCCAAGGGCGGCGCGCGCGCGATCGTGCTGATCGGCACGGGCCGCGGCTTCTCGGCCGGCGCCGAGATGACCGAGTTCGGCAAGCCGCGGCAGCCGCCCTCACTGAACGAGGTCTTCGACGCGATCGAGAATTCCAAGGCGCCGGTGGTCGCGGCGATCCATGGCCATGCGCTCGGCGGCGGGCTCGAGCTGGCGCTCGCCTGCCATGCGCGCGTCGCGGCGCCGAATGCGCAGCTCGGCCTGCCGGAGGTCAAGCGCGGCTTCGTCCCCGGCGCCGGCGGCACGCAGCGCCTGCCGCGGCTGATCGGGCTGGAGGCGCTCTCGATGATCGTCTCGGGCGATCCGGTGAGCGGCACGAAGGCGGCGAAGCTCGGCATCGTCGATGCAGTGCTGGAGGGCGATCTCGAGAAGGCGGCGGTTGCCTGGGCGCGGGAGAATGCGTCGCGCAGCTTCACCCTGGCGCGCAACCGCACGGACCGGATCAAGGGCCAGGACATGGCCGCCTTCGACGAGGCGGCGAAGAAGCTGCTGGCGCGCTCCCGCGGCCAGGAGAGCCCGAAGGGCTGCGCCGACTGCGTGCGCGCCGCCTTCACCCTGCCCTTCGAGGAGGGGCTGAATTTCGAGCGCGAGACCTTCGCCCGCCTCGTCGCCGGCGAGCAGTCGAAGGCGCTGCGCCACATCTTCTTCGGCGAGCGCGAGGTCGCGCGCGTGCCCGACGTGCCCGAGGGCACGGAGCCCCTGCCGGTGAAGAAGCTCGTCGTCATCGGCGGCGGCACCATGGGCGGCGGCATCGCCATGTCGGCGGCGAATTTCGGCCTGCCCGCGACCATCGTCGAGACCAGCCAGGAGGCGCTCGACCGCGGCATCAAGCGCTGCGAGGAGAACTGGAAGCGCAGCGTCGCCTCGGGCCGCATGAGCCAGGCGGAATACGAGAAGCGCCGTGCCAACCTGACCGGCACCACCGACTTCGAGACGGCCGTGGGCGAGGCCGACCTCGTCATCGAGGCGGTCTTCGAGGAGATGGGCGTGAAGAAGGAGGTCTTCGCCCGCCTCGACAAGGCGGCGCGGCCGGGGATCGTGCTGGCGTCCAACACCTCGACGCTCGACATCGACCAGATCGCCTCGGCGACCTCGCGCCCCGAGCTGGTCTGCGGTATGCACTTCTTCAGCCCGGCCAACGTCATGCGCCTGCTGGAGATCGTGAAGGGCTCGAAGACCAGCGCGGCGACGCTGGCGACCGCGCTCGATGTTGGCAAGCGCATCGGCAAGCTGAACGTGGTGGTGGGCAATTGCGACGGCTTCGTCGCCAACCGCATGAACGGCAAGCGCGGCCTGCAGATCGAGAAGCTGCTGCAGGAAGGCTGCATGCCGCAGGACATCGACCGGGTGATGGAGACCTTCGGGCTGGCGATGGGCCCGCTGGCCATCGGCGACCTGGCCGGCCTCGACATCGGCGCCGCGGTGCGCAAGGCGCGCGGCACCGTCGCCCCCATCGCCGATGCCGTCGTGGCCGCCGGGCGCATCGGCCAGAAGGTCGGCAAGGGCTACTACGACTACGACGCCGACCGCCGCCGCTCGCCGTCGAAGGAGGTCGAGCAGATCATCCTCGACACCTCGGAGAAGATGCAGGTCCGCCGGCGCAAGATCGAGGACCAGGAGATCCTCGAGCGGCTGCTGCTGCCCATCGTCAACGAGGGCGCGCGCTGCCTCGAGGAGGGCATCGCCTACCGGCCCATCGACATCGACGTGATCTTCATCAGCGGCGCCGGCTGGCCGGCCTGGCGCGGCGGCCCGATGTTCTGGGCCGACACCCAGGGCATGAAGGCGATCCGCGACAAGCTCGCGCACTATGCCGCGGCGACCAACGACGCGAACCTCAAGCCGGCGGCGCTGATCGAGGAGCTGGCGGCCAAGGGCGGCAGCTTCGCCGCCATGAAGGGCGCGGCGAAGGTCTGAGAGTGTCGGCGCGCCCGCATCCCTGGGAGGGGGTCTACCCGCCAGGCCTGGACTGGGGCGCGCCGATCGCGCCAGGCACGCTCGGCGGGCTGCTGGAGACGAGCGCCGCCACCTGGCCGGACCGCGTGGCGCTGCGCTTCCGCGACACGGCGATCAGCTACCCCGCGCTGCTGTCGATGGCGCGGCGCGTCGCCGGCGCGCTGCGGGACCTGCCCGAGGCGACGGGTGGCGTGGCGCTGCTGACCGGCAATACCGCCTTCCATCCCGCGGTCGTCTTCGGCGCGGCGATGGCGGGCTTGCGCGTGGTGATGCTCTCGCCGATCGACGCGCCGCGCACCATCGCGCACAAGCTGAAGGACAGCGGCGCGCGGCTGCTGGTGACCTTGGCGCATGAGGGGCTGCTGAAGCTCGCCGGCGCGCTCGGGCAGATGGGGCTGGTCGGGCGGCTCGCGGTGGGCGACGACGCGCATTGGGGCAAGGGCCCGCCCTCGGCGCCGGTACCCGCGGATGCGCTTCGGATCGAGGACTGGCTCGCCGCAGCCGAGCCCGCTTCGCTGCCCGCCGTCGCGCCTGCGGACGTCGTGCTGCTGCAGTACACCGGCGGCACCACCGGCCTGCCCAAGGGCGCGATGCTGACGCATGCGAACCTGACGGCCGCGGCGCGGTCCTATGCGCTCTGGAACGGCGGGCGCGGGCCGGAGGGCGAGGCGCGCATCCGCCGCATGATCGGCGTGCTGCCGCTGTTCCACATCTACGCCTTCACCTGCGACCTGCTGCTGACCCTCGCCGGTGGGCACGAGCTGCTGATCCGTGCGCGCTTCGACGCCGACCAGGCGCTGCACGACATCGAGGTGCTGAAGGCCACCGACATGTGCGGCGTGCCGACGATGTGGATCGCGCTGGCCAACCACCCGCGCATCAACGAGGCGGACCTCTCCTCGCTGCGCAGCGCCAACTCCGGCGGCGCGCCACTGCCCCCACCGGTCGCCGCGCGCTTCGAGGCATTGACCGGCACCCGGCTCGGCGGCGGCTGGGGCATGACGGAGACGGCGCCGGCGGGCACGGGCACCCCTGGGCGGCCGGAGCTGCCGCGGCGGCCGGGCTCGATCGGCGTGCCGGTGCCGGGGGTGGAGATGCGCATCGTCGCGCTCGACGACCCGCGCCGTGCGCTGCCGACCGGCGAGACGGGCGAGATCGCCATCCGTGGCCCCAACGTCTTCCAGGGCTACTGGAACCGGCCCGAGGAGACGGCGCGCGCCTTCGTCGATGGATGGTTCCTCACCGGCGACATCGGCCGCATGGAGGCGGACGGCTATTTCTTCCTGACCGAGCGCCGCAAGGACATGATCCTCTCCGGCGGATTCAACGTCTATCCCTCCGTCATCGAGGCAGCGATCCACGAGCACCCGGACGTGCTCGAAGCCGCCGTCATCGGCATCCCGGACGCCTATCGCGGCCAGTCGGCCAAGGCCTTCGTCGCGATGAAGCCGGGCGCGGCGCCGCTGACCCTTGCGGCGCTGCAGGCCTTCCTTGCCGAACGCGTCGGGAAGCACGAGATGCCGGTGGCGCTCGAGATCCGCGACGAGCTGCCGAAGACGCCTGTCGGCAAGCTGACCAAGCTGCCCCTGATCGAGGCGGAGGCGGCCCGCGAGGGCGCCCCCGCCTGACCACCCATCCAACCGAGGAGCGACACGATGGAACTCCGCTGGACCGAGGAGGAGCGCCACTTCCGCCAGGAGGTGCGCGACTTCATCAACCGCGAGCTGCCGCAGGAAACCCGCGACCGCATGATCCGCGGCAAGTCCCCCACCAAGGCGCAGGTGGTGGAGTGGCAGCAGAAGCTGAACCGGCAGGGCTGGGCCGCGCCGGAATGGCCGAAGGAATACGGCGGCCCGGGCTGGACCATGGCGCAGCGCTACATCTTCCGCGAGGAGCTGATGCTGGCCCCGGCGCCCTCGCCGCTCGGCTTCAACATCAACATGTGCGGCCCCGTCATCATCGCCTTCGGGACGGAGGAGCAGAAGCGCCGCTTCCTGCCGCGCATGCTCAACCTCGACGACTGGTGGTGCCAGGGCTTCTCCGAGCCCGGCGCCGGCTCCGACCTCGCCGGCCTGAAGACGCGGGCGGTGCTCGAGGGCGACCACTGGGTGGTGAACGGCCAGAAAACCTGGACCACGCTGGCCCAGCATGCCGACTGGATCTTCCTGCTGGTCCGCACCGACCCGAACGCGAAGAAGCAGGAGGGCATCTCCTTCCTGCTGGTCGACATGAAGACGCCAGGGATCACCGTGCGCCCGATCATCACCATCGAGGGCGGGCACGAGGTGAACGAGGTCTTCTTCGACGACGTGAAGGTGCCGAAGGAGAATCTCGTCGGCCAGGTGAACCGCGGCTGGGATTGCGCCAAGTACCTGCTCGGCAACGAGCGCTTCGGCCAGGCCCGAGTCGGCGCCTCGCGCGAGCGCATCCGCCGCCTCAAGCGCATCGCCGGCGAGACCATGCAGGACGGCAAGCCGATGATCCAGGACCCCGGCTTCCGCCAGGCGGTCACGGAGATCGAGGTCGAGCTGCAGGCGCTGGAGATGACCGTGATGCGCGTCATCGCCAACGAGAAGCGGCGCGGCAACAAGCCCGACCCCGCGACCTCCGTCCTCAAGATCAAGGGCACGGAGATCCAGCAGGGCGTCTCGGAGCTGCTGATGAAGGCGGCCGGGCCCTATGCCTGGATCGACGGCGATCCGGAAGCCGAGGGCAGCAACCAGTGGGACCTGGCGCCGGACTGGGCCTATGGCCTGGCGGGCACCTACTTCAACTGGCGCAAGCAGAGCATCTACGGCGGGTCGAACGAGATCCAGCGCAACATCATGGCCAAGGCCTTCCTGGGGCTCTGAAGCGAGGCGCTGCCTCGCGCTCCGCCAGAGGGGCGCTGCCCCTCTGGACACCCCGCCAAAGGCCGAAAGGCCTCTGGACACCGATTTTCTCGCGGCGGCACTGCCGGTGCCCCAGCTGAAGAGCGGGTTCCAAGGGCCTTTCGGCCTTTGGCGGGTGGGTCCAGGGAGGGCAGAGCCCTCCCTGGTGGGGTCTGGGGCGAAGCCCCATCACCACACACACCGAGGCGACGATGGATTTCGATCTTTCCGAGGACCAGACGCTGCTGCAGGACAGCGTCCGCAAGCTCCTCTCCGACAAGTACGGCTTCGAGCAGCGCAAGGCCTACATGGCCAGCGACACCGGCTGGAGCCGCGAGGTCTGGGCCCAGTATGCCGAGCTCGGCCTGCTCGGCCTGCCCTTCGCCGAGGCCGAGGGCGGCTTCGGCGGCGGCCGCGAGGAGGTGCTGATCGTCGCCGAGCAGATGGGCCGCGCCATCACGCTCGAGCCATGGCTGACCACGGTGGTGGTGGGCGGCGGCTTCCTCCGCCACGGCGCCGATGCCG
>CAYNYQ010000045.1:16950-20887 GCA_964401305.1 uncultured Acetobacteraceae bacterium | reverse complement strand
GCGGCGCACCAGTACATCCCGACCGGCGGCTACGGCATGAACACCGGCATCGGCGATGCGCTCGACCTCGGCTGGAAGCTCGCGGCGCTGGCACGGGGCCTCGGCGGGCCGCTGCTGGCCGGCAGCTACGATGCCGAGCGGCGGCCCGTGGGGCGGCGCAACCGCGATGCCTCGGCGCGGCACACGGATGTGCGCATCGCCGTCGCCGGCCTCTACGCCGATACGCTGCTCGATCCCGGCCCCGCGGGCGCGGCGGCGCGGGCCGAGGCGGGGGCGCGCATCGCCGCCCTCGGCAATGCCGAGAACGAGAGCTGGGGCATCGAGCACGGCTACTGCTACGCCGCCTCGCCCATCATCTGGCACGAGGCCGGCGCGCGGGCGCCCGACGATACGCTGCGCTACGAGCCGACCACCGTGCCGGGGGTGCGGCTGCCCAGCGTGATCCTCGGCGATGGCAGCTTCCTGCACGACCTGCTCGGGCCCTGGTTCACGCTGCTGGCGGTGGGCGCCGCGCCGGACGAGGGCCTGGTCGCCGCGGCGGCGCGGCGCGGCCTGCCGCTGGCGGTGCTCCGCGTGGACGACCCGGCGGCGGCGGCCACCTATGGCCGCGGCGCGCTGCTGCTGGTGCGGCCCGACCAGCACATCGCCTGGCGCGACCGCGCGGCGGCGCGCGACCCCGATGCCGTCATCGCCCGTGTGCTCGGCTGGCCGCCGCATGGCTGAGGCGCCGCCCGATGCCGCGGCGCTGCTGCAGGCCGCGCGCCAGTTGCTGCCCGGCACGGCGCTGGTCGGTGCGCCCTTCCGGATCTGGCGCCAGCGCCCGGCGGCGGAGCCCGGGCTGCTCGACCTCGTCACGCCGGCAGAGGGCTGGGCCTGCATCGCCTGGTGCGCGGCGGCGCGGCCGCTCGGCCTGCTGGAATTCCGCGCCGCCGGCGGGGCCGCCGCCATGCCGGTGGCGGAGCATCCCTGGCTCGCGCATGCGCTGCTGCTGGGCTTGGCGCAGGCCAGCCTGCCGCACGCCGAGGCCCACTACCTCGCCCTGTTCGAGGCGCCCGGCGCCGGCGCGGACCGGGCGCTGGTGGCCGATTGCCTCGACCACGAGCTGGTGGTCCCGCTCATGCCCGGCACGGAGGTGATGCACGGGCTGGAATTCGCCGCCTGGCTGCACCGGCTGGGGTGCGGCGGTCGACCTGAGCCTTGACGCGGATCAGAAGGCGATCACCACCACCACGTCGCCCTCGGCGACCATCTCGCCCTCCTCGACGCGCAGCTCCGTCACCGTGCCGCCGCGCGGGGCGAGCACCGGGATCTCCATCTTCATCGATTCCAGCAGCATCACCGGCTCCTCTTCCTCCACCGCCTCGCCGGGCTGCTTGAGGATCTTCCATACCGAGCCGGCGATCTCCGACTTCACCCGCAGCTCCGCCATGCGCGCGCTTCCCCTGGACGTGCGCGGGCATTGCAGGCGGCGGGCGGGGCGCGGTCAAGCCGGCTTGCCCGCCGGGCCCGCGGATGCTGCCATGCCGCCCGCACGGGGAAGGAGACGCGCCATGGCCGCCACCGCGCCGGTCAATCCGGTGAAGGCGAGGATCGCCGAGGGCGGCGCCGCGCTCGGCCTCGGCGTGCGCCTGGTGCGCTCGGCGGAGATCGCGCGCATCGCCCGGGCCAGCGGGCACGACTTTCTCTTCCTCGACGTCCAGCACTCGCTGTTCACGCTGGAGACGCTCGGCCACATCGCGCAGGCGGCGCTCGCGCTCGGCGTGGCGCCGGTGGCGCGGGTGCGCTCCGTGCGCGACCCGGACGTGCAGGCGCTGCTCGACAACGGCGTCACCGGCATCGTCTTCCCCGACGTGAACACCGAGGCCGATGCCCGCGCCGCCGTCGCCGCCGTGCGCTTCGCCCCGCTCGGCCGGCGCAGCGTGACCGGCGGCTATCCCTATTTCGACTTCCGCGCCGTGCCGCCGGCCGAGGCGCTGCCGGCGGTGGACGCCACGACCCTGCTGGTCTGCATGATCGAGACGCGCGAGGGCGTGCGCAACGTCGACGCCATCGCCGCGGTGCCCGGCATCGACGTGATCCACATGGGCATGAACGACCTGCTGACCGACATGGGCCGGCCAGGCCGCTACGACGATGCGGAGCTGGAGGACGCCGTCGCGCGCGTGCTCGCCGCCTGCCGGGCGCATGGCAAGGCCTTCGGCTGCGGCGGCAACCGCGACCCCGGCGCCCAGGCGGCGATCATCCGCCGCGGCGCGCAATTCCTGACGACGCAGACCGACATCGCGCTGCTCTCCACCGGCGCCACGGCCTGGGCCCAGAAGGTGCGCGCGGCGGCGGGCTAGGCGGCGTCCGGCCCGCAGTTCCCCGGGGCCGGTTCGGGCCGCCCTGGCCCGGTCATTCACGCGGTCAGCGCGGCACCTCGCGCAGCAGGCTGCCATGGATCCAGCCGGCGGCCGTGCTCGCGTCGCCGACCTCCATCCAGTCATCCTGCGTGGTCCCGTGCACGTGGAAGGTCTCGCCGCGGCGCGTGGTGCGGATGACCGGATTGGAGGTGCCGGGCCCGCGGCGCAGGTTCGCCGGGCTGCGCACGCTGACCAGCGGCAGGGGCTCGGGCGGATCGGCCTCGGCGCGGGGCGCGGGGGTGGGCGCCGTGGCCATCTCCGGCGGCGCGGCCGAAGCTTCCGGCGGCGGGCGTAGCCGGTCCGGCGCCACGGGCAGCGGGCGCGGCACGTCCGGTGCCGTCGCCGTGGTCGTCGGGCGCGCTCCTTCCGGCGGCGCCGCCGCGGCGGCGGCGGGGGCAGCGGCGGGCGACGATGCGGCGGGGCGATCCGCAATGGCCGGGCCAGGCGGGGAGGCAAGCGTCGCCAGGGGCGACAGGGCTGCGCCAGGCCGGGAATCCACCCCGGCGCCGGCGGGCAGCAGAACGGCCAGCGCCCCGCCGATGGCCGCGCCCGCCGCGAGGCCCGCCAGCGCCCAGGGCCAGGGCCGCGGCCCGCCCCTCGGCGGCTCCGGCGGCGGCTCGGGCTCGGGCGGCAGGTTGCGGTCGACCGGCGCGTCGTGGCGGCGGAGGAAGACGGGGTCGCGCGACATCGGCGCGGGCTGCGGCGGCAGGCTTCCCGGCCAGCCCTGCGCCGCGCCCTGCCCGGCCAGGAAGGCTGGGGCGCTCACCGGCGCCGGCGTCTCGGCGAAAGGGGCGTGCCGCGGGCCGGCGGGCCCCTCGCCGAAGGTGTGGCGATGCGGCGGCCCCGGCTCCTCGGCGATCGGCGGCGGCATCCGCCGCGCGTCGCGCAGCGCGAGCGCCCGCTCGACCACCGTGGCCCAGGCATCGCCGCCCGGCAGCGACAGCGGCGGCAGGGCGGCGAAGGCCTCGGCCAGGATCGCGTCCAGCGCGGCCAGCCGGGCGGCCGGCACCGCGACATGCACGATCGGCAGGTAGCCCGGGAAGATGCCGTCGAAGCGGGCATCGGCGAGGCGCGCCCGCAGCACCGCCTCGGCATCCTCGAGGACGCATTCGTGCCGGGTCTCCACCAGGGCGACGCCGACCTCGGGGTGGACCAGGACGAGCGGGACCACGACCGGCTCGCGCAGCCGGCCGCTCAGGTTGCAGTCGCGCAGCGCGCGCCACCCCAGTGGAAGACCGCCGGTGCCCCGCGATGCCTCGTGGTCGCGATGGATGCTCTGCGACATAGGATCGAAACGCGCCCCCACGCCTTCGTTCCGCCGCGGGATGGCGGCGGGTCCCCCAAGGCAAGAGCGTATACAGTCGGCAAGTTCGGGTCGCAGCGCCCCGCGGCGTCCGCGGCGCGCAAGGCTCCGTGATCCTCGACCCGGGGTCGGATGCGGCGGCGGCGCCTGCGCCGACGGGTTGCCGCGTGGGCCGCGCTACAGCCGCCAGCCGGTATGGATCGCCACGATCCCGCCCGAGAGGTTGCGCCAG
>CAYNYQ010000045.1:0-16850 GCA_964401305.1 uncultured Acetobacteraceae bacterium | reverse complement strand
GCCAGCATGGCCGGGTTCACGTCCGAGAGAATGACGCGCCCGGCACCGCGCTGCTTGGCGAGGAAGGCGATGTCGCCTGTGCCGCCGGCGAGGTCGAGCAGCGTCTCGCGCGGGGAGGCGGCGATGGCATTGACGAAGATGCGCTTCCAGGTCCGGTGGATGCCGAGCGACATCAGGTCGTTCATCACGTCGTAGCGCGGCGCCACGCTTTCGAAGACCCGGGCCACCAGCCGGGCCTTCTCCGCGCGGGGGACTTCGCGGAAGCCGAAATCGGTGCTCTCGGGCATGGGAGGGGGTTCCGCCTGGGTTCGGCCCTCCCTAGAGCAGCCTCGGCCTGACTGGAACGGGCGTCGTTCCAGTCAGGCCGAGATAAGCTGCTCTAGACTTTTTTGGTTTCAGAGCACGACCTTCACGCTGACCGTTTCCGGTCAGCGTGAGCGTGCTCTAGCCTGCGGGCGCGGCGCGGGGGAAGGCGGCGGGGTGCTTCGCGCCCGGCGGGCTGAGGACGGGGAGGCGGATGCCGGAACTTCCGGAGGTCGAGACGGTGATGCGCGGCCTCGCCGCCGTGCTGGAGGGGCGCCGCATCGCCGCGGCCAGCGTCACCCGGCCGGACCTGCGCTGGCCCTTCCCGGCGGGGCTCGCCGCGCGCCTCTCGGGCAGCCGCGTGCTGGGGTTCCGCCGGCGCGGCAAGTACATGCTGATGCGGCTCGAGGGCGGGGAGTCGGTGCTGATCCACCTCGGTATGTCGGGGCGCATGGTGGCGCGGCGCGCGGGCGAGGCGCCGGTTCCCCGGCTGGGTCCGCACGGCCTGGCCTCGGACGCGCGCGGGCACAACGGCCCGCCCGAGGCGCACGAGCACCTGGTGCTGGAGACCGAGGAGGGCTGGCGCATCGGCTTCGTCGATCCGCGCCGCTTCGGCTGCGTCGACCTGGTGCCCACGGCGGCCGAGGACGCGCACCGCCTGCTCGCCGGCATGGGGCCGGAGCCGCTCGGCCCGGAATTCACCGCGGCCGCGCTGGACGCGGCGCTGGCCGGCCGCCACACGCCCATCAAGGCGGCGCTGCTGGACCAGAAGGTCGTGGCGGGCCTCGGCAACATCTACGTCTCCGAGGCGCTGTTCCGTGCCGGCATCTCGCCGCGCCGGCTCGCGGCGAGCGTCGCGGGGGTGCGCGCGGCGCGCCTCGTGCCCGCGATCCGGGCGGTGCTGGAGGAGAGCATCGCCGCCGGCGGCTCCTCGCTGCGCGACTACGTGCGCGCCGATGGCGAGATCGGCGTCTTCCAGGAGCGCTTCGACGTCTACGACCGTGAGGGCCAGCCCTGTGCGCGCTGCCCGGGGCCAGCGGCGTGCAAGGGGATCGCGCGCATCGTGCAGTCCGGCCGCTCCACCTTCCATTGCCCGCGGACGCAGCGGTAGGCTAGACGAAGCGTCCGCCGGACGCACGGAGGAACCGCGATGGCCGAGTACGGGATGATCCTGACCGAGGCGCAAGGCCGGGTGGCGGTGATCCGCCTGAACCGCCCGCAGGCGCTGAACGCGCTGTGCGACCAGCTGATGATCGAGCTGGGCGACGCGCTGTCGGGCTTCGACGCCGACCCGGCCATCGCCGCGATCGTGCTGACCGGCAGCGAGAAGGCCTTCGCCGCCGGCGCCGACATCAAGGAGATGCAGTCCCGCACCTACCCGGCGGTCTATTTCGACGACTTCATCGGCAAGCGCTGGGAGGCGGTGACCCATGTGCAGAAGCCGGTGATCGCGGCGGTGGCGGGCTATGCGCTGGGCGGCGGCTGCGAGCTGGCGATGATGTGCGACATCATCCTGGCCGCCGAGAGCGCGCGCTTCGGCCAGCCGGAGATCAACCTCGGCATCATCCCCGGCGCCGGCGGCACGCAGCGGCTGACGCGCGCCATCGGCAAGTCGAAGGCGATGGAGATGATCCTGACCGGGCGGATGATGGACGCGGCGGAGGCGGAGCGCGCGAACCTCGTCGCGCGCGTCGTGCCGAACGACCAGCTGCTGGCCGAGGCGGTGAAGCTCGGCGAGCGGATCGCCGCGCTCTCGGCGCCCTCGGTCGCCATTGCCAAGGAAGCCGTCAACCGCGCCTTCGAGACGACGCTGTCGGAGGGCGTGCGGTTCGAGCGGCGGGTCTTCCACTCCCTCTTCGCCACGGCCGACCAGAAGGAGGGCATGGCGGCCTTCGCCGAGAAGCGCAAACCGGCCTTCCGCAACGCCTGAGCGGCGAGGCGGCGGGCGGTGCTTGACGCGCTCCGCCCCCCGGCGCTAAACGCCTCGCTTCGCGCGCCGGACCGGGCAGCGCCCCTTCCTTTCCCTTTCATCCTGGCTGACAGAACCATTCCATGGCGAACACGGCATCCGCGCGGAAGCGCATCCGCCAGACGGAGAAGCGCACGCAGCGCAACCGGGCCCGCAAGGCGCGCGTGCGGACCTTCCTGAGGAAGGTGGAGCAGGCCCTGGCGACCGGCAGCGGGACGGCTGCACGCGACGCGCTGCAGGCGGCCCAGCCCGAGCTGCACCGCGCGGCGACCAAGGGCGTGATGCACCGCAATACGGTCGCCCGGAAGCTGTCGCGCCTCTCCGCGCGCGTAAAGGCGCTGTCCACCGCGCCTGCCGCCTGAAGCCGCGCGTCCCTCCACACTCGAAAAGCGTCCCGCCAGTTCGCGGCGCCACTGCCGGGCGGGAACGCGCCCGCGCGTTTGCCGTTCCCGTCTGCAGAGTATTCGCGGAATACTTGCGCACGAAAGCGATCGTTGAAGTTACTATTTGATCGCCTCCGTATCGCACTGTATCATGCTCTTGCCACGGTGGCAGTCGGCGCGCCTCGATCCCCCAGGCGCAGCGGGGCGCGTCAGCGGTTCCGGGGCCTCGCGTATCCTCGCGTGCGGCGGCGGCCGATTCGGTCGTCGCGCGTGAAGCGGCTGGTGTGGGATGCAACAGGAGGCTTTCGGCTTGCCCCCCGAAATGTCCGGTGACATGGCGGCCTGCTGGGCCCGCATTCGCGGTCGCCTGCGCGAGGAAGTCGGCGAGGTCGAGTACCGCAGCTGGCTCCGGCAGATGACGCTGGCCGGCATCGACGGCGAGGAGGCGGTGGTGCTGCTGCCCACCCGCTTCCTGCGCGACTGGGTCAGCAGCCACTACGGCGAGAGGCTGCGAACGCTCTGGCAGGTGGAGGCGCCTTCGGTGCGCCGGATCGAGATCCGCGTCGCGCCGGCGCCGCGCCCCGCCGGCGCGATCGAGGAAGACGGGGCGGCGCCCGCCCCGCCGCAGAGCGCCCGCGGCGCCTCCCGCCAGGCGCGGCGCGACGATGATGCCGAGCACCGCGGCCTGGCCGAGAGCCTGGCCCCCCGCACGGCCGATGGGCGCGCCGCGGAGCCGCGCAGCAGCGCCGCCTCCGACCCGCGCGCCGACCTCATCAGCCCGCTCGAGCCGCGCTTCACCTTCGACAGCTTCGTCGTCGGCAAGCCGAACGAGTTCGCCCATGCCTGCGCGCGGCGCGTCGCCGAGCAGCCCGCAAGCCCGGGCTTCAACCCGCTGTTCCTCTACGGCGGTGTCGGCCTCGGCAAGACGCACCTGATGCAGGCCATCGCCTGGGCGATCCGCGAGGGGCATCCGGGCCGGTCCGTCGCCTACATGTCGGCCGAGAAGTTCATGACGCGCTTCATCAGCGCGCTGCGCAGCCAGAACACCATGGAGTTCAAGGACGCGCTGCGCTCGGTCGACGTGCTGCTGGTGGACGACGTGCAGTTCCTGGTCGGCAAGGACAACACGCAGGAAGAGTTCTTCCACACCTTCAATGCGCTCGTCGATGCCGGCAAGCAGATCGTCGTTTCCTCCGACAAGCCGCCGACCGACCTCGCGGGCATCGAGGATCGGCTGCGCACCCGCCTCGGCTGGGGCATGGTCGCGGACCTGCACGCCACCACCTACGAGCTCCGCCTCTCCATCCTGCAGACCAAGGCCGGCGCCTCGCGCGTCGAGGTGCCGGCCAAGGTGCTGGAGCTGCTGGCGCACAAGATCACCGCGAACGTGCGCGAACTCGAGGGCGCGCTGAACCGCCTCGTCGCCCACGCCAACCTCTTCGGCCGCCCGGTCACGATCGAGAGCGCGCAGGACGTGCTGCACGACGTGCTGCGCGCGCATGACCGCCGGGTCTCGATCGAGGAGATCCAGAAGCGCGTGGCCGAGCACTACAACATCCGCCTGACCGACATGAGCAGCGCCCGCCGCGCGCGCAACGTGGCGCGGCCGCGGCAGGTGGCGATGTACCTGGCCAAGCAGCTGACCAGCCGCAGCCTGCCCGAGATCGGGCGCCGCTTCGGCAACCGCGACCACACCACGGTGATGCACGCCGTGGCGCGCGTGGCGGAACTGATGCAGCAGGATGCCGGCTTCGCCGAGGACGTCGCCCTGCTGCGCAAGATGCTGGAGATGTAGGCCCGCCCGGGGCCAGGGGTCCGGAATTCCGGCCCGATCCGCCGCCGACCTTGGCCCGGCGCGGCGGAAAGCCTACTTTACCCTTGCGAATCGGCGCAGCCAGGCGGCGCGCCCCGCCGCTACGGCCCCGGAAGGGGCGGGTCCGCGGGCAGTCGACGGGGCAGGACGGGCCGGCAGCCGGACAGATGCAACGAACGGCGCTTGCCTCGCCGGGGGAGCCTCACGGGCATGAAGATCACGGTCGAACGGGCGATCCTGCTCAAGGCCCTGGCCCATGTGCAGAGCGTCGTCGAGCGGCGCAATACCATCCCGATCCTGGCCAACGTGCTGATCGCCGCGCAGGACGGCATGCTGCGCCTGACCGCGACGGACATGGAGATCGCCCTCGTCGAGGAGGTCGCCGGCATCGAGGTGGAACGCCCGGGGCGCACCACGGCGCCGGCCGCGACCCTCTACGAGATCGTCCGCAAGCTGCCCGAGGGGGCCAAGGTCCAGCTCGACCACGGCGGCGGCGACGCACCGCTGGCGCTGCGCGCGGGGCGCTTCAACACCGCGCTCTCCGTCCTGCCGGTCGAGGACTTCCCCTCCATGACCGAGGGCAAGCTGCCGCACCGCTTCGCCCTCTCGGCCGGGCAGCTGCGCGACATGATCGACCGCACGCGCTTCGCCATCAGCACGGAGGAGACGCGCTACTACCTGAACGGCATCTACCTCCATGTCGCCGAGAGCGAGGGCACGAAGGTGCTGCGCGCGGTGGCGACGGACGGCCATCGCCTCGCCCGCGTCGAGGAGCCGCTGCCCGAGGGCGCCGCCGCCATGCCGGGCGTGATCGTGCCGCGCAAGACGGTGAACGAGGTCAGGAAGCTGGCCGAGGAGACGCAGGACGAGATCGCCGTCCGTCTCTCGGACACCAAGATACGCTTCGACATCGGCACCGTGCAGCTGACCAGCAAGCTGATCGACGGCACCTTCCCCGAGTACGAGCGCGTGATCCCGCGCGGCAACGACAAGATCCTGCGCGTCTCGAAGAAGGAGTTCGCCGAGGCCGTGGGCCGCGTCGCCGCGATCAGCAGCGAGCGGTCGCGGCCGGTCAAGCTCAGCCTCGACCGCAACCACCTGCTGCTCTCCGCCGCCAGCCCGGAGCAGGGCCAGGCGCAGGAGGAGCTCGACCAGGACGTCGTCAGCTACGAGTTCACGCCGCTCGAGATCGGCTTCCAGGCGCGCTACCTGAACGACATCACCGACCAGATCACCGATCAGGTCGAATTCCGCTTCGCCGATGGCAGCGCGCCCACCGTGGTGACCGATGCGGCGAAGCCCGAGGCGCTCTACGTCCTGATGCCGATGCGGGTCTGACCGCGGCGCGGTCAGAGCATCCAGAACAGCAGGGCGCCGAACAGCGCCACGAAGGCGAGGGTGTCGGGGCTGGTGCGGTCCATCACGTCCTCCTCCTGGCTCAACTGCGACAGGGGGAGGATGCCCCGGATGCCGCCCGGCGGCTGTGCGGTTTCGCACAGGCCGGGAGGGCGAGGCGGGCGGCCAGCGTAACCGGCCGCCCCGGTGCCTCGGCTAGCGCGGCGCCAGCCAGGCGCCTTCCATGCGCCAGTGGTTGTAGATGCTGTTCACGCCGACGGTGACGCCCCGCACATGCGGGTACCAGCAGGTGGCGCCGGCGCCGTGGTAGAGCATGGGCCGCGCGATGTCCTGCTGCAGCAGCATGTCGATCTCGCGCACGAGGCCGCGGCGCCGCTCGGGGTCGAGGGTCGCGGACTGCTCGTCCACCCGGCGCTCCACCTCGCGGTTGCAGTAGTTCTCGTAGTTCCGCTCGCTGCCGCAGGCGAAGCCCTCGTAGAACACCGTGTCCGGGTCATCGAGGCCGAGGCCGGACTGGTTCACCGCCAGGCCGAAGGCCTTCCGGCCCATGGTGGTGTACCAGATGCTGGTGTCCTGGATGTCGAGCGTCGCCTCGATGAAGATCGACTTCAGGTGGTCGATCACGATCACCGCCGGGTCGCGGTAGCTCGGGATCTCGCGCGTGGCGACCTTGATGCGCAGCGGGTTCTGCGCGCTGTAGCCGAGCGCCTGCATCAGCCGGCGCGCCTCCGCCCGGTTCGCCTCGACGCTCGCGCCGTAGCCGGGCACGTCGGCGAGATCGGCCGGCGTCAGCCCCCAGGCGCCGTTCGGCGGCGGCAGCAGGATGCCGCTGTTGACGTACTGGCCCTCGCCCATGATGTCGATCAGCGCCTTGCGGTCGATCGCCAGCGTCACGGCGCGGCGGACATCGGGGTTGTCGAAGGGCGCCGTCTCGCGGTTGATCAGCAGCTGCGTCGCCACGTTGGACGGCGCCATGGTGCATTGCGCGCGCGGCTGCTGCTCGCGGATCTCGCGCAGCACGGCGGGCGAGATCTCGTAGGGGAAGGTCATGTCGAACTCGCCCGCCATGAAGGCGAGGGTGCGGGTCGAGCGGTTGCGGATGATCCGGTACTCGATGCCGTCGAGGTAGGGGCGGTCCGGGCGCCAGTAGTCCGGGTTGCGCTGCAGCACGATGCTGGCGTTCGGGCGGAACTCCACCACCCGGAAGGGACCCGTGCCGATCGGCTTCTGCCGCATCGCGCGGCCGTCGACGTGGCAGGGGTAGACCGGCGACATGCCGCTGGCGAGGAAGCTGATGAAGGAGGGCTGCGGCCGGCCGAGCACGAAGGTCACCTCGTGGTCACCGTTCGTCGTGATCTCCTTCAGGTTGTTGTACCAGCCCCGCCGCGGGCTCTTGCGCCAGCCGGCGTTGCGGTGGCCGGCGACGGTGTCCCAGGTGCACTTCACGTCGGCGCTGGTGAAGGGCTTGCCGTCGTGCCACTTCACGCCCTCGCGCAGGCGGAAGGTCAGGCGCGTGCGGTCCTCGTTCCAGCGCCATTCGGTGGCGAGCTCGGCCGTCAGGTCATCGACGCTGGCGCGGGGCGAGGCCTGGTTGAAGATCACCAGGTTGTTGAAGACAGGCATGAAGGGCGCCGCCGTCGAGATCGTCGCCTCCTCGTGGATGGAGGCGCTCGGCGGGTTGTCGCGGTGATAGACGCGAAGCGTCCCGCCCCGCTCCTGCGCCATGGCCGGCGCCGTGGCGCCGATCAGCGCCGCAAGCCCGGCGCCCAGGATCCTTCGCAGCATGCGTCCTCCTCCCCCTGGCCTACCTGAGGTGGCAGGCCACCATGTGTCCCGGCGCCACCGCCTTGAGGGGCGGGGCGGACTCGCGGCACCGCGCCTCGGCATAGGGGCAGCGCGTGTGGAAATGGCAGCCCGGCGGCGGGCTGATGGGGCTCGGCACGTCGCCCTGGATGATCCGCCGCGGGCGGCGCCGGCGTGGGTCCGCCACCGGCACGGCGGCCAGCAGCGCCTCGGTGTAGGGATGCTGCGGCGTGGCGAAGAGCGTGCGCGTCTCCGCCAGCTCCACGATGCGGCCGAGATACATCACCGCGACCCGGTGGCTGATGTGCCGCACCACGGCGAGGTCGTGCGCGATGAAGAGGTAGGACAGCCCGCGTTCCTGCTGCAGGTCGCGCAGCAGGTTGATCACCTGCGCCTGGATCGAGACGTCGAGCGCCGAGACCGGCTCGTCGCAGATGATCAGCTTGGGCGAGACCGCCAGCGCGCGGGCGATGCCGATGCGCTGGCGCTGGCCGCCGCTGAACTCGTGCGGGTAGTTCTTCATCTGCTGCGGGCGGAGGCCGACGCGCTGGAACAGCGCCGCCACCCTCTCCTCGCGCGCCTTCGCGTCGGCCAGGCCGTGCACCTGCAGCGGCTCGCCCACGATCTCGCCGGCGGTGATGCGCGGGTTGAGCGAGGCGTAGGGGTCCTGGAAGATGATCTGCATCGCCCGCCGGTGCGGCCGCATCGCCGCCCGCGAGAGGCCGGTGATGTCCTGGCCCTGCAGGCGGATGCTGCCCGCCGTCGGCTCGATCAGCCGCATCGCCGTGCGCCCGACGGTCGACTTGCCGCAGCCACTCTCGCCGACCAGGCCGAGCGTCTCCCCGGCGCCCACCGCGAAGCTGACGCCGTCGACCGCATGCACCTTGCCGATGGCGCGCCGCAGCAGCCCCTTGCGCACGGCGAAGTGCTTGGTCAGCCCCTCCACCTCGAGCACCGGCGCGTTCATGCGCCCGCCCCGCCGACGAGCTGCCCGGCGTGCCAGCAGGCCGAGAAATGGCCCGGCAGCCATTCGCGATAGGGCGGCATCTCGGCCCGGCAGCGGTCGCTCGCCATCGGGCAGCGCGGCGCGAAGGCGCATCCGGGCGGCAGCGCGTTCAGCGCCGGCACCATGCCGGGGATCTCCTGCAGCCGCTCCGTGGCGCCCTCCTCGTCCACCAGGTGCGGGATCGAGCCCATCAGGCCACGCGTGTAGGGATGCAGCGGCTGCTCGAAGAGCGGGACGACATCGGCCTCCTCGACCTTGCGGCCGGCATACATGACGATGACGCGGCTGGCCGTCTCGGCCACCACGCCGAGGTCGTGGGTGATCAGGATCACCGCCGTACCGAGCCGGCGCTGCAGGTCGAGGATCAGCTCGAGGATCTGCGCCTGGATGGTCACGTCGAGCGCGGTGGTCGGCTCGTCGGCGATCAGCACGCGCGGGTTGCAGGACAGCGCCATGGCGATCATCGCGCGCTGGCGCATCCCGCCCGAGAGCTGGTGCGGATACTCCGCCGCGCGCCGCTCGGGCTCGGGGATGCGCACCAGCCGCAGCATCTCCTCCGCGCGCGTGCGGACCTCGGCGCGGGAGAGATCGGTCTGGTGCAGCAGCAGCGCCTCCTCGATCTGGTCGCCGATGGTCATCACCGGGTTCAGGCTGGTCATCGGCTCCTGGAAGATCATGGAGATGTCGTTGCCGCGGACCTTGCGCATCGCCTCCTCGTCGACGCGCAGCAGGTCGGTGCCGCGCAGCCGCACCGCGCCGCCGACGATCCGCCCCGGCGGGCTCGGCACCAGGCCGAGGATCGAGAGGGCGGTGATGCTCTTGCCGCAGCCGCTCTCGCCGACGATCGCCAGCGTCTCGCCCTCGGCGAGGTGGAAGGAGACGTCGTCGACCGCGCGCACGATGCCGCGCCGGGTGAAGAACCAGGTCTTCAGCCCCTCGACCTCCAGCACCGGCGGGCCGGCGGCGGTGGCGCCCGGCGCCGCCGGGATGATCGCGGTCTCGCCTTCCATCGCCTCAGCTCCGCTCGCGCGGGTCGAGGATGTCGCGCACCGCATCGCCCAGCAGGTTGGTGCCGAAGATCACCAGGCTGATCGCAAGGCCCGGGAAGATCACCAGCCAGGGCGCGGTGCGCACGTATTCCGCGGCGCTCTCGGACAGCATGCGCCCCCAGGAGGGGTGCGGCTCCGGGATGCCGAGGCCGAGGAAGGAGAGCGAGGCCTCGGTCAGGATGGCCGAGCCGAGCTGCGCGGTGGCCAGCACGATCACCGGCGCCAGCGTGTTCGGCAGCACGTGGCGCAGCGCGATCGAGAGCTCCCCCATGCCCTCGGCGCGCGCCGCCTCGACGAAGGGCATCTCCCGGATGGAGAGCGTGCTGGCGCGGATCACGCGCGCCACATGCGGCACCACGGGGATGGAGATGGCGATGATGGTGTTGGTCAGCGAGGGTCCGAGCGAGGCCGCCATCACCAGCGCGAGCACCAGCAGCGGCAGCGCCTGCAGCACGTCGTTCACCCGCTGGATGACGAGATCGACCCAGCCGCCCCAGTAGCCCGAGATCAGCCCCACCGCGCCGCCGATGACGCAGCCGAGCACGGTGGAGGCGATGCCGACCGCAAGCGAGATGCGCGCGCCGTAGATGATGCGGCTCCAGAGGTCGCGGCCCATGAAGTCGGCACCCAGCATGTGCTCGCCGCCGGGCTGGGCGAGCGAGGAGCGGGCATCGGTCGCCAGCGGGTCGTAGGCTGCGAGCCACGGCGCGAAGATCGCCACCAGCACGAAGACGATGACGATGACGAGGCCGAGCAGCCCGAGCGGATGCCGCCGCGCGAGGTGCAGCGCGGCGCTGCCGCTGCCGGTGACGTTGGCGCCGGCGCGCGAGAGCTCCGCCGCGTGGTCGATGGGCTGCACCAGGGTGCGCATGGTCGCCATGGCCCGCCTCCCTCAGTCCGCGTACCGGATGCGCGGGTCGAGCACCGCGTAGAGCATGTCCACCAGGAAGTTCACCACCACCACGATGACGGCGATGAACATCACCAGGTTCTGCACGATCGGGTAGTCGCGCCACAGGATCGATTCGACCAGGAAGCGGGCGACGCCCGGGATGTTGAACACCGTCTCCGTCACGATCAGCCCGCCGATCAGGAAGGCCGCCTCGATGCCGATGATGGTGACCACCGGCAGCACCGCGTTGCGCAGCGCGTGGCGGTAGTTCACGGTCCCCTCGGCCGCGCCCTTGGCGCGCGCCGTGCGGATGAAGTCCTGGCGCAGCACCTCGAGCATCGAGGAGCGCGTGAGGCGCATGATAAGCGCCGAGCTGCGGAAGCCCACGGCCAGCGCCGGCAGGGCGAACATCAGGATGCCGTCCCAGACCGTCGCCGGGTTCTCGGTGTAGATCGGGATGAAGCCGAACCACTGCACGAAGGCCATCAGGATCAGCAGGCCGAGCCAGAAGGAGGGCAGCGAGAGGCCGCTCAGGCTGACCAGGCGCAGCGCGTAGTCGAAGCCGGTGTTCTGCCGCACCGCGCTGATCACGCCGAGGGGGACGCCGAGCACCACCGAGAACAGCAGCGACCAGGCGGCGAGCTGCGCGGTGACAGGGATGCGCGGCAGGATCTCCTCCGCCGCCGGGCGCTCGGAGACGTAGGAGAAGCCGAGATCGCCCTGCAGCAGCGAGCCGACCCAGTGCAGGTACTGCGTGACGATGGGCTGGTCGAGGCCGAGTTCGGCCTCGATGCGCGCGCGCTCGGCCGGGTCGATGAAGCCGGAGGCGTCGAACAGGATGTCGGCGACATTGCCGGGCATCAGCCGCAGCAGCACGAAGATCAGCACCGACATGCCGAACAGCGTCAGCAGCATCAGCAGGAATCGGCGCGCGATGTAGGCCGGCATGCCTCACCTCCCCGGTGCGCCGTCGCGTCCTGCGCGGGCGGCGCGCGGCGCCTGGAGACGGAGGGAGTCGCGGCCGGCGCCGCACCATGCTCCGGTGCGGTCGTGCTGCGAAGGTGCCGCCGCGATGCGGCCCCGTCGATCCTGGACGCCTTGTCTTGTGCTTGCGCAAAGCGTCCTGCCTGGCCTTCGGGGTGTCAAGCGCCTTGCCCCGCCGTGCCGCTGCGCGGCCGAGGGCCCGTCCGCGGCTAACCATTTCTCAAGATCGCGAGGTCTAGGAATGCTTCGCCCTCAAACCCGAGGCTCATGCGCTCGCTCCCCGCCCACCTTCGGCCCATGCGGTCGGCCGTCCTCCTCGTGCTCGCCGCCGCACTGCTCGCGGGGGCCGGCCTGGTGGCAACGCGGGCCGCTCTCGACCACCTGTCGCAGCAGGAGGCCGAAGCGGCCGCGCGTCGCTGGGCCGCGACCCTCGCTGTCTCGGCACCGGGGCCGGAGGCCGCAGCGCTGCTGGAACGGGCCATGACGGCCGCGGGCATCCAGGGCCTCATCGTGCGCGACGCCGATGGCGCGGTCCTGCTGAGCGCCGGGCAGGCCCCGGGCGGGACCGCGATGCCCGTGCCGCTGCCCGGCGCGGTTGCCTGGGGCGAGGCGGAGATCCTGCTCGATCCCGCGCGTCACGGCGCCCTGCACGGCCGGGCGCTGCTGCTCGGCGCCGCCGGCCTCACCGTCGCCCTGCTGCCGCTCGGCATCGTGGTCGGCGTCCTGGTCTGGCGCCACAGCCGGATGCGCAGCGCGGCGGAGGAACGCCTCAGCTACCTGACCCAGCACGATCCGCTGACCGGGCTGCCCAACCGGGCGCGCGCCCAGGTGCTGCTCGACGAGGCGCTGGCCACCGCCGGCCGGTACGGCGGGACGGTGGCGGTCCTGCTCGTCGATCTCGACCGCTTCCGCGAGGTGAACGGCGCCGTCGGCCAGGCAGGCGGCGACGCGGTGCTCCGCGAGGCGGCCGAGAGATTGCGCGCCGCGGTGCGGCGACACGATCACGTCGGCCGGCTCGCCGCCGACGAGTTCGTCGTGATCCAGACCGGCCTGTACGGCGCGGCCGGCGCGATCCGCCTGGCCGAGCGGCTCAGCGCCTGCCTGCGCGAGCCCTTCACCATCGCCGGCCAGGTCGTGCCGGGCGGCGCGAGCATCGGCATCGCCCTCGGCCCGCGCGACGGGGTCGATGCCGCTGCCCTGCTGCGCCACGCGGACGCCGCGCTCGGGCGCGCGAAGCTGGAGACCCGCGGCAGCTGGCGCAGCTACGAGCCGGGCATGGACGCGGCCCTGCAGGCCCGCCGGCGCATCGAGCGCGACCTGCGCGCCGCCATCGAGACCGGGACGCTCGCCGTGTACTACCAGTCGCTGCACGGCCTGCCGGGCCGGGAGCGCATCGGCTACGAGGCGCTGGTACGCTGGCCGCACCCCGAGCACGGCCTGGTCAGCCCCGCCGACTTCATCCCGCTCGCCGAGGAGACCGGGCTGATCGTGCCGCTGGGCGCCTGGGTGCTGCGCACCGCCTGCCAGGAGGCCGCGCGCTGGCCACAGGCGCTGCAGCTCTCGGTGAACCTCTCGCCCGCGCAGTTCCGCCAGCACGACATCGTGGCGACGGTGCGCCAGGCGCTGCAGGCCAGCGGCCTTGCGCCGCAGCGCCTCGAGCTCGAGATCACCGAGGGCCTGCTGCTCAACGACACCGAGGCCGTGGTGCGCCAGCTGGAGGCGCTGCGCGCCCTTGGCGTGCGCATCGTCATGGACGATTTCGGCACCGGCTATTCCAGCCTCGCCTACCTCTGGCGCTTCCCCTTCGACAAGCTGAAGATCGACCGCAGCTTCGTCCGCGACCTCGAGACCGACGCCCGCGCCGCGGCGATCGTCGAGACCATCATCGGCCTCTGCCGCGTGCTGCGGATCCCGGTCACGGCCGAGGGCGTGGAGACCGAGGCGCAGATGCGCACCCTCGCCGAGATCGGGTGCGACCAGGTGCAGGGCTTCCTGCTCGGCCGCCCGGTTCCGCCCGGCGCGCTGGGCCTCGCCAGCGAGCCGTCGCCCGCCCTGATGCGGGCGGCGGAATAGGGGCGGGTCCGGCGCAGCCCCGGCCCGGGCTTCCCCGCCGTGCCCGGGCCGTGGCCCCGTGTTCCCCGCGGCGCGGCTTTGCCCTAGATCCTCCGCCGCCACCGGCCCGCGCCGGGGCGACACGGACCGGCGCCGCACCCGGCCCGGCCCGTGCGAGGGAGCACCGCCGTGACCGTCATCGAAGCCCAGCACCGCAGCGGCGCGAGCACCGAGGCGCCCGACGCCGCCGCCCTGCTCGACGCCGCGGCCCGCGCGGCCCGCGGCGCCGCCGTCGGCATCGCGCGCGCCTCCCGCGCGGCGAAGGATGCCGCGCTCGCCGGCGCCGCCGCGGCGCTGCGGCGCGAGACGCCGGCGATCCTCGCCGCCAATGCCGCCGACCTCGGCGCCGCCACCGGCCTGACCGCCGCCTTCCGCGACCGGCTCACCCTGACCCCGGCGCGGGTGGAGGCGATGGCCGCGGGGCTCGAGGAGGTCGCCGCCCTGCCCGACCCGGTCGGCCGCGTGCTGGCGGAATGGACCCGGCCGAACGGCCTCGTCATCCGCCGCGTCGCCCAGCCGCTCGGCGTGATCGGCATGGTCTTCGAGAGCCGGCCCAACGTCACCGCCGATGCCGCCGCGCTCTGCCTGAAGTCCGGTAACGCCGTGATCCTGCGCGGCGGGTCGGAGAGCCTGCGCTCCTCGGCGGCGATTCACGCCTGCATCGCCGAGGGGCTGCGCCTGGCCGGCCTGCCGGAGGCCGCCGTGCAGGTCGCGCCCACCGCGGATCGCGCCTTCGTCGGCGCGATGCTGCGCGCCGCCGGCCTCATCGACCTGATCGTGCCGCGCGGCGGCAAGGGCCTGGTGACGCGGGTGATGGAGGAGGCGCGGGTGCCTGTCCTCGCCCATGCCGAGGGGCTCTGCCACACCTACGTGCACGCCGCGGCCGACCCGGCGATGGCGCGCGCCATCCTGGCGAATGCCAAGATGCGCCGCACCGGCGTCTGCGGCGCCACCGAGACGCTGCTGATCGACGCGGCCATCGCCCCCGCGCTGCTGCCGCTGCTGGTCGCCGATCTCCGCGCGCTCGGCTGCGCGTTCCGCGCCGATCCCCGTGCCCGCGCCCTCTGCCCCGAGCTGCCGCCGGCGAGCGAGGCCGATTTCGCCACCGAATGGCTCGACGCCATGCTCTCGGTGAAGGTGGTGGACGGCGTGGCTGAGGCGCTGGCCCATATCCGCCGCTTCGGCAGCGAGCACACCGAGGCGATCGTCACCGCGGATGCCGCCGCGGCACGGGAATTCCTCGACGGCATCGATTCCGCCGTGGGCCTCTGGAACGCCTCCACCCAGTTCTGCGACGGCGGGGAGTTCGGCTTCGGCGCCGAGATCGGCATCGCCACGGGCCGGCTGCATGCGCGCGGGCCGGTCGGGCTCGAGCAGCTCTGCACCTGGCGCTACCAGGTGATCGGCACGGGCCAGGTGCGTCCCTGAGCGGCACCCCGGCCCGCGCTTCTGTCCGCGCCGCGCAGGGTCTAGCATCGCGCGCCGAAGGATGAGGGACCGTCGCATGCGTCTTGCTTCCCGCCTGGCCGCCGCGGGCGCCGCGCTGCTGCTCGCCGGCCCGGCCGCCGCCGCCTGCCCGTCCGACGACGTGATGCGCGCCTTCGCGCAGAACTGGCTGGCCAACCGCCAGACCCCCGCGCTCGCCGGCATGACCTCGCTGGAGGACGGGCTCTGCGCGCAGGGCAAGCTCGTCGCGCTGCTGGCGCCGCACTGGGGCCGGCCGGTCGGCTACAAGGTGGGCCTCACCGCGCCGCCCGCGCAGCAGATGTTCGGCGTCAGCCACCCCGTCCGCGGCGTGATCTTCGAGAACACCGTGCGGCTGCGCAGCGGCGCCGAGGTGCCCGGCGATTTCGGCGCCTCGCCGCAGGTGGAGGCGGATTTCCTGCTGCGCGTGAAGGACGCGGGCATCAACGCGGCCGGGCGCGACCACCTGGCGATCCTGCGCCATCTCGACGCGGCGATCCCCTATATCGAGCTGCCCGACCTCGCCCTCTCCGGCCGGCTCGATGCGCCGAACCTGCTGGCGATGAACGTCGCCGCGCGCCTCGGCGTGCTGGGCGAGCCGATCCCCGTCGAGGCCAGCCACGCCTTCGCCGACCGCCTCGCGGGCATGGTCGTCACCTTCACCGACGATACCGGCCGGCAGATCGCGCAGGCGCCGGGCCGGGCGGCGCTTGGCCATCCGCTGAACGTCGTCGCCTACCTGGTCGAGGAGCTGGCCAGGCAGGGGCAGCGGCTGCAGGCCGGCGACCTGCTCTCGGTGGCCGGCTACTCGCCGCCCATCCGGGCCGAGGCCGGCCGCACCTATACCCTGCGCTACGAGGGGCTGGCGGCCGCGCCCGTCACGGTCAGCGTCCGGCTGAAGTGACGCGCGGCGCGCGCGGCCTGGCGGCGCCGGGGCCCTGGGGCGATGGCCGCCGCACCCGCATCGGGCTGCTCGGCGGCAGCTTCAACCCGGCCCATCCGGGCCATCGCCACGTGGCGGAGCGGGCGTTGCGGGCGCTCGGCCTCGACCAGGTCTGGCTGCTCGTCTCGCCCGGCAACCCGCTGAAGCCGCGGCGCGGCATGGCGCCCTTCGCGCGGCGCCTGGACTCGGCGCGGCGCCAGGCCGATGGCGTGCGCGTCATCGCCACCGACATCGAGGCGCGGCTCGGCACGCGCTACACCGTCGACACGCTGGCCGCGCTGGCACGGCGCTTCCCGCGCGCCTGCTTCACGCTGCTGATCGGGGCCGACAACCTCTCGCAGCTGCCGCGCTGGAAGCGCTGGCGGCGCATTGCCCGCAGGGTGCCGCTGGCGGTGCTGCCGCGGCCCGGGGAGACGCGGGCCGCGCTGTACGGCCAGGCCGCGCGGGTGCTCGCACGCCACCGGCGGCGCCCCGGCGCGTTGTTGCGGGCGGCCCGGGCGGCGGGCCATGCGCCCTGGGCGCTGGTGCCGGCGCGGGAGCACCCGGCCTCGGCCACCGCCATCCGCGCCGCCGGCGGCGTCCTGGTGTAAGCTCCGCCGGCGTCGAACCACGAATCGAAGGAGAGGGCCCATCGCGCGCACCCCAAAGACCCCAGGTCGGGGCGAGGAGGGCACGGCCCGCGGCGGCCGCGGCCCCACGCGGCGCGCAGGCGCCGCGCCATCGGGTCCGCGCGCGCCGGCGGCCAAGGCGGGTCGCGATGGCAGCCGGGCGGG
>CAYNYQ010000044.1:6258-21597 GCA_964401305.1 uncultured Acetobacteraceae bacterium | reverse complement strand
CGGTGTCCGGTCCCTGCTAACAGGGAAAGATACAGGGACGGATCGCCGCGCGCGCCGTGAACCCGGCCAATGCACGCGGACTCGCCCGGACTTCAGGCAGTGGCCCGCGCGCGGGATCAGGGAACTGCTCGGGCCGGACCAGGGAGCGGCAGTGGCGTGAACAGGGTAGGCCACCAAAAGGAAATAACACGGCTTGACATCACTTTTCGGGCGACACACGTGGCGTCTCAGGCCGGTGGGTCACCCACGGGCAGTCCGAGCAGCAGCACGCAGCAGCAGCTCACCAGCAAGGCGGTCCGGGATCTCCTCGGAAGGTCGCTGGTGAATTGCGGCTGCGCGTTTTGCGTTGCTCGACCGGCTCCAACCGCCGCGCCCGACCCGCTCGGGGCGGCACGCCAGGAGCTGTACCATGACTGCCCAGGTCCGCATCCGCCGTCGTCCTGAGGGCAACTCAAGCCCCTCACCGGTCTGCCCGACCGTGCCACCACTTGCCATCCAGTACCGCCCGCCGGGCGAGCTGCGCGCGGCGGCGCGCTGCGCCCGCACGCACTCGAAGAAGCAGCTCGCCCAGATCGCGGCGAGCATCCGCCAGTTCGGCTTCGTCAGCCCGATCCTGGTCGACGGCATGGGTGAGGTCGTCGCCGGCCACGGCCGGCTCGAGGCCGCCAAGACCCTGAAGATGGACAGCGTCCCTACCGTCCGACTGGACCACCTGTCGGAGGCGCAGCTCCGGGCCTACCGCATTGCCGACAACCGGTTGGCCGAGCTGGCCGGCTGGGACGCGAAGCTCCTCGCCCTCGAGCTCGGCGAGCTGGCTGACCTCGAGATCGGCTGCGAGCTCGACATCACCGGTTTCGAGACGGCGGACATCGACCGCCTCCTCGCCGCCGCCTCCGGCGCGGAGGAGGATGCGGCGGAGGACGCTGTTCCCGAGCCCGAGACCAACCCCGTCTCGCGCCCCGGCGACCTCTGGCTGCTCGGCAGGCACCGCCTCCTCTGCGCCGACGCACGCTTGCGCGCCTCCTACGAACGGCTCCTCGATGGCGGTCGCGCGCAGCTCGTCTTTACCGACCCGCCCTACAACGTTCCCGTGCAGGGCCACGTCTCGGGGCTGGGCAAGGTCCGGCATCGCGAGTTCGCCATGGCCTCCGGCGAGATGACCGAGGCCGAGTTCACCGACTTTCTGGCAGGGCTCTTCGCCGAGCTCGCCGCCGCCTCCGCCAACGGCGCCATCCACTTCGTCTGCATGGACTGGCGCCACATGATGGAGGTGCTGACCGCCGGCCGGCGCGCCTACACCGAGCTGAAGAATCTCTGCGTCTGGAACAAGGACAACGGGGGTATGGGCACCTTCTATCGCTCGAAGCACGAGCTCGTGTTCGTGTTCAAGAGCGGGACCGCGGCGCATATCAACACCTTCGGCCTGGGCGAGCGCGGGCGCTACCGCACCAACGTCTGGGACTACTCAGGCGCGAACAGCTTCCGGGCCGGCCGCGACGACGAGCTTGCTATGCACCCGACCGTCAAGCCGGTCGCCATGGTCATGGACGCGATCCGCGACTGCTCGCGCCGCGGCGGCATCGTGCTCGACCCTTTCGGCGGCAGCGGCACCACCCTGATCGCCGCTGAGAGGACCGGCCGCGACGCACGTGTTCTCGAGATCGACCCACTCTACGTGGACGTCACCGTCCGGCGCTGGCAGGCGGTCACCGGCGAGGCGGCTCGCCTCGCCGGTACCGATCAGACCTTCGACACGATCGCGGCAGAGCGCCTCCCCACCGGGGTGGGGGAGGTGCGCCATGCCTGAACGCGATTACGCGGTCGGCCGCGGTCGACCGCCGCAGCACGGCCGCTTCGAGAAGGGCCAGTCCGGCAACCCGGCCGGACGCCCGCGCGGCGCCCGCATCCTGCAGACTGTCATGCTGGACGAGCTTCGTAGCCAGGTCACGGCCAAGGAGAACGGACGGTCGGTGCGATTGAGCAAGGGGCAGCTCCTCATGAAGTCGCTGATCGCCAAGGCCGTCGCCGGCGACATGAAGGCGGCGAGCCTGGTGCTCGAGCTCATGCTGAAGCTGGACCACGGCGCCCCGGCCGCACCGGCGGGCGACGGCGGGCATGCGCTTGAGCCGGGGGACGCCGAGATCCTCAAGGCCTTCGTGGAGCGCGCGCGGGTTGGAGGCGGCCATGACTGACCGCCGCACCGTGCTGCGCGCGCTGCTGCGGCAGGACCTGCCCTCCTCCACCGCCAAGTGCTTCGCCACCCTCGAACCCGGTCGGGCGTTCCGCGACAACTGGCACATCCACCATATCGGCTGGCAACTGAAGCGCGTCGCCGACGGCGAGGTCCGGCGCCTCGCCATCACCATCCCGCCGCGGCACCTGAAGTCGATCTGCGTCACCGTTGCCTACACCGCCTGGGCCATGGGCCACGACCCAGGCCTGAAGGTCCTCGCAGTGAGCTACGCCGACGAGCTCGCGCACCTGCACGCCAACGCCTTCCGCACCATCGTCGAGAGCCCCTGGTACCGGGACCTGTTCCCCGGGTTTGAGATCGCCAAGGCCCGCAAGAATGAGGTGGTCACCACCGCGCACGGCTTCCGCTACGCCGGGTCGGTCGGTGGCTCCATCCTCGGCCGCGGTGCCGACTCGATCGTGGTCGACGACCCGATCAAGGCGCAGGCCGCGCTCTCGACGGCGGAGCGGCGCAAGGTCAAGGAGTTCTGGGACAACACCCTCTACACCCGGCTGAACGACAAGGGCCGGGGCGCGATCGTGATCGTCATGCAGCGGATGCACGAGGACGATCTGGTCGGACACGTCACGGGCCAGGAGCCGTGGGAGGTGGCGCGGATCCCGGCCATCGAGACCGAGGATCGCGAATACCGGGTCGGGCCGGGGGAGGGGGACGTGCACCTCCGCCGCGCCGGCGACGTCATCGACCCCGGCCGCGAGAACGCGACCGTGCTGGAACAGGTTCGGCGCACGCTGGGCAGCATGGGCTTCGCGGCGCAGTACCAGCAGGACCCGGTGCCGCCCGACGGCAACGCCGTCCGCCGCGAGTGGCTCCGCTTCTACGACGCTGAGCCGGCGGATGGGTTCGACCTGGTGGTGGCCAGCTGGGACACGGCCTCGACCCTCGGTGAGGCGAGCGACTGGTCGGTCGGGACGGTCTGGGGGCTGAAGGGGGCCGACGTCTACCTGCTCGACGTGGTGCGTGGGGCGGTTCGAGGTACCCGAGCTGCGCCGACGCATCGAAGCCACGACGCTCCACCACGAGGCGGAGGCGACGCTGATCGAGAAGACCGACATCGGACGGGCGATACTCCAGGAGATGCGGTTGCACAGCCCGGTGCGACCGATCCTCTGGCGGCCTCACTTCGACAAGGAGGCGCGGCTGTCGGCGCAGGCACCGAAGTTCGAGGCTGGGCAAGTGCTGCCACCCCGAGAGGCGCCATGGCTGGCCACGTACATGTCGGAGCTGCTGGCTTTTCCGAACGGGGCGCACGACGACCAGGTCGACAGTACCTCCCAGGCGCTGAATTGGCTGTCACGCAGGATTGCCCACGGCGTGCCGCCGGTCCGGCCGGACCGCACGCGGCCGCCCGGTCCGGTCTCGAGGCCGCCGGGCGCGCCGCCGTAGGGGCGCACGAAAGGGGTTTGCATGCTCCACGTCCGGCGCCGCGCTGCAGTGCGAGGGCCGGAATGGGAGGTGATCTTCCGCTAGCTCCAGGGGCGCCTCAGTGAGGGGCGGGCCATCCCAAAATCACGGCCTGCGCCGGTCATACACGCCTGTTCCGCCAGCGTTCAGAGACAGGCTTTCAGGGATTCCTTTAGATGGTGCAGTCCACTAGCCCGGAAATCTCACCAGGCGTAGGTGCATCGGGGTCCCGAATCGGCGAAAGTTCCTCTGCGACAAAGACTTACCGCGACGCAGGAGGAGTCCCCGATGCCGACGGAGTGTAGCCCAGCGCTGTTCGATTTTGCATCCGTCGAGGGCCGCGCCGTGGTCGCCGGCTTCGACGGCGGCGCGATCACCTCGAACGCCGGCGCGCTGCTGCTCGGCGCGACGGACCGCGCCATCAACCTCGTCTCGCGCATCGCCGCCCGCTTCCGCGACGCCAGAACGCCGGAGCGGGTCGAGCACGATGTCGCCACCCTGGTTGGCCAGCGGATATTCGGCATCGCGCTCGGGCACGAGGACGTCGTGGACCACGACCAACTTCGCCACGACCCGGTGCTGGCGGTGCTTGCCGGCAAGCTCGCGGCCCGGCGCAGCGATTGCGCGCCGCTGGCCGGTAGGTCGACGCTGAACCGGCTGGAGCACGCGCCTGTGGGCGAACCCGGCCGCTACCATCGCATCGGCCACGACGCGGCGGCGATCGAGGGGCTGTTCGTCGACCTCTTCCTCGAGGCTCATCGCAAGGCGCCGCCGCGGCAGATCATCCTCGACCTCGACGCCACCGACGTGCCGCTGCACGGGCACCAGGGAGGCCGGTTCTTCCACGGCTACTACGACGCTTACTGCTACCTGCCGCTCTACATCTTCTGCGGCCGGCATCTGCTGGCGGCCAAGCTGCGCCGCGCCAACATCGATGCCTCGGCCGGTGCCATAGAGGAAGTCGCCCGCATCGTCCGCCAGATCCGCGCCCGCTGGCCCCGGGTGCGTGTGTTGCTGCGCGCCGACAGCGGCTTCGCGCGCGAGGCGTTGATGGCCTGGTGCGAGACCAACCGGGTCGACCTCCTCTTCGGCCTCGCCCGCAACGCCCGCTTGGTCGAGGAACTCGCCATTGAGCTCGCCTGGGCCGAGCACGAGGCCAGCGTCACCGCGCCGCTTTGCGCTCGCGGCCATACGAAGCGGCCTTTCTCCAGGCGCTTCGCCAGGAGGACCAGACCCTGACCATCCCAGACGAGGATCTTCAGCAGATCGCCCCGGCGCCCGCGAAAGCAGAACATCGCGCCGCCGTAGGGATCCTGCGCCAGCACGGTCTGGACCAGCGCCGCGAGCCCGTCGAAGCCCTTGCGCATGTCCGTGACGCCGCAGGCCAGGAACACCCGCGTACCAGGCGGCGGGCCCAGCATCAGCGACCACCGAGCTCGGCCAGCACCAGGCGCAGCATTACCGGGTCGACCGCGCCCGCAATCCGGATGCTGGTACCCGATGGCAACACGATCTCCAGGCTGCCTGTCGTCTCAACGACGGCAGACGCAGTGGGCGGAGGAGGCAAGGCGGGCGGCGGCTCCGGCACCACCTCGACCGAAGCAAACCCAGCCATCGCCGTCGCCAGCATCTGCTTGCGCCAGGTGTAGAGCTGGCCCGTGCTCACCCCGTGCCGGTCCGCCACGGTCTGGACGACCACGCCGGGCTCCAGCGTCTCCCGCACGATCCGAAGCCGGTCCTCCAGCGGCCAGTTCCGGCGCCGCACAGCACGGACGCGAACCTCGATAGCCGGGTCGGAGCCCTTCCCAGGACCGCTCTTACGACCGTCGTATGAGCGGCTTGCGAGTGGCGGGGGCGATGGCGCGTCATCTGGCATGCATGCGGAATCCACGACGCCGCGTCGTCAGCACAAGGCGGGGATTAGCTGACGCTTACACCTCACCGGCATCCCGGCGCCGCGCACGGGACGCCTCGCCTGCTTCGACGCGCCGCTGGTGCGCGAGCCCGGCGAGGCCTGGGAGTACTCCATTGCCACCGACTGGGTCGGCCGCGCCGTGGAGGCCGTGGCCGGCCAGTCGCTCGACATCGTGCTGCGCGAGCGCATCCTCGCGCCCCTCGACATGGCGGATACCGGTTATGTGCCGGGCCCTTCGCAGCAGGCGCGGCGCGCGCGAATCCACCAGCGCGGCGCCGATGGCGGGCTGGCGCCGAACCCTGCCCCGCCCGCGCCGGCCGAACCCCCCCGAGTTCTTCGGCGGCGACGGCGGGCTCCTCTCGACCGGGCCGGACTACCTGCGCTTCCTGCGCATGCTGCTGGCCGGCGGCACGCTGGAGGGCGCGCGCATCCTGCGGCCGGAGACGGTCGCCGAGATGGCGCGCAACCAGATCGGTGACCTCGCGGTGCAGCCGATGCGGAGCGCCCTGCCGGCGATGTCGAACGACGTCGACCTCTTCCCCGGCCAGGTGCTGCGCTGGGGCCTAGGCTTCCTGATCAAGACCGAGGCCGTGCCGGGCCGCCGTGCCGCCGGCAGCCTGGCCTGGGCCGGGCTGAACAACACCTGGTACTGGATCGACCCCGCTTCCGGCGTCTGCGGCGTGCCGCTGACCCAGGTGCTGCCCTTCGCCGACAAGCGTGTGCTCGACCTGCTCGCGCGATTCGAGGCGGCGGTCTATCGCGGCCTCGGCTGACCCGCCGCACGTCCTCCCGCGGCGCGTGAACCCTTCGGCAACCGCTTCGCCGCAGGATGCGGCCGCCCTGGGCCCTCCGCCCATGGGGGGGACGCAGCATGAAGCGCGCACGCAGCCGGATCCTCGTCACCGGCGGGGCCGGGTTCCTCGGCTCCCACCTCTGCGAACGGCTGCTCGCCGACGGCGCCGAGGTCCTCTGCGTCGATAACTTCTTCACGGGCGCGCGGGACAACATCCTGCACCTGCTCGGCCACCCGCGCTTCGAGGTGATGCGCCACGACATCACCCAGCCGCTGCAGGTGGAGGTGGACGAGATCTACAACCTGGCCTGCCCCGCCTCCCCCGTGCACTACCAGCACAACCCGATGCAGACGGTGAAGACCTCCGTCCACGGCGCGATCAACATGCTGGAACTGGCCAGGCGGCTCGGCGCGCGAATCCTGCAGGCCTCGACCAGCGAGGTCTATGGCGACCCCACGGTGCATCCGCAGCCCGAGGAATACCGCGGCAATGTCAACCCGATCGGGCCGCGCGCCTGCTACGACGAGGGCAAGCGCTGCGCCGAGACGCTGTTCCTCGACTGCCACCGCCAGGAGGGCGTCGACATCCGCATCGCCCGGATCTTCAACACCTACGGTCCGCGCATGCACCCGAATGACGGGCGCGTCGTCTCCAACTTCATCGTCCAGGCGCTGACCAGCCAGCCCATCACCCTCTACGGGGAGGGCGCGCAGACGCGGTCCTTCTGCTTCGTCGACGACCTGATCGACGGCCTCGTGCGGCTGATGGCCGCGCCCGGCGCGGCGGCGATGCCGGTCAACCTCGGCAACCCGGCGGAGGTCTCGGTCCGCAGCCTGGCGGAGACGGTGCTGCGCCTGACCGGCGCGCGGGCACCGCTGGTGACGCAGCCGCTGCCGGCGGATGATCCGCTGCAGCGCTGCCCGGATATCGGCCGCGCAAGGCGCCTGCTGGGGTGGGAGCCGCGCGTGCCGCTCGAGGAGGGGCTCGGGCGCACCATCGCCTATTTCCAGGCGCTGCTCGACACGCCGGAGATGGACGCGGTGGCGCGCCGCGCTCCGACCCGCCTCGCGGCCTGAGCCGATGCAGCCGAACCTGCTCGCGCTGACCGGCGTCCCCTCCTTCCGCGTGAAGGTGGTCGATATCGGCGCCAACCCGATCGACGGCGAGCCGCCCTACGCGCCGATGCTGCGCGCCGGGGAGGCCGAGGTCGTGGGTTTCGAGCCCAATCCCGCGGCGCTGGCGACGCTGGAGGCGCGCCGCGGCCCGCTGGAGCGCTACCTGCCGCATGCCGTCGGAGATGGCGGGCGGCATGTGCTGCACATCTGCCAGGCGCCGGGCATGACCTCGCTGCTCGAGCCCGATCCCGGCGTGCTCGACCTCTTCCACGGCTTCCCCGACTGGGGCCGGGTGCTGGCGCGGCAGGAGGTCGAGACCGTCCGCCTGGACGATGTGCCGGAGGCCGCCGGCGCCGACCTGCTGAAGCTCGACATCCAGGGCGCCGAGCTGATGGTGCTGCGCCACGCGACGGCGCGCCTGGCCGAAGCGGCGGTGCTGCAGGTGGAGGTCGAGTTCCTGCCGCTCTATCGCGGCCAGCCGCTGTTCAGCGAGGTCGAGCTCTTCCTGCGCGGCCAGGGCTTCCGCCTGCACCGCTTCTGGCCCCTGGTCAGCCGCGCGCTCCGTCCGGTGCTGGTGAACGGCGACCCCTATGCCGGGCTGTCGCAGCTGGTCTGGGCCGATGCGATCTTCATCCGCGACCCGGCGCGGCCCGACCTGCACACCGACCGGCAGCTGCTCGCGGGCGCGGCCATCCTGCATGGCTGTTACGGCTCCTCCGACGCCGCCTTCCGCCTCCTGGCGGAGCACGACCGGCGCCACGCCGGCGCATTTGCGGCGCGCTACCTCGGCGGGCTGCAGGCCGCCATGCCGAACGCTGCCTGACCACCAGCCTCGCGGAATCCTCGCGCCATGACAGATCTCCCCCTGGCCCCGGCCATGACCCGCACCCTGTTGCATGTCGGCTGCGGCGTCGCCGATCCGCGCAAGCTGCCGGCCGAGTTCTTCCCTGCGGGGGAGTGGCGCGAGATCCGGCTCGACCTTGATCCTGGCGTGGCGCCGGACATCGTCGCCTCCATCACCGACATGACGGCCGTCGCCGACGGCTCGGTCGACGCGGTGTGGTCCGCGCACAATATCGAGCATCTCTTCGCCCATGAGGTCCCGCGGGCGCTCGCCGAATTCCGCCGCGTGCTGCGGCCCGGCGGCTTCGCGCTGGTCACCGTGCCGGACCTGCAGCGCGCGGCCGCGCTGATCGCCGAGGACCGGCTGGCCGAGCCCGCCTACCTCTCCCCGGCCGGCCCGGTGGCGCCGCTCGACATGCTCTACGGCCATGGCGTCGCAATCGCCGCGGGCAACAGCTTCATGGCGCATCGCACCGGCTTCACCGCCCGCACGCTGGAGGCGGCGCTGCTGGCGGCGGGCTTCCCCGTCGTGCGGGTGCTGCGCGACGAGCGCTTCGCCCTCTGGGCCGCGGCCTACACGCTGCCGGGCTGATCGACCAGCAGGATGGACTCGTAGGCCGCCTCCATCCGCCGGGCGAAGGCGGCGCCGTCCCCGATACCGCGCTGCCAGGCCGCGCCGCCGCAGAGATGGGCGCGCAGCCGCGCATGCCGGGCCGGGTCGCTGCCGATCGCGGCCGCGATCGCCACGTAGTCGTCGAGCGTCGCGGCGATGGTCTCCGTCATCCCGACGGCGCGCAGCAGGCTCGCCGCCATGCGGGAGGCGAAGGCGCGGCCGGCCAGCGTCACCAGCGGCAGGCCCATGCGCAGCGCGTCGGAGGCGACGGTGCCGGCGTTGTAGGGAGAAGTGTCGAGGAAGAGATCGGCGAGGCCGAGCCGCGCCAGGTATCGCGCGGGCTCGGCGCGCGGCGCGAAGACGATGCGCCCGGGCGCCAACCCCTCCGCCACGAGGCGGCGGCGCAGCGCCTCCTGCCCCGTCGCGTTGTCCTCCGTCAGCCAGAGCACGGCGTGGTCGAGCCGGCGCAGGATCGCGCACCAGGCGGCGAAGACGGGCTCCGTGATCTTGTAGAAGTTGTTGAAGCAGCAGAGGACGAAGGCATCCTCGGGCAGCCCTTCCTCCTGCCGGGAGACCGTGGGCAGCGCCGGCACCCGGCTGTCATTCGCCTGGTAGAGGCCGCCGATCGGCAGCGGCCGCGGCGCGTAGTGCGCGGCGTGCTCGGGCGGGACCACGGTGTCGTCGCAGATCATCCAGTCGAGCTCCGGGATCGGCACCGGCCCGACATAGCCGAGATAGGTCGCCTGCACCGGCGCCGGCTTCCAGCGCAGCGCGCCGAGCCGGGCGCCGCGGGTAAGCCCGTTCAGGTCCACCAGGATGTCGATCTCGTCGGCGCGGATGCGCCGCGCCGTCGCCTCCTCGGACAGCGCGCCGACCGGCACGTGGTGGTCGAGCGCGCCGAGAATGCGCTGGCGCACCTCGCTGCCATCCTCGGGCGAGGAGCAGTAGCCGAAGACCTCGAAGCGGCCTCGGTCATGGCGTTCGAGGAGGTCGACGATCAGGAAGCCCAGCGCGTGGCGGCCGAGATCGGAGGAGAGGTAGCCGAGGCGGATGCGTTCCCGCGACGCGTAGCCGCGCGGTGGGGCGAGGCGTTCCGGCGCCGGCGGCACCTTCCGCGCCACCCAGGCCTCACCGATGCGGCGCTGCAGCGCGACGTCGTCGGTCAGCGCCAGCGCGCCGAGCGGGCCCGACTGCAGCGCCAGCGCCGCCGGATCGAGCCCTGGCAGGCCGCCCACGGGATGGATCGGCCAGAGGCAGCCCTTCTGCCGCAGATGGCTCCAGTGCTGGATCACGTCGGGCTGGTGCGGATCGGTCAGCAGGCTGGCCTGCAGCGCCGCCTCGGCCTCGGCGTAGCGCTTGGCCTGTTCCAGCAGCCGGCCCCGGTGGTTCAGCAGCGCGGTGCGGGCCGCGTCCGGCTGCAGCGCGGCCTGCCAGGCGCCGAGCGCCCCCTCCTCCTGGCCCTGGGCCTCCAGCGCCAGGCCGAGATTGACCGAGGCCTGGTAGAGATCGGGTTTCAGCGCCAGCGCCTGCCGGTACGCCTCCGCCGCCTCGGCCCGCACGCCGGCGGCGCCGAGCAGCACGCCGAGGTTGAACCAGGCCGCAAAGCCCTGCGGCGAGAGCGGGTTGGCGGCCAGCCAGGCGCGATAGCCGGCGATTGCTTCCGTGGGCGATGCGCCTTCGAGCGCCGGCAGCAGCCGCTCCAGCGGCATGCCGGCGAAGAGCGGCGGGGCGGCGGCGGCGTCGAGCGGGGGGGCCATGCGCGGCGCCTCAGGCGTCGGCCGGATGCGGCCAGAGCCGCCCATCGAAGGGCAGCGGCGCGAAGGCGTGCCGGCGCGCCAGCGCGTCTCGCCAGCGCGCCTCGTACTCCGGCAGGAAGGAGGTCTCGGCCATGTCGTGGTCCATGGCCGCGCCCAGCTCGAGGCAGGTGTCGAGGTTGGTCAGATCCGGCCGCGGCAGCCGCCCCGCGGCGAAATCCTGCCACATGGCGCGGAACAGCCCTTCCAGCGCCCGCACCAGGCCCGGCGTGTCGAAGAGCAGCGCGCGGTCGCGCCCGGCGAGCAGCCGCGCCCGCGCCTCGGCCAGCGCCGCGCGGTCCTGGCCGAAGGCGATGGCGCGCGCGACATAGTCCCCGGGCGAGGCGCAGATGAAGTCCGGCAGCCCTGCCGCCTGCACCAGGCTGGCGCAGACACGGGCGGCGAAGCCCCGCCCCGGCACCGTCAGCACCGGCACGCCCATCCAGAGCGCGTCGGAGGCCGTGGTGTGCGCGCCATAGGGCAGCGTGTCGAGGAAGAGGTCGGCCAGCGGATAGCGCGCCAGGTGGTCGCGGTTCGGCGCAAGGGGCGCGAAGACGATCCGCTCAGGCGCCACCCCGGCCTCCGCAGCCAGGGCACGCAGGCGCTGGTCCACCGCCTCGCAGCTCTTCAGCAGCCAGAGCACGCTGCCGGGCGCGCCGTGCAGGATCTCCATCCAGCGGCCGAAGACGAAGGGCGTGATCTTCTGCGTGCCGTTGAAGCTGCAGAAGACGGTGGCGTCGTCGGGCAGCCCGGCCTCCGCTCGGGTCGGCACACGGTCGGCGCCGCGCGGCCGCTCGATGTCGTTGGGCTGGTAGCAGGGCAGGCGCAGCACGGTCTCCGAGCAGTAGCGCTCGCTGCCCGGCGGGATGATGACGGGATCGGCGATGATGTAGTGGTGGTAGGGACTGCCCATGCTGCCCGGATAGCCGAGCCAGTTGACGATCACCGGCGCCGGGCGCCGCGCCAGCAGCCGCGTGCGGGCGCCGCGGGTATGGCCGTTGAGGTCGACGAGGATGTCGATGCCGTCCGCCAGCATCCGCGACAGCGCCGCGTCGTCGTCGAGTGCCGCGATGTCGGTCCAGTGCTCGACGGAGGCGCGGATGCGCGCCTTGGTCGCATCCTCCTGCGGGATGCCACAGTAGTAGACGAAGACCTCGAATTCCGCGCGGTCGTGCAGGCCGAACATCTCCGCCATCAGGTAGCCGACGGCATGGTCGCGGAGGTCGGAGGAGAGATAGCCGATGCGCAGCCGCCGCCCCGGGACCTCCGCCGCGCGGGCGGCGAAATCGGCGGTGGTGCGGAACTCCGCCGGCCAGCCGATATCCTCCCGGCAATAGGTGGAGGCGACGGCGAGCTGCAGCATGGGGTCGTCGGCGTAGTTGGCGAGACTGAGCGGTGCCATGCTGCGCAGCAGGGCGGCGCGGTCCATGCCCGCCAGCGGCTGCAGCAGCGGCCAACGGCACTGGCGCTGGCGCAGCGCGATCCAGTGCTGCACCACGTCGCGCTGCCGACCCGGCGCGAGCTCCGCGACCTGGCGCAGCGCCTCCTCCGCCTGCTCGAGCTGGCGCCCGCCTTCCAGGAGCTGCGCCATCTGCTTCAGCGCCGCGGCCTTCCAGCCGATGCTGTCGCCACCGACCGCGCCGAGGCTGGTCGCGACATGCATCCAGAGCGCGAGCGCCTGGGCCGGCGCGCCCAGCTTCTCGTGCACGGCGCCCAGGTTCACATAGGGCGGCAGGAAGCCGGGCTCGCGCCGGATCGCATCGGCGAAGGCCGCCGCCGCGCCGGGCAGGTCACCGGCGGCGGCCAGCAGCACGCCGCGGTTGAAGTGCACGGCGTGCAGGGCCGGATGCTCTGGCTCCTGCGCCGCCCAGTCGGCGTAGAGGGCGGCGGCCGCGCGCCCCTGGCCGGCGCCGGCCAGCGCCTGCGCCTGACCCACCAGCTCGGCGATTCCCATCCTGGGCATGCCCGTTCCCCTCCGCGCCGTGGCCTCAGACAAAGAGCGCGTTGATCTGCGTCGAGCTCATCGCGCCGAGCTGCGTGGTGGTGAAGCCGGCGACCTGCGTGCTGGTGAGCGCCACGATGTCGCTGGTCTCCAGCGCGCCGACCTGGGTCGTGGTCAGCGCGGCGAGCTGCGTGGTGGTGAAGCCCGCCATCTGCGTCGTGGTCAGCGCCGCGATCCCGGTGGTGCTGAGCGCCGCGACCTGCGTCGTTGCCAGCGCCCTGACCTGGGCCGTGGCCAGACCCGGCACCTGCGCGCCGGTCAGCGCGGCAAGGCCCGTGGTGGTCAGCGCCACGGTCTGCGCCGTGGTCAGCGCGGCGAGCTGGGTGGAGTTGAGCCCGCCGATCTGCGTCGTGGTCAGCACCGCGATGTCACTGGTCTCGAGCCCGCGGACCTGGGTCGTGCTCAGCGATGCAACCTGGGTGGTGTTCAGCGCGGCCATCTGCGTCGTGGTCAGCGCCGCGACCTGGGCGGAGGTCAGGCCCCGCACCTGCGCCGTGCCGAGCGCGCCGACCTGCGTCGAGGTGAGCGCACCGACCTGCGTCGTGCTCAGGGCGCCGACCTGCGTCGAGTTGAGCCCGCCCACCTGCGTCGTGGTCAGGGCGCCGACCTGGGTCGTGCTCAGCGCACCCACCTGCAGCACCCCAAGCCCGCCGAGCTGCGTCGTGGTCAGCACGGCGAGGTCGGTGGTCTCCAGCGCGCGGACCTGGGTGGTGCTGAGCGCCGCAAGCTGGGTGGTGTTGAACGCCGCGACCTGGGTCGTGGTCAGCGCCGCGACGTCCGTGGTCTCGAGACCCGCGACCTGGGTGGCGAGCAGCGCGGAGAGCTGCGTCGTGGTCAAAGCGCCGACCTGGGTCGAGGTGAGCGCCGCCACCTGCGCCGAGGTCAGGCCGCGCACCTGGGTGGTGCCGAGCCCGCCGAGCTGCGTCGTGGTCAGCGTGCCGACCTGGGTCGTGGTCAGCGCCGCCACCTGGCTGGAGGCGAGGCCGCCGAGCTGGGTCGTCGTCAGGGCGCCGACCTGGGTGGTGGTCAGCGCCGCCATCTGCGCCGCGGTCAGGCCGCGCAGCGCCGTGGTGCCGAGGGTGGCGAGGTCCGTCGTCTCCAGCGCCGCCACCTGGGTCGTGGTCAGGGCACCGAGCTGCGCGCTGCTCAGGGCGCCGGCCTGGGTAGTGGTGAGCGCCGCGATGTCGGTGGTGTCGAAGCCGCGCAGCTGGGCGGTCGAGAGCACCCCGACCTGGGTTGAGGTGAGCGCGCCGAGCTGCGTCGTGGTCAGGGCCGAGACCTGGGTCGAGCTCAGCGCCACGACCTGGTTGGTGGCGAGCCCGGCCACCTGTGTCGTCGTCAGCGCCGCGGCCTGGGTCGTGGTCAGCGCGCCGACCTGCGCCGCGGTCAGGCCGCGAACCTGCGTGGTGGTGAGTACCGCGAGATCCGTCGTCTCCAGCGCGCGCGCTTGCGCCGTGGTCAGCGCGCCGAGCTGGGTGCTGGTCAGGCCGCCGACCTGCGTCGTGGTCAGGGCGGCGAGGTCCGTCGTCTCCAGCGCCGCGACCTGCAGTGCCGTCAGCGCGCCGACCTGGGTGCTGCTGAGCGCGCCGACCTGCGTCGTGGTCAGCGCCGCGACCTGGGCCGTGGTCAGCCCCCGCAGCTCGGCCGAGCCGATCGCGCCGATCTGCGTGGTGGTCACCGCGCCGAGCTGCGTGGTGCTGAGCGCCGCGAGCTGGGTCGTGGTGAGCGCAGCGACCTGCGTCGTCGTCAGCGCGGCCACCTGGGTCGTGGTCAGCGCCGCCGCCTGCGCCGCGGTCAGGCCGCGCACCTGCGTGGTGGTGAGCACGGCGAGGTCGGTGGTCTCCAGCGCCCGCAGCTGGGTGGTGGTCAGCCCCGCGACCTGCGTGCTGGACAGACCGCCGACCTGGGTGGTGGTGAGGGCGACGATATCGGAGGTCTCGAGCGCCGCCACCTGGGACGTCGCCAGGGAGACGATCTGGGTCGTGTTGAGCGCGCCGATCTGCGTCGTGGTAAGCGCCGCGACCTGTGCCGTGCCCAGGCCGTCGAGCTGGGTCGCCGTCAGCGCACCGACCTGGGTGCTGGTCAGCGCGCCCACCTGGGTCGTGCTCAGCGCGCCGAGCTGCGCACTGGTCAGGCCGCCGAGCTGGGTCGTGGTGAGCACGGCGAGATCGGTCGTCTCCAGCCCGCGGATCTGGGCGGTGCCGAGCGCACCGATCTGCGTGCTGGTCAGCGCGCCGGTCTGGGTGGTGGTCAGCGCCGCCAGATCGGTCGATTCCAGCGCTGCCACCTGGGTGGTGGAGAGGCCGGAGACCTGCGTGGTGGTCAGGCCCGCGACCTGGGTGGTGGTCAGCGCCGCGACTTGGGTCGCCGCCAGGCCGCGCAGCTCCGCCGTGCCGATCACGCCGAGCTGCGTGGTGGTCAGGGCGCCCACCTGGGTCGTGGTCAGGGCGCCGACCTGCGTCGAGGTCAGGGCGCCCACCTGCGTCGTCGTCAGCGCGGCGACCTGGGTCGTGCTCAGCGCCGCCACCTGCGTCGCGCCCAGCCCGCGCACCTGCGTCGTGGTCAGCACGGCGAGGTCGGTGGTCTCCAGCGCGCGGACCTGGGTG
>CAYNYQ010000044.1:0-6158 GCA_964401305.1 uncultured Acetobacteraceae bacterium | reverse complement strand
GGCCGCGAACCTGCGTGGTGGTGAGTACCGCGAGATCCGTCGTCTCCAGCGCGCGGAGCTGCGTCGTGTTCAGCGCCGCGACTTGGGTGGTGCCGAGCGCGCCGACCTGCGTCGTGGTGAGCGCCGCGATGTCGCTGGTCTCGAGCCCGCCGACCTGGGTCGCGCTCAGGCCGGCCACCTGGGTCGTTGTCAGCGCGCCCACCTGGGTCGTCGTCAGCGCGCCGATCTGCGTCGCGGTGAGCCCGCGCAGCTGGGTCGTGGTCAGCACCGCGAGGTCGGTCGTCTCCAGCGCGGCCACCTGCGTCGTCGTCAGTACGCCGATCTGGGTGGTGTTCAGCACGCCGAGCTGCGTCGTGGTCAGCGCGGCGATCTGCGTCGCCGCCAGCGCCCGCATGTCGGCGGTGGTCAGCCCGGCGATGGTCGTGGTGGTGAGAGCCTGGATCTGCGTGGTGGTCAGGGAGGAAATGACCGACATTGAGAGCTCCAGGTCGCGTGTTTCGACCGCATGGGACGCCGCCTCGGCCGGCCGGGCCGCGGGACGACATCGGGGTTCCGGCTCGGACGTCCTGTCGGCGCGGATCGCGGCCCAGGATGCATGGCGGCCCTTGCGCAACCCTTAAGCGCGATCAGGGTTCGCGCATGCTCTCCTCGACGCCGCGCAGCAGCGGCAGCAGCAGGTAGGAGAGGACGCTGCGGGTCCCCACCAGGATCTCCGCCGTCACCGTCATGCCGGGAATCGGTCGTGCACCCTCCGGCAGGCCGGCGAGCGCCGGCGGCGCCAGCGCGACCTGCGCTCGGTGCACTGCCCCGCCCGAGGTGGCCGGCGCCGGCGCCCGCTCGAGGCCCGGGCCGCCGCTGTCCTGCGCCACCGCCCGCAGCCGGCCCGACAGCGCGCCGTGCCGCTGGAAGGGGAAGGCGTCGACCTTCACCGTCACCGGCGCGCCCGACCGGACATGGCCGATATCGGCCGAGCGCAGCGCGACCTCGGCGATCAGCGGTGCGCCGGCGGGGACCAGGCTGACCAGCGGCTCGGCCTCCCGCAGCACGGATCCGGCGGAGCGGCGGGCGACCTCCAGCACGGTCCCATCCTCGGGTGCAGCCAGCACGGTGAGCTCGGCGAGGCGCGTCGCCTTGCCCAGCGCCTCCTCGACCCGCGCGAGCTCGCCGCGGACGCGCACGGTCTCCTCAAGCAACTGGCGGCGCCAGTCCTCGAGGAAGCCCTGGCGCTCCGCCCGCCGCGCCTCCAGCGCATGGCGCAGCTCCGTCGCCCGGGCACGGTTCTGCTCGCGCTGCTGCTCGGCCTGCAGCCGCTGCGCCCGTGCCGCCAGCAGGTTGAGGCGGGAGCCGAGCTGACCCTCGACCAGCCGCGCGCGCATCGCCTCCACGTCGCGCGCGACGGCCACCTGCTCGGCCAGCGAGGCGTCGCTCTCCCGCAGGGCGCGGAGCACCGCCTCCTGCCCGGCGATCTCCTCCTCCAGCGCGCGCATGCGGGCGGCGAGGAAGGCATGCCGGCGAGCATGCAGCGCGGCCTGCAGCAGGGCGTCGAGATCGGCGCCGACCGGTGGCGGGGGGGCGCCGGCATGCTCGGCCTCGAGCCGCGCGAGATGGGCGGCGAGGGCCCGGTGCTGCGCGGCCAGCGCCGCGCGATCGGCCTCGGCGAAACTCGGGTCGAGAAGCGCCAGCACCTGGCCGCGGCGCACCGCCTCCCCCGGCCGAACCAGGAGCTGGCGCAGCACTGCGCGCTCCATCGGCTGCAGCACGATGGGCGGGGCGTCCGGGGCGAGGCGGCCCGGGCCGGTGACCACCACCTCCACCCGCGCCAGCGCGGCGCCGGCCAGCAGGGCGGCGAAGAGCGCCGCGACCAGCCAGTGCACCCCGCGCAGCAGCGGTGGCGGCGGCTCCTCGAGCAGTGCCTCGAGCTCGTCCTGGAAGGGCGCCGCCTCCGGCGCGAGGCGTCCCGGCCGGCGCAGCCGCGGCCAGCCCGGCATGGCGCGGGCAAGGCGTTGCCCGAGGCGCCGGATGGGGCCGATGCGGCCCCCCTCCGCCTCCGGCAGGTCGCGCGCCGCCGCCGCCGTGGCTGCTTCCGCCGTCGCCATGTCAGCGCAGGTGCTGCGTCTGCTGGTGCCAGAGGTGGCGGTACACCTCGCAGCGCTCCAGCAGCTGTGCATGCGGGGCGAAGTCGACCGCCCGGCCCTGGTCCAGCACCAGGATCGCGTCCGCCCGCACCAGGGAGGAGAGGCGGTGCGAGACCACCACCATGGTCCGCCCGCGCGCGATCTCGGCGAGGTTCGCCTGCACGATCGCCTCGCTGTCCGGGTCGAGGGCGCTCGTCGCCTCATCTAATATGAGCAGGCGCGGGTTGGTCAGCAGGGCGCGGGCGATGGCGATGCGCTGGCGCTGCCCGCCGGAGAAATTCGACGCGCCCTCCTCCACCATCGTCTCGTAGCCCTGCGGCAGGCGCCCGATGAACTCCTCCGCGCCGGCGAGGCGCGCGGCCTCCAGCACCTCGGCCAGCGGCGCCTCAGGCCGGGCGGCGGCGATGTTGTCGCGCAGCGTGCCGCGGAACAGCAGGTTGTCCTGCAGCACCACGCCGACGCTGCGGCGCAGGTGCTCGAGGTCCATGTGGCGGATATCGGTGCCGTCGAGCTGGATCAGCCCCTGCTGCGGCAGGTGGATGCCCTGGATCAGCCGCGTCACGGTGGTCTTGCCGGAGCCGGAGCGGCCGACCACGCCGATCACCTGACCCTCCCCGACCGCGAAGGTGACGCGGTCGAGCGCGGGGACCGCGGCGCCGGGATAGCTGAAGGTGACGCCCTCGAAGCGCAGCGCGCCGGTCAGCGGCGGCCGGGCCAGGCGCCGGTGCGGCGCGCGCTCCGGCCGGGCGTTCATCACGGTACCGAGCATGCGGACGGAGAGCGCCGCCTCCTGGTACTCGTTGATCAGCGCCACGATCTGCACCAGCGGCCCCGTCACCCGCCCCGAGAGCATGGTGAAGGCGACCAGCGCGCCGATCGTGAGGCGGCCGTCGAAGACCTCCATCGCGCCGATGCCGAGCACCGCGATCTGCATCAGCCGCTCCAGCACGGAGGTGGCGACGCTGCCGGCCGCCGAGATCCGCCCGACCTCCGCATGGCCGCGCACCGCGGCGGCGACCTGGCCGTCCCAGGCACGCTGTCGGGCCGGCTCCAGCACCAGGGACTTCACGGCGCGCATGTTGTGCAGCGTCTCGACCAGGTAGGCCTGGCGCGCCCCCTCGGCCGCGTAGAGCCGGTTCAGGCGGCGGCGGAAGGCCGGCACCATGGCGCCGATCACCACGGCGATCGCCAGCGAGAAGCCGAGCACCACGAGCGTCAGCAGCCCGCTGTAGAGCGCGAGCAGCACCAGCAACACCGGCAGCAGCAGCGCGTCCAGCAGGGTCTGGAACAGCCGCCCGGTCAGGAAGTGCCGCAGCTTCTCCGTCTGCTGCAGGTGGCGCACCAGCACGCCGGCCGAATTCCCCTCGAAGAAGCCGAGCGGCAGGCTGAGCAGGTGCTCGAAGGCCCGGCTGCCGAGCCTTGCGTCGACGCGGTTGCTGGCCAGCAGCATCAGGCGCTGCCGGGCATAGGCGAAGAAGCCGTCGAACAGCGTGAGCAGCACGAAGACCCCGACCACCACCGCCAGGGTCTGGTAGGCGTGGTGCGCGACGACCTTGTCGATCAGCACCTGGAACAGCAGCGGGATGGCGAAGCCGATCAGGTTCGACAGCACGGCGGCGACCGCGACGCCCAGGAAGAAGCGCCGGTTGCGCAGGATCTCCGGCAGGAACCAGCGCAGGCCGAAGGGCTCGTCCTCCGCCTCGCCGGGCGCGGCGGGGCGGCGGCAGAGCAGCAGCGTGCCGGACCAGAGCGCCTCGAACTCCGTGCGCGGGACGAGCTGCACGCCCTCCCGCTCCCGCGACGGGTCGAGCACGGCGGCGAGGCGCGTGCCGTCCGGCCCGGGCACGACATGGACCAGGACCATCCAGCCGCCGTCGCGCCGCTGTGCCAGGGCCGGATAGGCGCTGCCGAGGCTGCCCGCCTTCGCCCAGTCGCAGCGGGTGAGCACGCGCGTCCGCATGCCCGCCCGCCCGAGCGTGGCGAGCAGGCCCGGCAGCATGTCCGGGCCCTTGACCGCCGGCAGGTCCTCAGGCGCCAGCTGCACGCCGTGATGCATGGCGAGCAGGAAGAGGCACCGCAGCGCTGTCAGTTCTGGTGCCAACGTCCTGTCCGCCCAGGTCCGGTGGCAGCCTAGCGGCCCGGGCTTGACCAGGGGTTAAGCGGCGCGGCGCGGCGCGGCCTGCGGCAGCGTCAGACCATCACGGCAACGGCGCCGAGCAGCATCCCGAGAATCAGCAGAATGTCGCGTAGCGTTCCAATCATGCGTCTGCCCGAGCAGCCCTTCGGTGCCAACCCGCCTGCCTGCGCCGACGATGCGGGAGGCCTGGCTACAGGGACCTGCGGCGACGCGCTGTCATCCAGCGCACAGCGCGCGCCGGTCGCCGCGGACCGGCGCCGCCCCGAACCGGGGCGTCAGGGCGCCGCCGCGCCGGCCGTGGCGGGCTCCGGCCCGGGGGCCTCGGCCCGCATCGCCGCGGCGGGACGTGCGCGCTCGGCGATGCCCTCGAAATGCCGCAGCGAGGCGAGGTGGAGGAAGCTGCGTTCGAGCTCGTCCCTGGCCAGCATGTCGGCGACGACATCGGACGGCAACGCCTTCAGCCGCGCCCGGTCGATCACCATGAAGCCCGAGAGCTAGCGATGCTCGCCGCTGCCGAGGGTGAAGCGGGCCTGCATTGGCTGGAGGAGCCCGAGCTACATCAGCCGTGCGCAATAGGCCTGGGTGTGGCGGAAGCTGTCCTGGTATTCCTGGAGGAAGCCCAGCACCGTGCCAAGGTAGTGCGTCCGCGTGCCGTCGGCGTCGAACAGCCGCTCGCCCCGCCCGGCCTGGTTGCAGCCGGGGAAGGTCTCGTCGATGTGCAGGGTGAAGGTGGTGCCGGCCTCGTCCTCGCTGAAGACGAAGGGGTAGCGGCGGACGAAGGCCGGGATGTAGCGGCCGAGCCAGCTGCCGTCCGAGCGTATTCGGCGACGCCAAGATGACCACGGCCCTGCTCGACCGTCTCACGCACCACTGCGGCATCGTCGAGACCGGCGACGAGAGCTGGCGGTTCAAGAACCGCGCCTGAGCCGGCCCGACAGGCGCCGCCGCGCTGCGGTCGTCCGCCCCTCCGCCTACGGCTCCGGGCCGGACGACCGCAGCGCGCATCAGCACACCAGACAGGGGTCCCTATTCGACGCCGATCCGGGCTCCCGTTTCCGAGCCGATTGACAGGGTTCGAACCAGGGCAAGTGCCGGACGCGCTGAAACCGGCCTTTTACCTCGGTTCTCGAGTTCCGTACTAGGCTCAGGACTCATTGCCCGAGCCAGAAGATGACGATGGCGGCGAGAGTGATGGCGCCGAAGAAGGTGGTGGCGCATCGGTCGTAGCGGGTGGCGATGCGGCGCCAATCCTTGAGGCGGCCGAAGGCGATCTCGATGCGGTGGCGCTGGCGGTAGAGCGCCTTGTCGTAGGGGATCGGCTGCTTGCGGTTGTTCTTGGGCGGGATGCACGCGGCGATGCCGCGCTCGGCGAGCGCGGCACGGAACGGATTGCTGTCGTAGCCGCGGTCGGCGATCAGGTCGCGCGCAGGCGGTAGCATCGGGGCGAGGATGTTGGCGCACTTCTGGTCGTTCATCTGCCCTGCCGAGAGCATCATGACGACGGCGCGGCCGTGGCCGTCGCAGACCGCGTGCAGCTTGGAGTTCAGCCCGCCCTTGGTGCGGCCGATGCACCGATCAAGCGCCCCCTTTTGAGCAGGCTTGCCGCGGTGCGGTGCGCCTTCAGGTGGGTGCTGTCGATGATCAGCCGGTCCGGTTCGCCTGCTTCCCCCGCCAGCGCCGCGAAGATCTGGCTGAACACGCCCATGCGGCTCCAACGGACGAAGCGGTTGTAGAGGGTCTTATGGGGGCCGTAGCCGGACGGGGCATCGCGCCAGCGAAGGCCGCCCTTGATGACGAAGATGATGCCGCTGAGGACGCGGCGGTCATCCACGTGACCAGCCCCCATCGATTGGTCCGGGCAGAATTTTAGTGGTGCCATCGCCGCC
>CAYNYQ010000043.1:0-21680 GCA_964401305.1 uncultured Acetobacteraceae bacterium | reverse complement strand
CGGGGGTGGACGGCTTCAACCTCTCCCGCACCGTCATGCCGGAATGCATCGAGGCAGTGGTCGCTCTCGTCGTGCCGGAGCTGCAGGCGCGCGGGCGCTACAAGCGGGACTACGCGCCGGGGACGTACCGGGAGAAGCTGTTCGGCGCGGGCGCGCGGCTCGCGGCGCCGCATCCCGCGGCGGCCTGGCGTCGCTGACGGCGCCGGGGCGGGCGTCGCCGCAACGCGCGGGCGCCTCACGCGCTCTTCCCCTGTCGGCGGGGGCGCGCCAGCCGGGCTCGCCAGGGGTCGCGGGGCGAGGCCGCCCGCCTGAAGGAGCAGCCCATGCCCGACAAGCACCCGAATACCCGTCGCTGGGGCGGCCCCGGCGCCAGCCACGAGGACGCCACCAAGCCGATGCCGGAGCCCGCGCCGGCGCACCCGGCCGGCGCGGCCAGCACCAGCCCGCGCGTCAGCCAGCGCTCCGGCGGCGGCGGCGAGCGCGACGAGAAGCACAGCCATGTCGACCCGATCCGCAGCTCCAAGTCCAACGCGACCGATGGCGACACGCCGAGCGGCGACAGCCGCGAATACCGCGCGAACCGCTCGCGCGGCGACCGCGCCGACGACGCCCGTGCCGCCGCGGAGGACGCGGAGGACACCGGCCCCGCCGAGGCGGATGCGGGCGAGGAAGGCGGGCCGCGCCTGCAGGTCCTGGTGAATACCGACTCGACCGTCGACGGGACGGCGCAGCTCGCTGCCCATGTGGAGGAGCGGGTGCGGCACGCGCTCCGCCGCTTCGAGCGCCGGCTCACCCGCATCGAGGTCTTCCTGACCGACGCGAACAAGGGCAAGTCCGGGCCGGCCGACCAGCGCTGCACGCTCGAGGCGCGGCCGCGGGGCGGCAGGCCGGTCGCGGCCACCCACGCCGCCGACAGCGTCGACGAGGCCGTGCGCGGCGCCGCGGCCAGGCTCGGCCGGCTGCTCGACACCGATCTCGGGCGGCGCGAGAGGTGAAGGGCGGGGGCACCCTGCGCGGCACGGCCTGAGCCGGCGCGGGCGAGGTGACCGCCTGGCGGCCGAAGGGCGGAAGAGCCTTCCGTCCCTTCGGCGGTGCACAACGGAATTCGGCAGGACCTGCCGGGCGGCCAGGGTCATCCTTCCATGGCTCGGGCCGCGCCCGGCCCATTGCCGCCGGGCACGCGCCATCCGACATTCAAGGCCAAGACGCGCGGGAGACATCCGGACCCATGGGCAGCATCCTCCGCCCCGAAGCGACGCTGGACGACCGCTGGGAGAAATCCGGCGACACCCTGTACCTGACCGGCATCCAGGCCCTGGTGCGCCTGCCGCTGCTGCGCCACGAGCTGGACCAGGCGCTGGGCTGGAAGACGGGCGGCTATATCAGCGGCTATCGCGGCTCGCCCCTCGGCACCTACGACATGCAGCTGCTGCGGCAGGAGAAGCGCCTGCGCGCGGCCAACATCGTCGTCCGCCCGGCGATCAACGAGGATCTCGCCGCGACCGCCATCTGGGGCACGCAGCAGGTGGCACTCTACGGCAACCAGACCGTCGATGGCGTCTTCGGCATCTGGTACGGCAAGGGACCGGGTGTCGACCGCAGCGGCGATGCGCTGCGCCATGCCAACAGCGCGGGTACGGCGCCCAAGGGCGGCGTGCTGGCGCTGGCCGGCGACGACCCGTCCTGCAAGTCCTCCACCATCACCTCGGGCTGCGAATACAGCTTCATGGATGTCGAGATGCCCGTGCTCGACCCCTCCGGCGCGCAGGAGGTGCTGGAGTTCGGGCTGAAGGCCATCGACATGTCGCGCTTCGCTGGCCTCTGGGTCGGCATGAAATGCGTGGCCGAGACGATGGACGGCGCCGGCACCGTGCTGGTGGACCCCGCCGCCTATGCCGTGGTGACGCCCGACTTCCCCTTCCCCGCCGATGGCGTGCACATAAGGCTGCGCGACCACGCCATCCCGCAGGAGCAGCGCCTGCGGCAGGTGAAGCTGCCCGCCGCGCTCGCCTTCGCGCGCATGAACGGCCTGAACCCCGTGGTGCTGGATGCCGGGCCGCGCGCGCGCTTCGGCATCGCCGCCCGCGGCAAGGGCTACGCCACGTTGCGCCAGGCGCTGAAGGATGCCGGCATCTCGGACGAGATGGCGCGCATGGGGGGCTTGCGCATCTGGAAGGTCGGCCTCGCCTGGCCGCTCGACACGATCGCCGCGCGCGAGTTCGCCCGCGGCCTGGAAGAAGTGCTGGTGGTCGAGGACCGCCGCCCCGTCATCGAGCCGCAGCTGCGCGACGCGCTCTACCACGAGCCGACGCGCCCGCGCGTCACCGGCAAGCTGGACGACCAGGGCCGCCGCCTGCTCTCCGACCTGACGGAGCTGGATACGCCCGCCGTGCTGCGCGCGCTCGCCGCCCGGCTGCCGGCGGCGCTGCAGACCGAGCAGCTCCGCGCCCGCATCGCCGAGCTCGACGCCCTGGCGCAGGGCCAGGCGGCGCCGATCCACGACCGCACGCCGCATTTCTGCCCGGGCTGCCCGCACAACACCAGCACGCGGGTGCCCGAGGGCAGCCACGCCATGGCCGGCATCGGCTGCCACACGCTGGCGATCTACATGGATCGCAACACCGACCTCTACACGCACATGGGCGCCGAGGGCATGCCCTGGCTCGGCATGGCGCCCTTCGTCTCCGAGCCGCACATGTTCGTGAACATCGGCGACGGCACCTATGCGCATTCCGGCCTGCTGGCGATCCGCCAGGCGATCGCCGCCAAGGCCACGATGACCTACAAGATCCTGGTCAACAGCGCGGTCGCCATGACCGGCGGCCAGACGCCCGATGGCGAGCTCGGCGTGCCGGAGATCGCGGCGCAGGTCACCGCCGAGGGCGCGGCGCGCGTCGTCGTCGTCTCCGACGACCCGGAGCGGCACCAGGCCGACCCGCGCATGCCCCGCGGCATCGCCTACCACCACCGCAGCGAGCTCGATCTCGTGCAGCGCCGGCTGCGCGAGGAGAAGGGCGTCACCGTCCTGATCTACGACCAGCAATGCGCGACCGAGCGCCGCCGCAAGAGGAAGCGCGGCACCCAGGCCGCGGCCGTGAAGCGCGTCGCCATCAATCCGCGCGTCTGCGAGGATTGCGGCGACTGCTCCCGCGCCTCGAACTGCATCGCGGTGGAGCCGATCGAGACGGAATACGGCCGCAAACGCGCCATCGACCAGTCCGCCTGCAACCAGGACCTGAGTTGCGTGCAGGGCTTCTGCCCCTCCTTCGTCACGCTGGTCGGCGCGGAGCCGGTGAAGAAGCCGGTCCCCGCCCTGGGCGACACGCTGCCCGAGCCAGTGCGCCCCGACGTGCGCGAGGGCGAGCCCGCCTACAACATCCTTCTCGCGGGCGTCGGCGGCCAGGGTGTCACCGCCCTCTCGGCCATCCTCGGCATGGCGGCGCACCTCGAGAAACGCCCGGCGCGCGCGGTGGACATGATGGGCCTCGCGCAGAAGGGCGGCGGCGTCTTCGCGCAGCTGCGCATCGGCCGCGTCGAGGCCGCGCCGGAGACGATCGAGAGCCCGCGCATCGGCATGGGCCAGGCGGACCTGCTGGTCTCCGCCGACCTCGTCGTGGCGCAGGGCCGCACCGCGCGGCCGCTGCTGGGCGCCGGGCGCACGGCGGCGGTGCTCAACACCGACCTCCAGCCCACGGCGCAGTTCGTGCTGAACACCGAGACGCGCTACGACGGCGCCGGCATGCTCGCCTCCGTGCAGCGCGCCTGCTGCGAGGTGGTGACGGTGCCCGGCGTGCAGGCGGTGGAGGAGGCGCTCGGCGACCTGATCTACCTGAATGTCTGGCTGCTCGGCATCGCCTACCAGAAGGGGCTGGTGCCGCTCTCGGCCGAGGCGATCGAGCGCGCGCTCGAGCTGAACGGCGCGCAGGTGGAGCGCAACAAGGCCGCCTTCGCCCTCGGCCGCCAGGCGGCGCTGGCGCCGCCCGCCATCCGCCGCCCCGAGGACGAGACGCTGGACGCGCTGATCGCCCGCCGCGTCGCCGACCTCGGCGCCTACCAGAGCGCCCGCTATGCCCGCGGCTACGCCGCGTTCGTTGCCAGGGTGCGCGCCGCCGAGCAGGCGGCCGTGCCGGGCGAGGAGCGGCTCGCCCGCGCAGTGGCGACCCAGCTCTACCGGCTGATGGCCTACAAGGACGAGTACGAGGTCGCCCGCCTGCACAGCCTGCCGGAATGGGCCGGCTTCCTCGACGCCCAGTTCACCGGCACGCAGCGCGTGGAGCTCAATCTCGCACCGCCGATGCTGGCGAAGCAGGACCCGGTCACCGGCCTGCCGCGCAAGATGGCCTTCGGCCCCTGGATGCTGAGCGCGATGCGCCTGCTGCGCCACGGCAAGGCGCTGCGCGGCACGCCGCTCGATCCCTTCGGCCGCACCGAGGAGCGGCGGACCGAGCGCGCCCTGCCCGGCGAGTTCCGCGCCGGCATCGAGCGGCTGCTCGCCCGCCTCTCGCCCGCGACCCATGCGGCGATCTGCGCCTGGGCCGAGGCCTGGGCCGGCATCAAGGGCTATGGCCACGTCAAGGCGCGCAACCTCGATGCCACCCGCGCCCGGCTGCCGGCGCTGGAGGCCGCGGTGGCGGCGCCGGTCAGTCCTTCGGCGGCGCCAGCGCCACGGATGGCGGCGGAATAGCCGCGCCGCCGGCCTGCGGGCGGCCGACCAGGATGGCGAAGATGGCGCGCACCCGCCGCGGGCCGCCTTCCTCGCCGCCGGTGCGCAGCGTCAGCATCTGCGGCGGCGCCTGCGGCGTCTGGCGCGAGACGACGACCACCACCTGGCGCAGCGGCAGCCCCGCCGGGTCGCGCGCCGCCTCCGCCGGGACCGGGATCGACTGAAGCCTCAGGCTGGGCTGGCGGGCGAGCACCTCGACCATGCGGGCGAACTCGCGCTCCGCCGCGGCCGGGGAGATGGCCGTCACCGCCAGCTCGCAGGAGGGCGCGGTGGCGTTCCAGCCGAGCACGGCGGAGACGCCGCCCTCGGTGGCAGGCGGCCGCGCCATCAACTGCACGCCGGGCGGCGGCCGGACCGGCAGGCGTGCGGGATCGACCGGCACGAAGCCGAGGCCGCGGCTGCGCCGTTCCACCTCCGCCGGCTCCAGCCGGCCGCAGACATGGGCGAAGGCGCGGAGGACGGCGGCGGCCTCCGCCTCCTCGGGCGGCGCGGGCGCGCCGGGGCCGGTGGCGCAGGCGGCGCCGAGCAGCGCAAGGCCGAGGATGATCCAGCTGGGGCCGCGCGTGGCGGGGGTCATGCGTCGGGCTGTCCTTGCGCGGCGCACAACCCTGGCGCGGCGCCGCGGCGCGGGTCAACTGCCCGCCGGGTGATCGAGGCCGCGGCAGGGCTCGGGGCGCCCCTCATCGTCGCATGCTGCGACCGCATCGGCGCGGCGGCCGCGTCGACCCCGGCAGGCCGCCACCGCGCCGGCCCCTGGTGCGCCGCCCGGCCCAGGACACGATCGCTCAGCCTGCCCGCGGCGGCGCCGCCTCGCCCGCCTCCCCCGCGGTGCCGCGGAAGGGCGGCATGGTGGCATGCCCTGCCGCCGCGCTGCCCCGCCCGCCGAGCACCGCCAGCACGGATCGCGCCAGGATGCCGATATCCGTCCTCAGCCGCGGCCGCATCCCGGCATAGCGGGCATCAAGCTCGAGCCGCTCGCCCCAGGGCACGGCGTTGCGCCCCGCCGCCTGCGCCAGCCCGGCCAGCCCCGGCCGCACCGCCAGGCGCAGCCGCTGCCGCGGCGTGTAGAGCGGCACGTAGTCCGCCGGCAGCGGGCGTGGCCCGACCAGGCTCATCTCCCCGCGCAGCACGTTGACGAGCTGCGGCAGCTCGTCCAGCGCGCTGGCCCGCAGCGCCCGGCCGAAGCCCGAGAGCCGCGCCGCGTCCTCCGCCGGCCTGGCCGGGTCGGCCAGGGCCATGCTGCGGAATTTCAGCAGGGTGAAGGGCGTGCCGTGCCGCCCGGCGCGACGCTGGCGGAACAGCACCGGCCGTCCCAGCGCCAGCCGCACCGCCAGCGCCGTCGCCGCCAGCACCGGCAGCCCGACCGCCAGCAGCAGCAGCGCGGCCGCGAAGTCGAAGGCACGCTTGCCCCAGCGCTCATACATCGGCCGCCTCCCGCCGCGGCGCGGCCTCGACCGCCAGCGACAGCAGCAGCCCGAGGGCGAACCAGGCCATGCGGTTGCCGAGATCGGTCGAGACCATGACCGAAAGCCCGACCGGCAGGGTGACGGCGCAGATCCGCGCCGCGCGTCCCGGCGCCACCGCCCCGGCGCGCCGCAGCGCCGCCGCCCCGCCGCCGCCGAAGGCCAGCAGCCAGAGCAGGAAGCCGGGCACGCCGCCCTCCACCAGCGCCTCCAGCGCATGGTTGTGCGGGTAGAAGCCGCGATCCTCGCCGAAGCCGGCGGCGATGGTGAAGCCGGCGGTGCCGAGGCCGAAGGGCGCCGCCTCCGCCCCCCAGCGCAGCGCCTCGAGCCATAGCACGATGCGCGCGGCGGTCATGGTCGCGGGCTCGCCCAGGCTGCGTTCCAGCGTGCGGAAGCCCTGGGTGAAGCCCGGATCGGTCAGCAGCAGCAGCAGGGCGAAGAGGACGAGGCCGACAAAGGCCCCGACCCAGCGCAGCGCGGCGCGCCGGCGCCCGCTCAGCCAGAGCTGCGCGGCCGGCGCGGTCACCACCCCCGCCACCAGCCCGATCAGCCCGAGCCGCCCGCCCGGCACCAGCACCGCGACGGCGCCGAGCCCGGTGACCAGCAGCCAGCCGAGCCGCACCGCCGGCCGCCGGGCCTCGGCCGCGCGCACCGCCGCCAGCCCCGCCGCGGCGGCGATGACGAGGCCGGTGAGCTGGTACTGCACGCGCACCCGCGTCGGGTCGGCGCCGACCTCGCCGCCCAGCACCACGCGGTCCGTCGCCACGCCCCAGGCGACGGCGGCGCCGGCCAGCAGCCCGATCGCCAGCACCGCGCCGGTGAAGGCGCCGAGGCAGCGCGCCTCCGCCCCCACCATGGCGCCGAGCGCCAGCATGATCGGCCCCAGCACCACGACATAGGGCAGCTTGTCGGCCAGCACGGCCTGCGAGCCGCTCCAGCAGGCGGCCAGCACCAGCCACAGCACCAGCAGGCAGGCGGCCAGCAGCGGCAGGGCGAGGGCCCGGTGCAGCCGCCAGCGCCGCAGCCCGGCGACGCCGAGCGCCGCGGGCAGCAACAGCAGCAGCGCCGCCAGGGTCAGGTCGAAGGGCAGGGCGGCGATGCCGGGCAGCGATTTCAGCGCCCCGGCATACTGCATCGTCGCGGCGGAGAGCCCGGCGGCGGCGGCGGCCAGCGCGATCATGCCCCCCGCGCTGGTGCCTCTCTCCGCCATCAATCGGCGCCGGCGCCGCGCCAGGAGGCGAAGGGCAGGGCCAGCTGCCGCCGGCGCGCCGCGCCCTCGGGCGGGTAGAGCAGCAGGATGCAGGCCACCCCGCCGGCCACGGCAAGCGGTGCCGCGACCGCCAGCATCAGCAGCAGCAGCGGCCGGTTGGGCAGGCTCGGGCGGATCTCGACGACGGGGCCCGAGACCAGCCGCGCCGCCACCACCTCGTCCGCCGCCACCACCAGCAGCGCCCGCTGCTGCTGCGCCAGGAGCTCGTAGAGGGCATTGCGCAGGAAGATGTCGCGCTCCGCCGCCAGCCGCTGCTCGATCGCCGCGACGCGGCGCCGCGCCAGCTCCGACACGTCGGCGCGCACCTTCGCCTCGGCCATGGCGTGCAGCCGCGTGAGCATGTCGAGCGCCGACGCCCGGTCGCGGTGCGAGAGGCCGATGGTCAGGGTGACGGTGGCGATGCCCGGCGTGATGGACAGGCCGCGCTGCAGCCAGGACCGCGCATCGTCGAGATCGGCCTCGAGCCGCAGGCCGAGTGTGCGGCGCAGCCAGCCCATCGCCCCCTCGGCGCGGAGGGCGGAGAGATGCGCCAGCAGCGGCGTCTCCCGCGCCAGCATGGCCGCCGCCTCGGTCGAGCGCAGGGAATCGAGGTAGACCGCGAAATGCCCGGCGAGGCGGTTCTCGACGAAGGCGTTGCCGGCGACGTTCAGCGGGCTGGTCAGCAGGTTGGAGACGGCGATGCCGGTGGTCTCGGCCGGCGCGATCACGGCCTGCGCCATGTAGCGGCGGGGCCAGGTCAGGATCATCCCGGCGCCGAGCGCGTAGATGAGCATGGCGAGCAGCACCACCCGCCAGCGCCTGACCCAGACCTCCCGGAGGAGGGTATCGAGGGGCATCACGCGGGTCGCCCTCCGGCCATCAGGCGGCGCCGTCGGAGTGTGCGTGGGAAGGCGCTCGTCCCGCCAGGGAAATCACGCTGGCGAGGCGCGAGACCGGGGCTGCGGCACGCGCCACCAGCACCGGGGCCGGGCGGACCTCGCCATAGGCGGGGCTTTCCCACCCCTGCTCCAGCGCGATGGCGAGCGGGGCGTCGGCGCTGAGGCTGATCCGTCCCGCCGGGCCGGCAGCGCCATCCGCCGTGGCCTCCCAGGCGAGGTCCGGCGCGAGCCGCCAGCGCAGCGCGAGGGTGCGGAAGGGGCCGGTGACCTCGTCCTCCACCGTCCAGGCCCGGCCCCCGGCATCGTGGCGCACCCGCCGGGCGTGGCGGTTGCCGCGATGGTCGCGGATCCAGGCGCCCTCGGGCAGCAGGCCGGTGCGCGGCCAGCGCAGGAAGAGGAAGCGGCCGGCGCGCGGCATCTGGTCGGCGTCGTCGAAGGCGATGGTGTTGTGCGCCGCCGTGCCGGTGAAATGGGCGTGCCACCAGGCCTCCCCGGGCGGGGCGTTGTAGCTGCCGGTGCCGCCGTCGCGCAGCACCGCCAAGGGCCCGTCCCAGAGGTCGAGATGCAGCAGGTCCGCCTGGCCGGGGCGGAAGCGCAGGCGCGGCGCGCCGCTGCGCAGCAGGGCGCGGGCGGGACCGGCGCGCCAGCCGCGGAAACCCTCGCTCTGCCAGGAAGGCGCCGCGGTCCAGGGCTCCGCCGGCGCCCCGTCGGGCACCGCCAGGCCGAGCCAGGCGCAGCCCGGCTCCGCCGGCCAGCCGGCCGAGCGCCCGGCAAACAGCCGCGCCGCCCGCTCGACCGAGGCGCGGGCATCGCCGGGGCCCGCCAGGGCGAGGTCGGCGAAGGCCGAGCCGTCCTGGTGGCCCACCGCGGGCGTGGCGCCGGTTTCGGGGTCGGTCACGCGCCCGAGCCAGAGCGCCGCCGCCGCCAGCCGCTGCCGCGCCGCGCCGGACAGTGCCGGCCCGCCCAGCCGGGCGCCGAGCCAGGCCGCCACCGCCGCCACGTCCAGCAGAAGGCGGTGATAGCCGGTCGAGGCCTGGGCGAAGGCACCGCAGGGCGAGACCAGGCGCAGCAGCGCCGCCTCCAGCCCCGCGGCGCCGGCGCGTACCCAGCCCGGCTCGGCGCAGAGCAGGCCGCAGGCGAGCAGCCCGGCGGGCTCGGAGACGGTGTGGTTGTTGTCCTGCGCCAGCGCATAGGCCGGGGTGGCGGCGATGCGCCTTCCGTGCAGCGCCAGCAGCGACCGCGCCGCTGGCGTGGGCGCGGCGGCGGAACCCGTCAGGGCGAGGGCGAGGCCGAGATGCAGGGCGCGCAGCGCCGCCTCCTGCCCGCAGGCCCAGTTGGCGCCGCGCCAGGGCGGGTTGGCCGCCTGCCAGTCGGCCAGCAGCGCCTCGGCCCGCGTCGCATGTCCGCCCACGGGGTCGAGCCGCGCCGCCTGGGCCAGCAGCGGCAGCACCGCCCAGCGGTTCGCCTCCCAGACCGGGCGGATGTCGCCGGCGGTGAAGAGGTCGAGGCCGAGTGCCGGCGCGTCGGGCGCGAAGCCGCCATGCCAGCCCCTAGCGGGCGGCGCCGCGGCGGCGGCCCGGGCCAGCAGCGCCGCGCGATGCGCTGGCGGCAGTCCCTGCGGCGCGGGCGGTGGGGCCCCGGGCAACACGCTGCCGGCGCCGGCGATGCGTGGCGGCCGCGCCAGCCTCCGACGCGCCAGTGCCCGTCCCGCCGGCGAGCGGTGCCAGGCCGCGAGCAGCACGGGGCGCGGCCCGAGCTCCCAGGCCGCCGCCATTGCCACGGCTGCGATGCGCTGATGCGTCATTGCGGAACGATTATATATTTGGTTACGATTGAGTATGCCACAGCAATTCGCCCACGGGTTGCAGGATTCCACATTCGCTGGTGTCGCCGGCGAGGCCTGGCCTGCCCTGCTACCTGCCGGGATCCCGGTCCGATGAGCGCCGCGGCCGAGGGCGTTGGCCGGGGCCGGGGCGCAAGCGGACGCGCCGCCGCCTTGGGTCGCTGGTGCCGGCGCGGCCTGGCCGGCCTCCTGCTGGCCCTGGCGCCGGACGCGGCGGCGCAGCAGGGCGGCGTGCCGCTCTCGGCGCCGGCGCTGCCGGGGCTGGCGCGGCAGCCTGGGCCGCCGCCGCTGAGCCCGCCGGGCCTCGGCCTGCCGCCCGGCCCCTCGCCCGCCCCGACGCTCTCGCCCACCCTGCCGGGTGGCGCCCCGGTGCCAAGCCTGCCCGATGCGGCGCAGCAGGAGATCCTGGGCCGCATCCTCGATGCCGCCGCCGGCCGCCCGCCCCGCGCCGCCCCGCCGCTCGCCTTCCCATCGGCCCGCCCCGCGGCGGAGCAGGAGCCGCTCTCCCCCGCCGAGGCCTTCTTCGCCGCGCGCGACCCGGGCCTGGCGACGCCGCTGCGGCAGATCGGGCATGACAGCTTCCGCGGCGGCGCCACGGCCGGGCTCGGCTTCGGCGCCCTGCCGGAGGACTACCTGCTCGGCCGCGACGACGAGCTGGTTCTGGCCTTCCGCGGCCGGGTGCGGCAGCAGATGGCGCTGCGCATCGGCCGCGACGGCATGCTGCTGGTGCCCGACCTCGCCCCCATCCCGGCCGCGGGGCGGACGCTGCGGGCGCTGCGCGCCGACCTCGAGGCGCGGGCGGCGCAGGATCTCGGCGGGTCGGAGGTCTTCGTCTCGGTCGGGCAGGTGCGGCAGATCGCCATCTTCGTCGGCGGGGAGGTGGCGCGGCCGGGCCTCGTCGCGCTCACCGCTCATGCCTCGGTTCTGGATGCGCTGGTGGCGGCGGGGGGCGTGCGGCGGACCGGCTCGCTGCGGGCCATCCGGGTGGACGGCGGCGAGGCGCCGCGCGGCATCGATCTCTACCCCGTCATCGTCGGCGCGGGGGGCGAGCCGCCCGACCTCCGGCTGCGCGAGGGGGAGCGGATCCTGGTGCCGCCCCTCGGCGGCGTGGTGGCGATCGGCGGCGAGGTGACCCGCCCCGGCATTTACGAGCTGCCCGCCGGGGCTGGCGCCGCGCCGCTCTCGGCCATGCTGGCGCTGGCCGGCCAGCCGCTGCGCCCCTCGGGCAACCGCTTCCTGCTGCAGACCTCGGATGCCGGCGGGCGGCGCAGCCTGGCCGAGATCGGGCCGGGCCAGGCGCTGCGCCGCGGCGACCTGCTGCGGGTGGAGCCCGGCACCGACGCCGCGGCGAACCAGGTGCGGGTCGCCGGCCATGTCGCCTCGGGCGGCAGCGCGGTGCTGCGCGCCGCCAGCGGCCGGGCGCGCACCTTGCGCGGGCTGCTGGCCGACCCGCTGCTGGTGCGGCCCGACCCCTACCCGGCGCTCGGCGTGGTCTGGCGCACGGACCGGCGCAGCCGGGTGCGGCGCTTCATCCCCTTCGACCTCGCCGCCGTGCTGCGCGGCGAGGCCGACCTGCCGCTGGCCGAGGGGGACGAGGTGATCCTGCTCGGCCTCGGCGAGGTGATCTGGCTGGCGAGCCCGGCGGTGCAGCGGGCGCTGCGGGGCGAGCCACCCGCGGGCGCGCCCGCCGCGCCGGCGCCGATCGCCGCCGCGACCATCGGCTTCGCCGGCGTCGCCGCGCCCGAGCCGCCGCTGCCCCCCGCCACCGGCGCCGAGGACTGCCCGGCGCTGCTGCAGGTGGCGCTGGCGGCGCAATCCTCCCGCCAGCGCTTCGCCCATGCCCGCGCCGGCGGCTTCCCCGATATCGGCCGCCCCGCCTGCCCCACGCTGTTCCAGGACTACCCGACCCTGCTGCCCTTCCTGCTGGACCACAGCGTGGTGCTGGCCGGCGAGGTGCGGCTGCCGGGCCTCTACCCCATCCTTCCCGGCGCCCGGCTCGATGCGGTGGTCGCGGTGGCGGGCGGGCTGACCGAGGCCGCCGACCGCGGCGCGGTCGAGCTGGCGCGTGAGGTGCCGGAGGCCGGCGGCGCGGTGCCGCTGGGCCGCCGCGTGCTGGACCTGCGGGGCCCCGGCGGCTTCGCCGCGCAGCGCCTGCAGCCGCGCGATTCGCTCCGCTTCCCGCGCGGCGAGGCGGAGCGCGAGGTCGGGCCGATCACGCTGGTGGGGGAGTTCGTGCGGCCCGGCACCTACGAGATCCGCCGCGGCGAGCGGCTTTCCGAGGTCATCGCCCGCGCCGGTGGCCTGACGCCGCAGGCCTATCCCTATGGCGCCGTCTTCTCGCGCGAGAGCGTGCGGCAGCGCCAGCAGGAGGGCTTCCAGCGCACGGCGCGGGAGCTCGAGCAGGGGCTGACCCAGGTGGCGGCCGGCCAGGCGGTGGTGGCGCCGCGGGGCGGCGGCGTGGACCTCGCGGGCGCGATCCAGGCCGGCAAGGCGCTGGCCGATTCGCTGCGCCAGGCGCGGGCGGCGGGGCGGATGGTGGTGGAGGCGAACCCGGTGGTGCTGGCCAGCCGCCCCGACCTCGACCTGCTGCTCGAGCCCGGGGACCTGCTGGCCATGCCGAAGCGGCCCGGCGAGGTGACGGTGGTGGGCGCCGTGCTGAACCCGGGCAGCCTGCAGCATGCCAGCGGCTGGAAGGTGGCCGACTACGTGCGCGCGGCGGGCGGGCGGCAGCGCTTCGCCGATGGCGGGCGGGCCTTCGCCGTGCTGCCGAACGGGCAGAGCGTGCCGGCCGGGCAGTCGCTGTTCCAGGATGGCGGCCCGCCGCTGCCGCCTGGCAGCGTGGTGGTGGTGCCGCAGGATCCCTCGCCCTACGAGACCTGGGCCTTCCTGCGTGACCTGACGCAGGTCTTCTCGCAGATCGCGCTGTCCTCGGCGGCGCTGGCGGTGGTGAACAGCACGTCGCGCTGAGGCGGCCCGATGGCCGCAGCGCCGCGAGGCACGAAGGGCCGGATCGGTCCGCCCGGGATGCCAGGCGGCCGGCCGGCATGACGCGCCGCCTGGCGGGCCTTCATTGGCCCGCCCCGGACGCGACCGGTGGGCGGCGGCGCCGGGCCCGCCGCCCGGGCCGGATCAGCGGCCGAAGGCGCGCTTCAGCTCGGGCACCAGTTCGGTGCGTTCCCAGGTGAAGGTGCCCTTCTCCTCGTCCGGCGTGCGGCCGAAATGGCCATAGGCGCTGGTCGGGACGTAGATCGGGCGGTTCAGGTGCAGGTGCTCGCGTATGCCGCGCGGCGAGAGGTTCACCAGCTCGTTCACCACGGTGGCGAGCTTCGCCTCGTCGACGTCGCGGCCGGTGCCGTGCAGGTCGAAATAGACCGAGAGCGGCTTGGCGACGCCGATCGCGTAGCTGACCTGGATGGTGCACTTCTCGGCCAGCCCCGCCGCGACGACGTTCTTGGCCACGTAGCGCGCGGCATAGGCGGCCGAGCGGTCCACCTTCGTCGGGTCCTTGCCCGAGAAGGCGCCGCCGCCGTGCGGCGCCGCGCCGCCATAGGTGTCGACGATGATCTTGCGGCCGGTCAGGCCGCAATCGCCGTCCGGCCCGCCGATGACGAAGGTGCCGGTCGGGTTCACGTAGAGCTCGGCATCGGGGCACATCCAGCCCTTGGGCAGGCTGCTCTCGATGATCGGGCGGACCATCGCCTTGATCTGCGCCTGCTCGAGCCCTTCCTCGTGCTGGGTCGAAAGCACGATGGAGGTGGCGCCGACCGGCTTGCCGTCGACGTAGCGCAGCGTGACCTGGCTCTTCGCGTCGGGCAGCAGGCCCTTCACCGCGACGTCGCCGTTGCGCCGCATCTCGGAGATCCGGCGCAGGATCAGGTGCGCGTAGTAGAGCGGCGCCGGCATCAGCTCCGGCGTCTCGGTGCAGGCGTAGCCGAACATGATGCCCTGGTCGCCGGCGCCCTCGTCCTTGTTGCCGGCGGCGTCGACGCCCTGCGCGATGTGCACGGACTGGGCGTGCAGGTGGCATTCCACATGGGCGTTGCGCCAGTGGAAGCCCTCCTGCTCGTAGCCGATGTCGTGCACCGCCATGCGGGCGCGGTGGATCAGCAGCTCGGGCGTGATGTGGCCGGGGCCGCGCACCTCGCCGGCGATGACGATGCGGTTGGTGGTGACCAGGGTCTCGCAGGCGACGCGCGCATAGGGATCGGCCTCGAGGAAGGTGTCGAGCACGGTGTCGGAGATGCGGTCCGCCACCTTGTCTGGGTGGCCCTCGGAGACGCTCTCCGAGGTGAACAGGTACTCGCCGGTATCGCGCATGGCGTGGTTCGGCCTCTTGTCGCGGATCGTGCCGGCGGGGAGCCCCGGCAAGCTGGGCCCGGGGAATCCGGGCCGGGGGCGTATCGCAAGGGGGGGTGGCGCGGTCAAGGCGGGCTTCCCCCCGCGCCATCGCCGCGACGTCCGCGGCCTGCCCCAGGGCGAAGGGCGCGCGATGCGTGGGGCCTGGGCCGCCGGGCAGATCGGTGCGGCCGCCCCCCGGCCTCAGGCGCGGCGTCGGCGCTGCGCGACGCCCAGACCCGCGAGACCGATGACGAACAGCGAAAGGGCCAGTGGCTCGGGCACCGGAGCGGCGGGGGCGGCCGGGGCAGCCGAGCCGGCCGAAATCGTGAAGACTTCGAGTTCTCCGACAGCGTATTGGCAGCCGAAGTTACAGTAGTATTGATTGGTCAGGATCGAAGTGCTGATCTGGTTCTGCGTTCCGTAGCTCCACCCGTAGCTATACCCGGCGGAAAGTGAGCTGTTGACCTGGATATCATGACCGCCACCGAAGGTCGGTCCGTAGGCGTGGTAGTTGAAGGTCTGATAACTGCCGTTGCCGCCAGCCGCCTGGGTACGAAGATCGCCGGTCGAGAGATTGAAGATGAAGGCGGTGCGGTCGCTGGCATTGAACGAAAGCTGATAACCCGCGGACTGGCTCCACGACAGCGGGTTGTAGCCGCCGATGATCCCAGTGACCGCGCCCTGTGTCGCGCGCATCACCGCGAAGGTGGCGCCCCGACCGTCCGCCGCCGCATGGAAATCGGCGGCGGTGGCGCCCGGCGTCTTGGTGAAGATGTTGGTCAGCGTGATCGGACCCTGGCCCAGCCAGGATTCCAGTTGATTGGCGCCAGCGGCGTCCAGCAGCGAGGAACCACCGACCACCGCGGCAGCCCGGGCGGGTGCCGCCGACAGCAGCACGGCCAGTTCGGCCGCGGCGAGGAGGGCGAGGGAGCGGTGCAGCATGCGACGTGCCTCAGGATCGGTGTGTAGCCCTGCCGGGATAGGACATGGGCTGGCGATGATAAGTCTCAATCATGGATCTTTGACTTATATTTTGGACAAAGCAAACGTCGTGCCGGATTCGAACTTATTGCGTTTTCAAGGGCCTGAAGGCTGCCCGGCAGGCCCGCCGGCGCGAGCCGTAAAGATCTCCGACAGTTGGTCCCGCCAACCCCGGCCTCCGGGCGCCGACCGCCTTCCCACCCCCCCCGCGCAGGGTCCGGGGGCGGAGCGCCCGCGTGACGCCACCGCGCCGCGGCCAGCGCGACGCGCCCGCGTTCACATCCCCAGCACGTCCTTCATCGAGAACAGTCCAGGCCCCCGCCCCGCCACCCATGCGGCGGCACGCAGTGCGCCGGTCGCGTAGACCCGCCGGTCGAAGGAGCGGTGTGTCAGGCTGATGTGCTCGCTGCCCGCCGCGAACAGCAGCGTGTGCTCCCCCACCACCTGGCCGCCGCGCAGCGCGGCGAAGCCGATCGTGCCGGTGCCGCGCGCGCCGCAATGCCCGTCCCGCCCGCTCTCGGTCCCGGCCGCCTCCAGCGTGGTGCCGCGGCCGCGCGCCACCGCCCGGCCCAGCGCCACCGCCGTGCCGGACGGCGCGTCCACCTTCTGGCGGTGGTGCATCTCGAGGATCTCGGCGTCGTACTGCGCCCCCGGCAGCGCGGCCGCCATGCGCTCGGCGATGGCCAGCACCAGGGCGACGCCGGGGGAGAAATTCGCGGCATAGACGATCGGCACCCGCTCGGCCGCCGCGGCCACCGCCGCCTCGTCGGCCGCCGAGAGGCCGGAGGTGCCGAGCACCAGGGGCTTGCCCGCGGCCGCCGCGGCGGCGGCATGGGCGGCGGCGGCGCTGGCATGGGTGAAGTCGATCACCACGTCGCTCGCGGCGAAGAGGGCGGCGGCATCGGCCAGCAGGGGGCCGGGCGCGTCCCGGCCCGCGGCGCCGGGCCGCAGCGTGCCGCCCGCCAGCGTGGCGCCGGCCGCGGCGACCTCCTCGGCCAGCAGCCGGCCCATGCGGCCGCCGATGCCCGCGATGCCGATCCTGAGGGTCATTGGTCCCGCTCCGCTCCCCTGCCCGTGCAGGCTTGGTGGCCGGCCGGCGGCCGGTCAAGCGGCCTGCGGGAGAGGGGGGGGCGGGCGGCGGCACGGGTGGGACCGCGTCCGCGCCGCCGCCTGCCATGGCCGCCGTTGGGGGGAAGTTCGGCGGTTGCGGCCTCAACGTGAGGCCTCGGCGGCGGTTCCGCTGCGGGCCGACGGCGGGGCCTGTCACCGTTCCGCGAGAGGATGGCGCCGGGTGATGGGGGCGGGCGCCGCGCCCGGGGCGGCTTCCGAGGGCGGCGCGCCCTACCGCCCGCCCAGCCCGTCCCAGAACTCCTTCACCTTGGCGAAGAAGCCCTCGGCCTCGGGGCTGGTGCGACCGCCCTTCGCCGCCTCGGCCTCGAACTGCTCGAGCAGCTCGCGCTGCTTGGGCGAGAGGTTCTGCGGCGTCTCGACCGAGACCTGCACGTACATGTCGCCGCGCACCGCGCTGCGCAGGACGGAGAAGCCCTTGCCGCGCAGGCGGAACTGGTCGCCCGCCTGGGTGCCGGCCGGGATGGTGACGCGGGCCCGCCCGCCGTCGACCGTCGGCACCTCCACGCTGCCGCCGAGGGCGGCCTGGGTCATGCGCAGCGGCACGCGGACGAAGATGTTCGACCCGTCGCGCTGGAACAGCGGGTGCGGGCGGATCCCGACATCGACGTAGAGATCCCCCGCCGGCGCGCCGCGCAGCCCGGCCTCGCCCTCGCCGGCCAGGCGGATGCGGGTGCCGTCCTCGACGCCCGCCGGGATGGAGACGTTCAGCGTGCGCTCGCGCTGCACCCGCCCGGCGCCCTGGCAGACCTTGCAGGGGTTCTTGATGATGCGCCCCTGGCCGTTGCAGGTCGGGCAGGTGCGCTCGATCAGGAAGAAGCCCTGCTGGGCGCGCACCTTGCCCGCGCCGCTGCAGGTCGGGCAGGTCTGGGCGGCAGTGCTGCCGCCCTCGGCGCCGGTGCCGTTGCAGGCCTCGCACTGCACGCTGGTGGGGATGCGGACGGTCTTCTTCGCGCCCGCGAAAGCCTCCTCCAGCGTGATCTCGACGTGGGTGCGCAGGTCCGCGCCGCGGCCCGAGGCCTGGCGCCGCCGCCCGCCCGCGCCGCCGGCCGCGCCGAAGCGGCCGAACATCTCCTCGAAGATGTCCTCGAAGCCGCCGCCTGCGAAGCCGCCGGCGCCGAAGGGCCCGCCGCCGCCCGCCCCGCCGCCGGCCGCCGGGTCGAAGGCGGCGTGGCCGAAGCGGTCATAGGCCGCGCGCTTCTCGGCGTCCTTGAGGACGTCGTAGGCCTCGTTCACCTCCTTGAACCGCGTCTCGGCCGACTTGTCGCCCTGGTTGCGGTCGGGGTGGAATTTCATCGCGAGACGCCGGTAGGCCTTCTTCAGGTCCTCCTCGGTCGCGTCCCGCGCGACCTCCAGCACCTCGTAGTAGTCACGCTTGGCCATGGCCGAGCCTTGTTCCCCAATCTCCGGCGGCCTGGCCTTCCCGTCCGGCCGCCGCGAGCGGCGGCGGCGGAGGGGGCCGGGTCACCGGGCGGCTGCCGCGGCAGCCTCGGTCGCAACGTGACGACGCCCGGCCCTCTCGCGAAGGCCGGGCGCCACAGCCGCATCGCCCCATGCGGCCCCGCCGCGGCGGCGGGGCCCTGCCATGGGAGCCTTTCGTCGCGCGGAACGCAACGGAAAGGCGGGGCTCAGCCCGGCTTCTTCTTGGTGGGGTCGACTTCCTCGAAGTCGGCATCCACCACCTTGTCGCCGCGCGCACCGGCGCCGGCGCCACCCTGGCCGCCGCCGGCCGCCCCGGCATCCGGGCCCGGCGCCGCCTCGGCCTGCTGCGCCTTGTAGAGCGCCTCGCCCATCTTCATCGCCGCCTGGCCCAGCCGGTCGGCCGCGGCGCGGATCGCCTCGGCGTCCTGGCCCTCCATGGCGGTGCGCGCGGCGGAGAGCGCGGACTCGACCTCGGCCTTGCTCTCGGCCGGGACCTTCGCCTCGTTCTCCTTCAGCGTCTTGTCGGTGGAATGCACCAGCGCGTCGAGCTGGTTGCGGGCCTCCACCGCCTCGCGCCGCTTCTTGTCGGCCTCGGAATTCGCCTCGGCCTCCTTGACCATGCGCTCGATGTCCGCGTCGGAGAGGCCGGACTTGGCCTGGATGCGGATCTGCTGCTCCTTGTTGGTGGCCTTGTCCTTGGCGCTGACGGAGACGATGCCGTTGGCGTCGATGTCGAAGGTCACCTCGATCTGCGGCACGCCGCGCGGCGCCGGCGGGATGCCCATCAGGTCGAACTGGCCGAGCAGCTTGTTGTCGGCTGCCATCTCGCGCTCGCCCTGGTAGACCTTGATGGTCACCGCGGTCTGGTTGTCGTCGGCGGTCGAGAAGACCGAGCTCTTCTTGGTCGGGATGGTGGTGTTGCGGTCGATCAGCCGCGTGAAGACGCCGCCCAGCGTCTCGATGCCGAGGGACAGCGGCGTCACGTCCAGCAGCAGGACGTCCTTGACCTCGCCCTTCAGCACGCCGCCCTGGATCGCCGCGCCGATGGCCACGACCTCGTCGGGGTTGACGTTGCGCGCCGGTTCGCGCCCGAAGAAGGCCTTCACCGTCTCGATGACCTTGGGCATGCGGGTCATGCCGCCGACCAGGATCACCTCCTCGACCTCGTTGGCCGCCATGCCGGCGTCCTTGAGGGCCTGCTTGCAGGGCTCGAGGGTGCGCTGGATCAGGTCGTCGACCAGCGCCTCGAGCTTCGCCCGCGTCAGCTGCATCACCAGGTGCTTCGGCCCGGAGGCGTCGGCGGTGATGAAGGGCAGGTTGATCTCGGTCTGCTTCGAGGACGACAGCTCGATCTTCGCCTTCTCGGCGGCCTCCTTCAGCCGCTGCAGCGCCAGCCGGTCGCCGCGCAGGTCGATGCCCTGCTCCTTCTTGAACTCGTCGGCGAGGTAGTCGATCACCCGCGCGTCGAAATCCTCGCCGCCGAGGAAGGTGTCGCCGTTCGTGCTCTTCACCTCGAAGACGCCGTCGCCGATCTCGAGGATGGAGACGTCGAAGGTGCCGCCGCCGAGGTCGTAGACCGCGATGGTGCCGCCCTTCTTCTGGTCCATGCCGTAGGCGAGCGCGGCCGCGGTCGGCTCGTTGATGATGCGCAGCACCTCGAGGCCCGCGATCGCGCCGGCTTCCTTGGTGGCCTGGCGCTGGGCGTCATTGAAGTAGGCTGGGACGGTGATGACGGCCTGCGTCACCTTCTCGCCGAGATAGGCCTCGGCCGTCTCCTTCATCTTGGTCAGCACGTTGGCGCTGATCTGCTGCGGCGCGTACTTCTGCCCGTCCACCTCGACCCAGGCGTCGCCGTTGTCGGCGCGCACGATGTGGTAGGGGACGAGGCCTTTGTCCTTCGTCACCATCGGGTCGTCGAAGCGGCGGCCGATCAGGCGCTTGACGGCGTAGAGGGTGTTGGTGGGGTTGGTGACGGCCTGGCGCTTGGCGCTCTGCCCGACCAGCCGCTCGCCGTTCTTGGCGAAGGCGACCATCGAAGGCGTGGTGCGCGCGCCCTCGGCGTTCTCGATCACCCGGGTCTCCTTGCCCTCCATGATGGCAACGCAGGAGTTGGTGGTGCCGAGGTCGATGCCGATGACTTTGCTCATCCGTGTTCTCTCCTATGCGGCGGGCGGGGGCGGCCCAGGATCAGGCACCGCGCCCGTCCCCTTGAGTGGACGGTCGATCCGGTTCGGATGGTGGTTGGCGGCGGCGGCGCGGAAGGCCGGCCGCCGTCACGACGGATGTATTGAGCAGGCAGCGGCCGAACAAGTCCCGCTGCCTGCGTCTTGTGCATTATTGCGTTGCCGCCCGGGCAGGGCCGCCGCCGGCGACGACGACCATGGCCGGCTTCAGCAGCCGCCCGTGCAGCGTCCAGGCCGCGGTCCAGGCCTGCAGGATGGTGCCCGGCGGCACGCCCTCGGGCGCGGGCTGCTCGGCCATGGCCTGGTGCAGCTCGGGGTCGAAGGGCTCGCCGGCGACCTCCTTCCGCGCGATGCCGTTGCGCTCGAGCAGCGAGAGGAAGCTGCGCTCAACCCCCTCGAAGCCGTTGCGCAGCTTGGCCAGCAACTCGGGCTCGTCCTCCGCCGCGGGGGGCAGCGCGTCGAGCCCGCGGCGCAGGTTCTCGGCTGCCTCGACCACGTCGCGGGCGAATTTCTGGATCGCATAGTTGCGCGCGTCCGCCACTTCGCGCTGGGTGCGTTGGCGGAGGTTCTGCATCTCCGCCTCGGCGCGCAGCCAGCGGTCGCGCATCTCCTGCGCCTCGGCCTCGAGGGCGGCGATGCGCTCCTCCGGCGTGCCCGGCGGCGGCGCGCTCTCGGGCGAGGGCGGCGTGCCGATGTCGGGCGTGGCATGGGGGGCTGGGTCCGCGGCAGGCTGGCCTGCCCGCGGGGCGTCCGTCTGGTCGGTCATCGGGGTCCGTGTCTGTCCGGTCTGTCTGTCCGGTCGGTCTTGTCGGCTGTCCGGCGCTGCCTCGTGGTCCGGCCCCGATGCCCGTCTTCCGGGCGCCGGGTGCATCGGCCCACCGGGCCGGTGCTGGTGGGGCGGGTCAGGCGGCTCTCCCCGTCTGACGCGCGCCACCGGCCTCGGCCCGCCGGCGGTGCCGGCACGGCACTCGACCGGTCAGGTAGTCCCTGCCGCGCCCCGGGGCAACCGGGGGCGTCGGCCGCGGCACCCGGCGCATGCAGGGCAGGACGGATCGGGCCCGGCCCGCGCCGCGCTCCGGAGGCGTGCGCTACAGCAGCACCAGCCCCGCCCGCGCGCCCCGCGCCACCGCATCCGCCCGGCTGCCGGCGCCGAGCTTGTGCAGCACGGCGGCCACATGCGCCTTGGCGGTATGGAAGGAGAGGCCGAGCCGCCGGGCGATCACCTTGTTGGAAGCGCCGGCGGCCAGCAGCGCCAGCACCTCCTGCTCGCGTGGCGTCAGGCCGGCCACGGGCGGCGGGGCGGGGGCGCGGCCGGCCAGCGCCGCCAGCAGCTCGGGCGGCAGCACCGCGAGGCCGCGGGAGAGGGCCGGCAGCGCCGCCAGCACCTCGGCCGGCCCAGCGCCCGGCGGCAGCACGGCCCGGGCGCCGGCGCGCAGCGCCCGCTTCGCCGC
>CAYNYQ010000042.1:0-21703 GCA_964401305.1 uncultured Acetobacteraceae bacterium | reverse complement strand
CCGGCAGCGACGACAGCATCCGCCGCGCGGCGCGCGAGGGCTACAACCTGCTGCTCGACCAGCTCGCCTCCGTGCAGCAGGCGATCGACCGCTTCCAGCTCTTCCGCGCCGAGTGCGAGCGCATCGGCCGGCCCTTCGACCCGATGATGGTCGGCCTCGCCCGCGCCCTGCAGATGTTCTTCACCGAGGAGGAGCGCGCCGCCGCCATCGCCACCCGCAAGCGCGTGGTGGGCGTGATCGGCGACCTGGCGAAGGGCGAGCGGCCGAAGTCCATCGAGGAGGACGACGCGCCGCTGCTCGGCCTGCCGGGCGAGGTGATCGCGCGGCTGCGCCGGCTGGAGGCGGGCGGCATCCGCAACGTGCTGCTGGCCGATCCGGGGGCGACGCCGGCCTCGCTGCGCGCCTTCGCCCAGCATGTCATGCCGGCCTTCGCGGTGCCGGCCGTGCAGGCCGCCGAATGAGCGCGCGCCTGCCGCCGCGCTCGCGCGAGAGCCTCGACGCGGCGGGCCAGGCCGTCTGGGACCGCATCGCCTCCGGCGCCCGCGGCGGCGTGGGCGGGCCCTTCCTGGCGCTGCTGGGCAGCCCCGAGCTCTGCGCCCGGGTCGAGCAGGTCGGCGTCTTCATCCGCTACGAGTGCAGCGTGCCGATGCGCCTGCGCGAGATCGCCATACTCTGCGTCGGCCACCACTGGAAGGCGGACTACGAGTGGTTCGCCCATGCGCCCATCGCCGAGAGAGAGGGCGTGCCGGCGGCGGTGATCCGGGCGATCGGCACCGATGCCGCCGAGATCCCCTTCGACCAGGAGGCCGACCGCGTGGTGGTCGGCTTCGTGCGCGCCCTGCTGCGCACGGGCCAGGTGGGGGACGCGGAATTCGCCGCCGCCGAGGCGCTGCTCGGAGAGCGCGGCACGGTCGAACTGACCGGCCTCGTCGGCTACTACTCGCTGCTGGCGATGCAGCTGAACACCTTCCAGGTGCTGCCGCCGGACCAGCGCGTGCCGATCCCCTGGCGGTGAGGCGGCGCGGGCGCCTCAGCCCGTGCGCGTGATCTCCACCAGGAAGTCGATGAAAGCGCGCAGCTTCGCCGGCAGGTGCCGCTGCGGCGGGTAGAGGAGGGAGACGGGGTTGCCCTCCGTCACGCTCCAGCCCTGCAGCAATGGCCTGAGCGCGCCGCTCTCGAGGTCCTTGCGCACCAGCCACCAGGTGCCCTGCGCGATGCCGAGGCCGGCCACCGCCGCCTCGCGCAGCGCATCGCCGCTGTTGATCACGGCATTGCCGCGCACGCGCACCACGAGCGGCGCGCCATCCGGGCCGCGGAAGCTCCATTCCGGGCCGAAGCGGCCGACGATGCAATTGTGCCGGCCGAGCGCCTGCGGCGTCTCCGGCTCGCCATGGCGCGCGAGATAGGCCGGCGCGGCGAAGGTCACCTGCGGCCCGCGCGTCAGCAGCCGCGTGGTCAGGCGCGAATCGCTGATCAGGCCGGTGCGCACGGCCAGGTCGTAGCCCTCGGCGATCAGGTCCGTCGCCTCGTCGCTGAAGGAGAGGTCGAGGCGGATCTCCGGGAAGCGCTCGAAGAAGCGCGGCAGTTCCGGCACCAGGGTGACGCGGCCGAAGGAGATCGGCACCACGGCGCGGATCCGGCCGCGCGTCACCGCCGAGCCGCGGCGCAGGTTCGCCTCCGCATCCTCGAGGTCGGAGAGGATGTGCACGCAGCGTTCGTAGAATTCCTGGCCGTAGTCAGTCGGCGCCAGGCGGCGCGTGGTGCGGTTGAAGAGCTGCGTGCCGAGCTCGTCCTCGAGCCGGGCGATGGTCTTGGTCACCGCCGAGGCCGAGAGGCCGAGCTTGCCGGCGGCGGCGGTGAAGCCGCCATGCTCCACCACCCGCACGAAGACGGCGAGCGCCATGAAGCGGTCCATGCCGCCCCTCCGGGCGCCCGCCCTGCCGCCGCTGTCAGGCCGCGGCGGCGGCCGGCTCGATCACCATGTTCTTGCCCTGCCACTCGCGCGGCGCCGGCTCGCTGGCGGCGAAATCCAGCTCCACCTCGCAGCCGTTCGGGTCGAAGAAGAACATCTGCCAGATCAGGAAGGGCTCGGGCGCGCGCATCAGCCGGCAGCGCAGTCCCTTCGCCTTCACCCAGTCCACCGCCGCCTGCAGGTCGGTCGAGAAGAAGGCCATGTGGTCGAGCACGCCGCGGCGTTGCTCGGGAAGGCTCTGGCGCTCGATCACGTGCAGGATCGGCTTGCCGTTCGAATAGAGCCAGATGCCGTCGACGGCGAAGTTCGGCCGCGGCCCGGGCTCGAGGCCGAGCTCGGCATAGAAGAGCCGCGTCGCCTCCAGGTTGTCGGTGTTGATGGTGAAATGGTCCATGTGGTGGGCCTTGGGCATCGGTGCCTCCCTCGCTGGCCGCGACGGCACACGATAGGCCCTGGCGGCGGCGGGGCGGAATACCCCGCCGCTGATGCATGGGTCGGCGGACCGATCCACGGCGCCGGGCTTCGCCCTCTGCCGACCGGAGCGCGACGCGGGGCTCTCCGATTCACGGCGCCGGGCTTCGCCCTCTGCCGACCGGAGCGCCATTGAGCGCGGGCCGGTTCACGGCGCCGGGCTTCGCCCTCTGCCGACCGGGCCGCCGCGCCCCTCAGGCCGCGAGCGGCGCGTAGTCCGTGTAGCCGCGGGCATCGCCGCCGTAGAAGGTGGCGCGGTCCGCCTCGGCCAGCGGCGCGCCGGCGCGCAGCCGGGCCACCAGGTCGGGGTTGGCGATGTAGGGCGTGCCGAAGGCCACGAGATCCGCCCGCCCCCCGGCCAGCGCCGCCTGCGCCCGCGCCAGGTCGTAGCCGTTGTTGGCGATGTAGCTGCCGCGGAAGGCCCGGCGCAGCGCGGCGAAATCGACCGGGCTGTCCTGGCCCGGCGCATTCTCCACCACGTGCAGGAAGGCGATGCCGAGGCCGGAGAGCGCCTCCGCCACATGGCCGAACAGCGCCTGCGGGTCGCTGTCCGCCATACTGTTGAAGGGGCTGACGGGGGAGACCCGCACGCCGACGCGATCGGCGCCCCAGACGCCGGCCACCGCCTCCGTCACCTCCAGCAGCAGGCGCGCGCGGTTGGCGACCGGGCCGCCATAGCGATCGGTGCGGCGGTTCGTGCCGTCGCGCAGGAACTGGTCCAGCAGGTAGCCGTTCGCGCCATGTACCTCCACGCCGTCGAAGCCGGCGGCCTTCGCGTTCTCCGCGGCGCGGCGGAAATCGGCGACGAGGCCCGGGATCTCGTCGGTCTCGAGCGCGCGCGGCTCGGGGAAGGGATGGAAGCCGGATTCGGTGAAGGCCTTGCCCTCGGCGGCAATGGCGGAGGGGGCGACGGGCTTCGCCCCGCCGGGCTGGAAGCTCTCATGCGAGATGCGGCCGACATGCCAGAGCTGCAGCGCGATGCGCCCGCCGGCCTTGTGCACGGCATCCGTCACGCGCTGCCAGGCGGCGACCTGCGCCGGCTCGTGGATGCCCGGCGTCCAGGCATAGCCCTGGCCCTGGCGCGAGATCTGCGTGGCTTCGGTGACGATCAGCCCCGCCGTCGCGCGCTGCGCGTAGTACTCGGCGGCGAGCGGCGTCTGCACGCCGGCGCTGTCGGCGCGGCTGCGCGTCATCGGCGCCATGACGACGCGGTTGGGCAGGGCCAGCGCGCCGAGGCGGGCGGGCTGGAAGAGGTCGGGCGCGGTGTCGGTGCTCGGCATGGGTCTCCCTCCGGAGCGTTCGGGCGGGAGATGGGCGGCGCGCGGCGCGCTGCCAGTCAGGGCGGCGAATGAGCGCCATTCACCGCCGCAATGGGATGCTGCGGCAGCAGCCGCGTGCAAGCCGCTCAGCCGGCCAGCACCTGCTCGGCCGGCAGCAGCGGCAGGCCGAGCGCGGTGGCGACGGCGGGGTGCAGGATGCGGCCCTGGTGCACGTTCAGCCCGTGCGCCAGGTGCAGGTTGCCGGCGCAGGCGCGCCGCCAGCCCTGTGCCGCGAGCTGCAGGGTGAAGGGCAGGGTGGCGTTGTTCAGCGCGACGGCGCTGGTGCGCGCCACCGCGCCCGGCATGTTGGTCACGCAGTAGTGCACCACCCCTTCCTCCACATAGGTCGGCTGGGCATGGGTGGTGGGGCGGGAGGTCTCGAAGCAGCCGCCCTGGTCGATGGCGACGTCCACCACCACGCTGCCCGGGCGCATGCGCGCGAGCATGGCACGGGTGACGAGCCGCGGCGCCGCGGCGCCCGGCACCAGCACCGCGCCGATGACGAGGTCGGCCTGCGTCACCCAGGCCTCGATCGCCTCGGCGGTGGCGAATTGCGTGGTGATGCCGCCCTGGAACTCGCGGTCCAGCGCGTCGAGCACGCGCAGGCTGCGGTCGAGCACGGCAACGCGGGCGCGCATGCCATGCGCGATCCGCGCCGCGTTCGAGCCGACCACACCGCCGCCCAGGATGGCGACGCGCGCCGCCGGCACGCCCGGCACGCCGGAGAGCAGCACGCCGGCGCCACCGGCCTCCTTCTCCAGGCAATGCGCGCCGACATGCACGGCCATGCGCCCGGCGACCTCGCTCATCGGCGCGAGCAGCGGCAGGCCGCCCTGCGGATCGGTGACGGTCTCGTAGGCGATGGCGGTGCAGCCGCTCTCGATCAGGCCGCGCGCCTGGTCCGGATCGGGGGCGAGGTGGAGATAGGTGAAGAGCACCTGGCCGGCGCGCAGCTGCCGCCATTCCTGCGGCTGCGGCTCCTTCACCTTCACGACCAGCTCGGCCCGGGCGAAGACCGTGGCGGCATCGGGCGCGATCTCGGCCCCCGCGGCGCGATAGGCCTCGTCCGTGAAGCCGATGGCCGCGCCGGCGCCGGTCTCGACCAGCACCTGCCGGCCCTGCGCCACCAGCTCCCGCACCGAGGCGGGCGTGAGGCCCACGCGGTATTCGTGGACCTTAACCTCCTTCGGAACCCCGACCAGCATGCCGTGCCCTCCCGCGAGCCTTGCCCCGGGATGTGGGTTCGCGGCGGCGGCGCGGCGAGTCACTCCACCGGCAGGAAGATGAACACCACCGCCGCGACCAGGCAGCCCATGGCGGCGAGATAGGTCCAGCGGATCGGCTCGCCGAGCCAGAGCACGCTGAAGCCGGCGAAGACCGAGAGGGTGATCACCTCCTGCATGATCTTCAGCTGCTGCCCGGTGAAGGCGCCCGAGGCGTAGCCGATGCGGTTCGCCGGCACCGCCAGGCAGTACTCGAAGAAGGCGATGCCCCAGGAGACCAGCACCGCCAGCCAGAGCGGCCAGGCCGGCGCCTTGAGGTGGCCGTACCAGGCGAAGGTCATCAGTACGTTCGAGGCGACCAGGAGGATCGGCGTAGCAACCAACGGTGACATGTGGCGGCCCTTTGCTGGCGTGCTGGGGTGCTCCGGAGACTACACGCCCAGCAAGCCGCGCGCCGCGCCCCACGCGGCCACGAAGCCGAACGCCGCGAGTGCGACGGCGCATCCGATGTTCAGCGCGCGATGCACGCCGGGCGTCAGGATGGAGCGGCACCATGCCACGATGCCCGCCGCCACGAAGCACCAGACGACGGACGACGCAGCGAAGCCGCCGAAGAACACAGCCGCCTCAAGCGTCATCATGTCGGTCACGCCCAGGGCCACCATCGGTGCGACGAGCGCGGCCCAGAAGGAGACGTTCTGCGGGTTGGACAGCGACATCGCCGCGCCTGCTGCGAAGGCACCCCGGTCTGCGGAAGCGCCATCGCCTGAGCCGAATGCGGCCGGGCGTCGCGCATCCCGCCAGGCACCCCAGGCGAGCCAGAGCAGGAACCCTGCCCCCGCGAGTTCGAGCGGCAACCGGAGGATCGGCACCGAGAGCGCGGCCCCTGCCCCTGCCAGGCCGGCGATGGCCCAGGACAGGTCACCGACCAGCGACCCTATCTGCACCGCGAAGGCTGGCCCGAACCCGCCGCGAAGGCCGCGCCGCAACGTCTCTGCCGTGACCGGTCCTGGCGCGGCGTTGAAGGCGAGTCCGAACAGGAAGGCTGCGGCGAAGAGGGTCAGCATGGAGTTCTCCGGCTAGGGGGCGGAGAACGGGCTACCGGGGTGGGATCGGCCGGTCTTGAACCTGGTTGATCCTCCGACCGGTCAGGCGCGGAGGCGATACCGGCCGGGCGTGGTGCCCATCGCGTTCCGGAACGCGCGCGTCAGATGGGCCTGATCCGCGAAGCCGAGCATGGCGGCCACGTCGGCGGGCGGCATCCCGCCGCGTAGCAATGTCCGCGCCCGCGCCACGCGCCGCTGCAGCGCCCACGCCATCGGCGGCATCCGGTGCACGGACGCGAAGCGGCGGATCAGATGCTCACGCGACACGCCGATCTCGGCCGCGATCTCCGCGAGGGACGGCCGGTCGCCCAACCGGTCGAGCAGCATCTCCGCCGCGCGCCGGACCACGGCATCGCCGCGCGCTGCCGGGCGACCCGTCTCCCCGGTGCCGACCGTTGCGGCAAGGATCGCCACGGCCTTCTCCTCCGCCATGCCGTTGTCCCGGTCCTCCGGCACCGCGATCATCCGCCCGAGATCCGCGAAGTGCCGCATCAGGATCGGATCGCGCAGCACCGGACCACGCAGCGACGGCGGGGATTGCAACCCGAGCGCCTGCGCCACGAAGCCGGGCTCGGCGTAGAGGCTCACGAAGCGCCACCTTTTGCCAGTGCCGGGCACGCCGTGGCTCGCCTGCAGGGCGCCGGGGGTGTAGGCGGTGACGTCGCCCACCGCCGCCTCGAGGGTCCGGCCATCGAGCCAGACGCGCTCCGCGCCCTCCATGTTGGCCGAGATGACGAACTCATCGTGCGTATGCCTTGGAAAGGCAGCGGCGGCACTTGTCGCCTCGACGATAGCCGCCTCGAAGCCCGGACGGCGAAACAATGTCTGGGAGAAGCCCGTGACCATGCGCGGGGGCTACCATTCCGGTGCCCGTCGCGTCGAGTGGTTCGGCCGCCACCCCGGTCCAGCCCGGCAGTGTGCGAAACCGGCTACCTCATGGTCATCAGCACGGTCGAGGCGACCAGGAGGATCGGCGTGAGCAGCCAGGGCGTCATGCGATGACCTTCGGCCGTTCGGGTGGAGGGGCGCCTCAGGCCGCGAGGGCGGCCGGCGGATCGGCCGCGGCGCGCGGCGGGGGCGGCGGGTAGCGCGCCAGCAGCCACAGCATGATGCCGAGCGCGGGCAGGGCGGCCGCGGTCGTGAGCAGGAAGAAGGGCGTCCAGCCCAGCCCCTCCGCCAGCCAGCCGGCCGAGGCGCCGAGGGTGCGCAGCGGCACCGCGGCGAGGGAGGAGAGCAGCGCATACTGCGTCGCGGTGAAGGCGCGGCTGGTCAGGCCCGCGAGGTAGGTCAGGAAGGCGGCGTCGGCCAGGCCATCCGTCACGTTCTCCACGCCGACCTGCAGCCAGAGCATCGGCATGGAATGCCCGGCCTGGTGCAGCGCCACGTACATCAGGTTCGAGAGCATCTGCATCAGGCCGGTGAGGATCAGCGCCCGCGCCACGCCGATGCGCCCGACGAGCCAACCGCCCGCCAGCGCGCCCGCCAGCACCGCCACCATGCCGAAGACGGTGCCGACGGTCGCCACGTCCTCCCGCGTGAAGCCGAGGGAGCGGTAGAAGGGCGTGGTCATGACGCCGGCCAGCGCCTCGCCGAGCTTGAAGAGGGCGATGAAGGCGAGGATGGCGGCCCAGCCTGGCCGCCGGATGAAGTCGAGGAAGGGCTCGAGCACGGAGCCGCGCAGCCGCGCGCGCCAGCCGACGGCGCCCGCTGGGCGGATTCGCGGCGCCTCCCGCCCCAGCAGCGTGGCGAGCAGGCCCGGCAGCATCAGCAGCGCCGCCGCGGCATAGGCGCCGGACCAGCCGATGTGCTGCACCAGCAGCAGCGTCCCGGCGCCGGCGGCCAGCAGCGCCAGGCGATAGCCCCAGATGTAGGCGGCGAGCCCATAGGCCTGGGCCTCCTCGTCCTCGCCCAGCATCTCGATCCGCCAGGCATCCACCACGATGTCCTGGCTGGCCGAGAGGAAGGCGACGAGGACGGCCAGCGCCACGGTGGCGGTGGCGCCCGCGGCCGGGTCGGTGGCGGCGATGCCGAGGATCGCCAGCAGGAGGGAGGCCTGGATCGGCAGCAGCCAGCCCCGCCGCTGTCCGAGGCCCCGCATCGGCGCCGGGACACCATCCAGTGCCGGGGACCAGAGGAACTTGTTGGCATAGGCGAGCCCGATCAGCGCCGTGAGCCCGATGGCGCCGAGCGAGAGCCCCGATTCGGTGAACCATTGCCGCAGCACCTGCCCGGCCGCCAGCGGCAGCGGCGCGCCGCAGGAGAAGCCGAGCGCGAGCAGCACGAGAAAGCGCCGGTCCCGCAGCAGGCGGGCCGGCGCGGAACGGGCGAGGGGGCCGAGGGACATCGACCCCCCCGCTAGCAGGGAAGCGGGCGCGCCGCCAGCGCGGCGCGCGCCGGCCTCAGATCAGGACGACATCCGTCTCGAGGATGCCGGCGATGGTGGCGCCCCGGAGGAGGACGCTGCTGTCGTCGTCGAGCGTCAGCACCACGCCGCGGGCGGTCTCCTGCATCGCCGCCTGCACCGCGGCGAAGTCGGCGAAGCCGAGGCCGGTGAGCACGAGCTCGTCCTCGCCCGAGACGAAGCCGGTCAGGCGGTCCTCGCCGGCCGCGCCGTCGAAGATGAAGCTGTCCGCCCCGGCGCCGCCGACCAGCGTGTCGTTGCCGGCGCCGCCGTTGATCACGTCGTCGTCGCCGCCGCCGCGCAGGACGTCGTCGCCGTCGCCGCCCATCAGCGTGTCGTTGCCGTTGCCGCCGATGGCGGTGTCGTTGCCCACGCCGCCGAGGATCATGTCGTCGCCGCGCAGGCCGAAGATCTCGTCGTTCCCGCCGACGCCCCAGATGCTGTCGTCGCCGCGGAAGGCGACGATGTCGTTGTCGCCCGAGGTGCCGACCACGACATTGTCCTCGCCGGCCTCCGGGTCGGCGCCGCCGCCGATCACGTCGCTGGCGCGGAAGTCCAGGTTCTGGACCCGCTCATCCTGGTCGCGGCCCGTCTCGGCCTCGGCATAGGCCGCGTCCTCGGTGCCGTGGAGGGCGGAGAGGACGTCGGCCAGCGCCGCCTGCTCGCGCCCGGCGGTGGCGAAGTCGGCGCTCGCCGCCGGGTCGTAGAGGTCGACGCGGTTCAGCGCGGCGAAGTCGGTGTAGACCGCGAGCGTCCCGCTGGCCGCGCCCGGCGCCGTGTCGTTCACCGTGGCGCCCTGCACGATGATGTCGTCGCCGCCGCGCAGGTCGGCCGCGTTGTCCGGCGAGAGGAAGTTCAGCGTGACGAGGCGGAACTCGCGGGTCGGGTCGCCCACCAGGGCGCCGTTCTCGGCGAGCACGTCGATCACGTTGCCCTGCTGGTCGACGACCGCGACATCCACCACCCGGTCGAGCGTCGGGCGGTCCTTGTCCCAGCTGAACTTCAGGCCGCTGATCTGCGGGAAGGCGCCGGGCGTCGCACCCGGGTTGGCGCCGCGCACCGCGTTCTCCAGCATGTTCACGATGCCCTGGGCGGAGAGCGTGAGCAGCGAGAGGCCGTTGTTGAAGCGCAGGCTGTTCTCGATGTCGAGCTGGCTGATGCCGCCCTCCGGCTTGCCGGCATCGGGGTTGGCCTGCGGCGGCAGCAGGTCGGGGATCGGCTGGCCGAGCACCGTGCCGATCTCGGCGCGGATGCCGCCGCCGTTCTTGAGGCTGATCACCGTCTCGATGTCGAAGGACTTCGCCACGGCGAGGTTGGCGTCGGCGGTGAGGTTGCCGAGGTTGGTCTCCTCCGAGCGGACCAGCGAGCGGCGGCCCTCGAGGAAGACGTCGGTGAAGCCGAGCACGTTGCCGTCCTTGGCCTGGATCACCGCGCCGATGGCGTCGGCGATCTGCTTCACCTCGCCGCCGCGGGTGCCGTCGGCGAAGATCGCGTCCTGCTCGGCCTGGTCGAGCGTGCCGTCGCCGTTGCCGGCGACCGCGTCCACGCCGGCCTCGTCGGTGACATAGGCGCCGGAGACGTCGGGGTCGATGCTGCCCGGGATGATGACACCGTCCTCGTCGAAGGACACCACCAGGCGGCCGACGTAGTTGTAGTTGCCATCGGTGTTGACGAGGGCCACCGGCTTGCCGTCGGCGCCGGTGTAGATCTCGGGGTAGGTGCCGCCGACCACGTCGCCGGCCTCGATCACGTCGGTGCCGTCGGCGAAGATGGTGTTGCTGCCGCCGCCGAGGATGATGTCGACGCCGGAGAGCAGCGTTGCCAGCTCGCGCTCGTTGCCGATCTGCTGCAGGTGCGCCAGCAGGATGATCTTGTCGAGCCCGAGCGCCGTCATCTGGTCGACCAGCGGCTGCAGGATGTCGGCCAGCTCCTGCATGTTGTCGACGCCGCCGTCGCCGGCCGGGTCGGCCACCGTGCCGTTGCCGAGCGAGCTGATGGCGGCGAGGATCTGCGTGGTGATGCCGAGGACGCCGATCTGCTCGCCGTTCTCCTCGATGATGGTCCAGGGCGCCGCCTGCGGGCGCGAGGCGCCGGCGGCATTGGCCAGCGTGCCGTTGGCGTTGAAGTCCGAGGCGCGGAAGCCGAACTCGGTGGCGTTCAGAAGGTTCTGCGTGACAAGGCCGGCGAGCTCGGTCGGGCCGAGGTTCACGTTGGCGGTCAGGTAGGGGAAGAGCACGCCGATATTGCTGACCGCGCCGCTCGAGACCGCACTGTTGATGGCCGCGTTCAGCGCGTTGGTGCCGAGGTCGAATTCATGGTTGCCGAAGACGGAGGCCTGGACGCCCACCGCGTTCAGGATGGCCACGTCGGCGGCGTTGAAGGGCAGGGTGCTGTTGCGGATGCCGGTGAGCGCGCCCGGGTTCAGGCCGAAGAGCTGCTCGTAGAAGGAGGCGATCTCGTCGCGCACCGAGGGATCGGTGCCGGCCGCGGTGAAGGGGCCCGGGATGAAGTTGTCGCCCGAGGTCAGGGTGATGCTGTTGGCGTAGGTGTCCTCCAGCGCATCGACGATGGCGGCGAAGTTCGGCGCCCGCTCCACCGCGGCGACGCCGCCCTCCCAGTCGGAGGCGTGCAGGATCTGCAGCGTGAAGGCGGGCTTCGGCGGCACCAGGATCTCGTAGGCGGTGACGGTGTTGCTCACCTCGTTGCTGACGACGAAGAGCGCCTCGCCGGTGGGGCTGTCCTCGGCCGAGATGAAGATCCCGCCCTCGGGGCTGATGTCACCCGCATTCTCCAGCGCGCCGGTATAGGTCACGGCGGTGGGGTCGGTGACGTCGAAGACCAGCGTGATGCTGGTGCGCTCGAGCCCGACGAAGGCATAGGTGGCGCCGTCGATGGTGGCGATCTCGACACCCTCGGGCTCGGGGCCCTTGTTGTCGCTGCGGCCGTCGTCCCAGCGGGAGGGGAACTGGTCGGCGACGATGCGCTCGATGATGTCGCCGCTGTCGAAGACGATGGCGCCGGTGCTGTCGAGGATGGAGAAGGAGCGGCCGCCCAGCATCTGGATCTGGTCGAGGTCGCCGTCGCCGTCGAGGTCGCCGCCGGCGAGCGGCGCGTTCGTCACGATGAGGCGGCCGAGATTGGCGTCCTCCTGCAGCGTGGCCTCGTCGGGAAAGGCCGTGTCGTCGAGGTCGAAGTCGCCGAGCCGGTCCGTCTCCTCGGGGGTGATGAAGTCGTCGCGGTCGTCGCCCTCGTTGGCGATGACGTAGTAGGCCTGCCCGCCCGCCTCGTAGCTGTCGATCGCATCCGGCATGTAGATGCCGAAGACCGGGTTGCCCGTGGTCAGGTTGATGCCGCCGTCACGGTCGCTGAAGTCGGCCTGCAGGCCGGAGAAGTCCTTCAGCCCGAGCGGGACGATCTTGGTGAAGGTCGCGGTCTCGATGTCGAGGATGGCGACGGCGTTCGCCTCCTGCAGCGTCACCATCGCGGTCTTGCCGTCGGGGGAGATGGCGATGTACTCGGGCTCGACATCCTGCGCGACGGTCTGGCCGGCGAAGATCCGCAGGCCCTCGGCGCGCAGCGCGACGAGATCCTTGTTGAAGGCCGCGAAGTCGGCGGTCTGCACATAGAAGCCGTTGGCGTCCTCGCCGATGATCGAGACGCTGCCCTCGCGGCCGGAGCCGAGGTTGTCCTCGAGGTACTCGCCCTCGTTGGCGACCAGCACCTTCGAACCGTCGGGCGTGAAGGTCACCATGTCGGGATGCGCGCCGACCGTCACGGCGCCGGCGGCCACGAGCGTGGCGGCGTTCAGGATCACGACCTGGCCGGGCAGCGACTTGTCGTCGTCCTGCAGCGCCACCGCGACGTTGCCGAACTTCGCCGCGACGCTGCTGATGTTGTTCGACAGGAAGCCGAGCGCCTCCATGTCGATCGTCGTCACCAGCGAGGGCGCCGAGGGATCGGAGAGGTCGACGACCTGCAGCCCGACCGAGGAGGTGACGAAGAGCCGCGCGGTCGCCGCGTCAAAGGCGGAAATCTCCGCCCCGGCGAGGCCGAGCGTGCCCAGCGCCTGGAAGGTGAGGGCATCGGTCGGCGTGGTCGAGAGGGACATGGCGGGTCTCCTGCGCACGCGGCGCGATTGTTGCGGTAATGCCGTGGCCGCAGCCGCACGGAAGCGGCCGGCCACGCCTGGGCGCGGGCGGCTCCGTTGCGGGCGCGACGGAAAGGTGCGGTGGATTAACCCGATGATAGGAAGTCGATCCAGGGGAGGATTGAGAAAGTTTTAAGAAACTCTCCCGCCCTGGAACTGGCGCCGACCTGCCGGCAAGGCTGACGAAAATGAGACGCCGCCGGCACGACCGCCGCCCCGGCCCGTGGATCAGGCCAGGGGCACCAGGCGGCTCAGCCGGTTCGGGTTCAGCTCCGCCAGGTAGAGAACGCCCGTTCCCGCGTCCCGCCACATGCCATGCGCGCCGTTCAGCACGGGCCGGCAGCGGCCGAGCAGCGCACCGCTCGCCCCGTCGAACAGCGAAAGGCGCGGGATCTGGTCGGTGACGTAGAGCCCCCCGCCGGGCGCCCCGTGCACGTCCATGGGCTTGTGCACGTCGCCGATGTCCATCAGGTGCGCGCCCTCGGCGGTGAAGAGCTGGACCCGGTGGTTCTCCCGGTCGGCGACGGCGACACGCCCGTCCTCCAGCACCCAGACGGCATGCGGCGTGGAGAATTTGCCGGGCCCGGTGCCTGGCCGCCCCCAATGGCCGAGCGGCGCGCCCGTGGCGCTGAAGCGGTGCACCAAGGAATGGCCATAACCGTCGGCGACATAGATGGTGCCGTCCGGCGCGAAGGCGACGTCGCAGGGGGCGTTGAAGGGCTCGCCCGGCGCGTGGCGCGTGCCGAGCCCTCCGAGCCGCCGGCCCTCGGGGTCGAAGACGATCACCTCGTGCGCGTCGCGGTCGACGACGAAGACACGGCCATCGGGATGCACGCTCGCCATGTGGCCGTCCAGCACCTCGCGCCCGCCCCAGGCGGCGCGGCGGCGCCCGTCCGGCTCGAGCACGAGGATCGCCGGGTGCTCGGGATCGGTATAGGCATCGCCGCGCAGCTGCACGTAGACGCGGCCGGCGGCGTCGCAGGCGACATCGGTGACGCCCCCTGCGCCGGATGGCACCTCGCCCCAGGGCCGCTCCACCCGGTAGCGCTGCGGCCCGAGGGCGACGACGAGATGCTCGCGCGGGGTGGCGCTCATTCGTTCAGGCCCTTGCCGGAATAGGGGTGCACCGCGGCCCAGTGCCGCGCGATGTCGAGCCGCCGGGTGATCCAGACGCCCTTGCGCGCCATCATGTAGTCGAGCAGCCGCTGCAGCCCGACGGCGCGCGCCGGATGCCCGATCAGGCGCATGTGCAGCCCAACCGACATCATCTTGGGCCGGTCCGCGCCCTCGGCGTAGAGCATGTCGAAGGCGTCGCGGACGAAGCCGAACCACTCGTCCGAGGTGCCCATCCAGCCGGCATACTTGCCGTCGTTGTTCACCAGGGAATAGGGCACGACCAGGTGCGGATTGCCGTCCACCGTCACCCAGAAGGGCAGCTCGTCGCCGTAGTAGTCGCTGTCGTAGAGGAAGCCGCCATGCTCGACGACGAGGCGGCGCGTGTTCACCGAGGGGCCGTAGCGGCAGTACCAGCCGGCCGGCTTCTGGCCGACCGTCTTCTCCAGGCTGGCGACGGCGCGGGCGATGTGCTCGCGCTCCTCGGCCTCGGGCAGCTCGAAATGCTTCACCCAGCGCCAGCCATGGCAGCAGATGTCGAAGCCCGACTCGCGCACCGCCGCGGCGGCTTCGGGATTGCGCTCGAGCGCGAGCGCGCAGGCGAAGAGCGTCATCGGCAGCCCGCGCTCCTGGAAGAGGCGCATCAGCCGCCAGAAGCCGACCCGGCTGCCGTACTCGAACATGCCCTCGGCGGCGAGGTCGCGGCCGGACTTCACCTGGTTCAGCCCATGCGCCTCGGTCAGGCCGTTCTCGGTGTAGCCCTCGCCGTCCTGCATGGAGGGCTCGGAACCCTCCTCGTAGTTCATCACGAAGTTCACCGCGAGCCTGGCGCCGTCCGGCCATTGCGGGTTGGGCGGGCGGTTGGCGTAGCCGACGAAGTCGCGCTTCACGTCGTAGGGCATCGCTGCTTCCTCCCTGTTGCGTCGCTGCCGAAGGCACGGGGCATGGCGGCCCGGGCCACGCGGGGATCCGCGACCCCGCGCCCGCGGGCCTAGCCGAGGGCGATCTCGAAGGGCGCGACGTCGACGAACTCGTCGTCCTCCGCCGAGCCGTCCTTCCACATCAGCACCGCGAACCGGGCCATGCGGTCGAGCACGGTGAAGGGATGGTGCCAGACATCGGCGCCATAGGTCACGCCCTGGTCGCCGCGGGCGAGGAAGCAGCGGGCCCGCGCCATGTCGGGGCCGGTGCCCTGCGCGAGATGCGGCGCGACGACCACCAGCCAGCGCGCGGCCTCCTGCGGGACGAAGCTCTGCGAGGAGAAGCGGTGCCGCTCCATCACCTTGGAGCGGATCGGCAGGGAGGCCACCGGCTCCTTCACCACCAGCGAGAGCGAGGGGCGCGCGCCGGGGCGGCGGTTCGCCAGCGCATCCTCGAAGGAGGTGCGGCCCGGGATGGCCGGGCCTTCCAGCACCTCGCCATAGGGCAGGAAGGCGCCCGAGGTCAGGGGCTCGGCGATCAGGCGCATCATCCGCGCATCCTCCGTGTCAGGCCGGTCAGCCGCTCCATCACCAGCATCAGCACGAAGGCGATGATGATCAGGGTGCCGGAGACGGCGGCCACGCGCACGTCCAGCGTGCTCTCCATCATGCCCCACATGCGGATCGGCAGCATGTCGGTCCGCGCCGAGGAGAGGAAGAGGGAGACGGGAACATTGTCGACGCTCGCCATGAAGGCGAGGAAGGCGCCGGCGGCGATGCCAGGCGCGATCAGCGGCAGGGTGATGCGGCGGAAGGTCATCGCCCGCCCGGCGCCGAGCGAGCGCGAGGCATCGAGCAGCGCCGGGTCGAGCTGCGAGAGCGAGGCGCCGACGGTGCGCAGCAGGAAGGGCGTGACGACGACGAGATGCCCCGCCACCAGCAGCGCGATGGAGGGCCGGAAGCCGAGGATGGTGAAGTACATCAGCGCTGCCAGGCCGAAGGCGAGGCCGGGCAGCACCAGCGGCGCCATGAAGAAGGCATCGAGCGCCCGCGCCGCCCGCCCGCCGGCCCGCGCCAGCGCGACCGCCGCCGCCGTGCCGAGGATCGTCGCCAGCCCCGCGGCGAAGGCGGCCACCTCGAGCGTATTGCCGGCGGCGCGGTGGATCGGGCGGGACCGCACGCCGTCCAGCAGCAGCTCGTACCAGCGCAGCGAGAAGCCCTGCGGCGGGAAGCGGATGGAGCGGCTGTCGGTGAAGGAGGTCGCCAGCACCACCAGCACCGGCGCCACCAGGATCACCAGCGCCACCACCGCCAGGGCGCCGATGACCAGCACGTAGGAAAGCTCCCCCGCCGTCCGCCGCCTAGCCATGGATGCGCCCCCCCGCCACCCGCCCGGCATAGGCGATCACCGCGATGACGGCGGAGACGGAGACCAGCAGCGCCACCGCCGCCGTGGCGGCGAAGGGCCAGTCGGCGACCACCATCGCCTGCTGCCAGATCATCGCCGGCAAGTAGACCAGCCGCCCGCCGCCGATGACGGACTGGCTGATGAAGGCGGTGGTGGAGGAGGCGAAGACAAGAAGGCAGCCGGCCGCGATGCCCGGCGCGGCCAGCGGCAGGATCACCCGGAACAGCGTCCGCCAGGGTGAGGCGCCGAGTGAGGCCGAAGCATCGAGTAGGTTCGGGTCGATGCGGCTCATCACCGCGAGCACCGGCAGCAGCAGCAGCGGCATCTCGATCTGCGTCAGCGAGATCACCAGCCCGTATTCCGTCTGCAGCAGCCGGAGCGGATCCGCGGCGAGGCCGAGTCCGAGCACCACCTGGTTCACCAGCCCCTCCCGCCCCAGGATCACGATCCAGGCGAAGGTGCGGACCACCACGCTGGTCAGCAGCGGCATGACCACGATGAAGAGCAGCACCCGCTGCCACGCCGGCGGTGCCGCGCGGTAGACGAGGGCCAGCGGCAGCCCCAGCACCAGCGTCGCCGCCACCGTCTTGAGGCCGAGCAGCAGCGTGTCGGCCACCACCTTCCAGTGGAAGGCGTCGAACAGGAAGCGCTGCCACTGCCGCAGGCCGAAGCCGGTCATGCGGTCGTCGGCGTAGAAGCTGACGACGAACAGCATCAGCAGCGGCGCGACGAAGAAGGCGGCGTAGGCGAGGCCGAGCGGCAGCGCCGGCGCCCAGGCCGAAAGCCCGGCGCCCCCGGGCCGCACCGCCGCCGCCGCAGGGCCGGCCATCAGCCCCGCCTCCGCCGCCCGGCAGGCACGCCGCTACTTCGCCATCTCGCGGTTGAAGCGCTGGATCCACTCGCCGCGCAGCGGGTTGATCTTCGACCAGTCGTGCTGGTTGAACCGCGCCATCTCGTCGAGGCTGCGCATCGGCAGGCCCGGGCCGAGCGTCACCTGGCTGTTCACCGGGACGAAATTGTAGGGCTTCTTCTGCAGCGCGTCCTGCACGCCGCGGCTGACCACGGTGTCGATGTACTTGTAGGCATTCTCGACATTCTCGCTGCCCTTGGCGATGTGCAGCGTGGTGAAGAAGGCCGAGGCGCCGGTGGCGGGCACCGCGAACTCGATGTCCACGCCGCGATCCTTCAGCGTCGTCACCGTCTGGGTGTTGGTGTACATCACGTCGCACTGGCCCTGCTGGAACAGCCCGGGCATGGCGGCCGGCGCGCCGACGGCGGCGATCTTCGGCAGCACCTTCTTCAGCTCGGCCAGCGCCGGCTCGATGTTGGTCTCGCTGCCGCCGAAGACCTTGGCGATCTCGATCAGGCTGATGGTGCCGAAGGTGGTCTGGAAGCCGGTGATGCCGAGGCGCGAGACCCAGGGGTCCTTGAACAGGTCCGCATAGCCGGCAGGCTTCGGCACCTTCTTCGGGTTGTAGGCGATGCCCACCACCTGCGCGGCGCAGCCCACGCCCCAGGGGTTCACCAGCATCGCCGGCAGGGCGGCGCGGTTGGAGAGCTTCGCGGCATCGAAACGCTCGAACATGCCGCGCTCGGCGCCGGTCGCGGCCGGGCCGGGATCGAGCACGAAGCAGTCGAAGGGCGGCACGCCGCGGCTGGCGGCGAATTTCGCGATCTGGTCGACCGCGAAGAGGCCCTGCATCTCGAGCTCGATGTTGTGCATGCGCTTGAGCGGCGGTGCGACGTGCTCGCGGAAGGCCTCCTCCCAGCTGCCGGGATAGATCGCGCTGGTCACGCTGCCGCCGCGCTGGGCGCGCGCGAGGCCGGGGGAGGCCAGGGGGGATGCGAGGGCCGCGGCGGCGCCCAGCAGGGCGGCACGGCGGGGAAGGCGGGGGGTCATGGGCGTCACTCCTCGGTGTCCTCGGTGCGGGGGAAGAGGGCGGGGCGCGCATCGGGCGCGAGCCCGATCCAGGCCTGCGCGCCCGGGTCGGCGATGGCGCCGCGCCGCGGCTCGGTCAGGCGCAGCCGGGTGCCGCCGGGCGCGACCACCTCGCGGATCGTCTGCCCGCCGAGCGGCAGCGACAGCCCGACCTCCACCGGGATCCGCCCCGCCCCGGGCTCGGCGTGCAGCACGAGCTGCTCCGGGCGGATGGTCAGCAGCATCGGCGTGCCGGCGGCGGGCGGGCGCTCGGGCATCGGCACGCCGATCTCGGCGCCGCCCGAGAGCCGCAGCCGCACCTGCTCGTCCGCCCAGCCGCCGACGGTGCAGGGCAGGCGGTTGGTGGTGCCGATGAAGCCGGCGACGAAGAGGTTGGAGGGGCGGTCGTAGACCTCGACCGGCGCGCCGAGCTGCTCGATGCGGCCGCGGCGCATGACCGCGATGCGGTCGGCGACGCTCATCGCCTCGTCCTGGTCGTGGGTGACGAGGATGGCGGTCAGGCCCAGTTGCCGCTGCAGCCGCTTGATCTCGATCTGCATGTCGAGCCGGAGCGAGCGGTCGAGCGCGGCGAAGGGCTCGTCCAGCAGCAGCACCGCAGGCTCGGTCGCCAGGGCGCGGGCCAGCGCCACGCGCTGCTGCTGCCCGCCCGAGAGCTGGGCCGGCCGCCGGTCCCGGAAGCCGCCCATCTGCACCATCTCGAGCAGCTCGCCGACGCGCGCCGCGATGCGCTCGCGCGGCATGCGCCGCGCCTGCATGCCATAGGCCACGTTGTCGGCGACGCTCATGTGCGGGAAGAGCGCGTAGTTCTGGAAGACGATGCCGACGCTGCGGCGGTTCGGCGGCAGGTCGTCGATCGCCTGGCCATCGAGCAGCACCTGGCCGGCCTCCTGCCGCACGAAGCCCGCGACGGTGCGCAGCAGCGTGGTCTTGCCGCAGCCCGAGGGGCCGAGCAGCGCCAGCACCTCGCCTGCGCGCACCGAGAGGTTCACGGCATCGAGCGCGGTGAAGGCGCCGTAGCGCACCGTGATGCCGAGCGCATCCAGCGTATGGCCGCGCAGGGCGGCTGGCGCGGGCGTCGTGTCGGTGCGGGCGGGACGGAACAGCAAGGAGAGCTCCCGACAGGACGGGCGGCGAGGATCGCGGAGCACGGCGCTGGTGGCCGGGCATGCCTGGTCGTGGCCGGGCATGGCTCGGCGCGCTGGAGGACTGCAACCATCATGCCATCCGCGCGGGCCGGCAAGAGCGTTGCGTGGTGCGCCGTGGCCGCCCACCCGCTGGGCAGCCTGCACGCAGCGCGCGCAGCGCCGGCCTCGCCTGGCAGGGGTTTGCGCAGGCGCCGGCCTGTGCGATCTTGCCATGATGCCGCGCGACGCCGCCGAAACCGCCCCAACCGCGCACCAGCGCGCCGCGGGCAGCTTCGCGCTCGGCTTCCGGACCGCCGCCGCGCGCGGCACGGTGCTGTGTCACCTCGACCAGCGCGCGCCGCTCCGCGTTCTCTTCCCCGATCCCGAGCCGGGCGACCCGGTCCTCGGCGCGATCCTGAACTGCGCCGGCGGGCTCGCCGGCGGCGACACGCTCGAGCAGGGCGTCGCGCTCGAGTCCGGAAGCTGCGCGACACTGAGCAGTGCCGCGGCGGAGAAGGTCTATCGCAGCCTCGGGCCGACGACGGCGGTGACGACGCGCCTTGGGCTCGGCCCCGGGGCGACGCTGGAATGGATCCCGCAGGAGACGATCCTCTTCGACGGCGCGCGCCTCGATCGCCGCATGACCGCCCGGCTGGAGGAGGGCGCCCGGCTGCTGGCGGCCGAGACGCTGGTCTTCGGCCGCGCGGCGCGGGGCGAACGGCTGCGGCATGGCGCGGTGCTGGACCGCTGGCGGCTGCACGGTCCCGGCGGCGCCCTGCTCTGGGCGGATGCGCTGGACCTGCCGGACCCGCCCGCCATGCTGCTCGACGCCCGCTTCGGCTTCGACGGCGCCGAGGCGCTGGGCACGCTGCTGCTCGCCGCGCCGGATGCGGCGGAGCACCTCCCGCGCCTGCGGGAGCGGGCGGGCGGCGCGGCGACGCTGCCGCGTCCGGGCCTGCTGCTGGCGCGCTGGCTCGGGCGGGCGGCGGCGGTGCGGCGCGCGGTCGGCGAGGCCATCATCGCGCTCCGCGCCGCTGCGCTCGGACTGCCGCCCCGCCTGCCGCGACTCTGGAGCACCTGAGATGGCGCATCCGCGGGGCCGCTGTGGACGAAGCGGCGGGGTGTTCGGCATGATCGCCCGCATCGGCAAGGGACAAGGCCGCGCATGAACCTCACGCCGCGCGAGAAGGACAAGCTGCTGATCGCCATGGCCGCCCAGGTGGCGCGCCGCCGCCTGGAGCGTGGCGTGAGGCTGAACCACCCCGAGGCGGTGGCGCTGATCACCGACTTCGTGGTGGAGGGCGCGCGCGACGGCCGCAGCGTGGCCGAGCTGATGCGCGACGGCGCCACGGTGATCACCCGCGAGCAGGTGATGGAGGGGATCGCCGAGATGATCCACGAGATCCAGGTGGAGGCGACTTTCCCCGACGGCACGAAGCTCGTCACCGTGCACAACCCGATCCGCTGAGGCGTGGCGATGATCCCAGGAGAGGTGTTCCCCGCCGCCGGCGAGATCGCGCTGAACGCGGGCCGCGACAGCATCGAGCTCGAGGTCGCCAATACCGGCGACCGGCCGGTGCAGGTCGGCAGCCACTACCACTTCGCCGAGACCAATCCCGCGCTGGCCTTCGACCGCGTCCAGGCCCGCGGCCGGCGCCTCGACATCCCCGCCGGCACCGCCGTGCGCTTCGAGCCCGGGCAGACGCGCAGCGTGCGCCTGGTCGGCTTTGCCGGGGCCCGCGTGGTGCACGGCTTCCGCGGCGAGACGGAAGGACAGGTCTGATGCCCGCACGGATCTCGCGCTCCGCCTATGCCGGCATGTACGGCCCGACCACGGGCGACCGCGTGCGGCTGGCCGACACCGACCTGATCATCGAGGTCGAGCGCGACTTCACCACCTATGGCGAGGAGGTGAAGTTCGGCGGCGGCAAGGTGATCCGCGACGGCATGGGGCAGAGCCAGGTCACCCGCGCCGCGGGCGCCATGGACACCGTCATCACCAACGCGCTGATCCTCGACCACTGGGGCATCGTGAAGGCGGATGTCGGGCTGAAGGACGGACGCATCGCGGCGATCGGCAAGGCCGGCAACCCGGACACCCAGCCCGGCGTGACGATCATCATCGGCCCGGGGACGGAGATCATCGCCGGCGAGGGGCGGATCCTGACCGCCGGCGGGCTCGACGTGCACATCCACTTCATCTGCCCGCAGCAGGTGGAGGAGGCGCTGGCCAGCGGCGTGACGACCATGTTCGGCGGCGGCACCGGCCCGGCGCACGGCACGCTCGCCACCACCAGCACGCCGGGCCCGTGGCACATGGCGCGCATGCTGCAGGCCGCCGAGGGGCTGCCGGTGAACCTCGGCTTCCTCGGCAAGGGCAACGCGGCGTTGCCTGCGGCGCTCGAGGAGCAGATCCTGGCCGGCGCCTGCGGGCTGAAGCTGCACGAGGACTGGGGCACGACGCCGAAGGCCATCGACACCTGTCTCGCCGTCGCCGATGCGCTGGACGTGCAGGTGGCGATCCACACCGACACGCTGAACGAGAGCGGCTTCGTCGAGA
>CAYNYQ010000041.1:0-22022 GCA_964401305.1 uncultured Acetobacteraceae bacterium | reverse complement strand
TCCCCAGCGCCTCGCTGACATGCGCGCGCAGCCGCCCGCGGTCGTCGTGCAGCTGCATCACATGCCTGGTCCAGATGCGCTCGCCGACGCTGGCATCGCCCTCGTCCTCCTCGGGCGTGAGGATCCGCATCAGCTCGCGCACGCGGGCATCGGTGCGCACCAGGCGCTGCAGGCGCCAGGGCTCCTCCTCGTCATTGTGGGCCGAGAAGACGGGGGCGGTGGGCAGCATGTCTGCGTGCTCCTGGAAGTCTCAGCGGGTCAGGTAGGGCGGCGCGGCATCGAGGCCATGCGGCAGCACCCCGCTGGGCGCGATGAAGGAATAGGGCGGCCTGGCGAGGAACTGGCCGCTGCCCGGCTCGGCCAGGATGGCGCCGTCCTGCATCACCACCGCGCCGCGGCGCAGCGTCGCCACCGGCCAGCCGGTGACCTCCAGCCCCTCGTACGGCGTGTAGTCGATCGCGTGCCGCATCAGCGCATTGGTGATGGTCACGCGCTTCATCGGATCCCAGAGCGCGAGGTCCGCATCCGCGCCGACGGCGATCACCCCCTTGCGCGGCGCCAGCCCCATCAGCCGCGCGGGGTTGGTCGCGGTCAGGCGCACGAAGGTGTCGACGTCGATGCGGCCCTTGGAGACACCCTCGCTGAAGACGATCGGCAGCCGCGCGGCGAGGCCCGGGATGCCGTTCGGGATCGCGGTGAAGTCGACCGCCGTGCCGTTCTGCCGCTTGCCGCGCTCGCCCTCGTAGCTGAAGCCGCAATGGTCGGAGGAGACGACGTCGAGCGTGCCGCGCCGGATCATCGCCCAGACGCGCGCCTGCTCCTCGGCCGTGCGCGGGCTCGGGCTGCACATGAACTTCGCACCCTCGAAGCCGGGGCGGTCCATGTCGGCGGCGGTCAGCACCAGGTACTGCGGGCAGGTCTCGCCCCAGACCTTCACGCCGCGCGCCTGGGCGCGGGCGATCTCCTCCGCCGCCTCCTCGCAGGAGACGTGGAAGACCTGGATCGGCTGGTCGACCATCTCGGCCAGCGCGATGGCGCGGTGCGTCGCCTCGCGCTCCACCACCGGCGGCCGCGCCCAGGCGTGGTATTTCGGCGCCGTCATGCCGGCCTTCAGCAGCGCCGCGATGCGGAAGCGGATCGCCGCGTCGTTCTCGCAATGCACGGTGACCAGGCAGCCGAGCTTCCGCGCCGTGGCCAGCACGCGCAGATACGCGTCGTCCGAGAGGCGCAGCGGCTCGTAGGTGAGGAAGACCTTCAGGCTGCGCACGCCCTCGGCGACGATGCGCGGCACCTCGCGCTCCAGCACGTCGTCGGTCGGGTCGCTGATGATCTGGTGGAAGGCATGGTCGAGCATCGCCCGGGCGGCGCGGCCGCGGTAATCCTGGTAGCGCTCCCAGACGCCGTGCCCCTTCCACTGCGGCACGAAGCAGATGACCGAGGTGGTGCCGCCGGCGAAGGCGGCGGCCGAGGCGCTGACGAAGCTCTCCTCGTTCACGCCGCCATCGGGCTGCGGCTCCTCGATGTGGCAATGGGTGTCGACGCCACCGGGCAGCACCAGCAGGCCGCCGGCCTCGATCGTCTCGCGCGCGTCGGTGATGGTGTCCGCCAGCGCCGCGATGCGGCCGGCGCGGATGCCGATGTCGCAGCGCACCGGACCGAGCCCATTGCCGGTGACGACCGCCCCGCCACGCACCGCGACATCATAGGCTGCCATGGCCGGCCTCGGTCCCTGCGATTCACCGCCACATCATGACGTTGCGCCGCGCCCCGCGCAAAGCATCATGGCGACGAACCGGGGCGATTCGCGGATGGATTCGGTCGCGGGACCGCTGGCCTGGCTGCTGATGGCCTGGATGACGCAGGCCGCGGCGGCGACGCTGCTCTGCTGGTGGTATCTGCGTCTTCTCGCGCGACGGCGGCCCGAACCCGCGACGTTGCCGCCCGTGCTGATTCTCGTCCCGGTGCGCGGTCCGACTGACGGTCTTGATGCATTCCTCTCGGGTCTCGGATCGCAGGATCACGCCGGGCCCTGGCGCGTGGTCTTCGCCCTCGAGGATGCCGAGGATCCGGCGCATGCGGCGCTCGCCGCCTTCGTGGCGGCGCGGCCCGGGCGCGCCGCGCTGGTGCTCGCCGGCGCGGCGGAAGGGCGGGGGCAGAAGGTGCAGAACCTGCTCGCGGCGCTGCGCGCGCTGCGGCCCGAGGATGCAGCCGTCGTCACGCTCGATGCCGACATCGTCCCGCCGCCCGGCCTGCTCGCGCGCCTGCTGCGCCCGGTCCTGGCGGGCCAGGCGCCGATTGCCAGCGGTTATCGCTGGACCCTGCCGGCCGGGGATGGCCTCGGCACCCGCCTCGTCGCGCTGGCCGAGGCCGGCATCGCCACCCTGCCGCGCTGCGCGCGCTGCAACCTCTGCTGGGGAGGCGCGACGGCGATCGGGCGCGACGCGCTCGACCGGCTGGACCTGCCGCGCCTCTGGGATCGCGCCGTCTCCGACGACCTGGTGCTGACGCGCGCGGCGCGGCAGGCGGGGCTCGTGATCTACGCGCCGCTCGATGTGCGGCCGCCCGCACCCGTCGCCTTTCCGCGGCTGCGCGACGCCCTCGGCTTCGGTGCGCGACAGTACCGCGTGCTGCGCCTGCACGCACCGGCGGCCTATGTGCTGGCCCTCGTAGCGGCGACGCTGCCGGTGGCGGGCGGCGCGGCGGCGCTGCTGGCGTTGGCGGCGGGGGCGACAGGCCTGCCGCTCGGCTGCCTCGGCGCGGCACTGATGCTGCAGCGCGTCCGCGTCGGGCTGCGGGCGCGGATCGCGCGGCGCGTCCTGCCGGATGGCGCTGGCGCCGCCGCCCGCCTGCGCCGCGGCGCCTGGCTGCTGCCGCTGGTGCCGGGCTTCCAGCTCGCCTGCCTGCTCGGTGCGCTCGGTGGGCGGACGCTGCGCTGGGCCGGGCGGCGCTACGCGGTCGACCGCGCGGGCCGCGTCACCGCCGTCGCGCGCGAGCCCTGATCCGGCGCGCGCTCAGGCGCGGCCCGCGGCCGGCATGGCGTCCAGCGGCGCCAGCGTGTGCAGGAAGGCCTCGCCCCAGGCCTCGGGCGTCGCGCCGGCGATGGAATCCCAGGCGGCGCGCCAGCGCGCACGGCGCTCGGCCGGCGGCATGTCCAGCGCCGCGACCAGCGCCTCCGCCATGCTCTCCGAATCATGCGGGTTGACGAGCAGCGCCGAGGAAAGCTGCGCGGCCGCCCCGGCGAAGGCCGAGAGCACCAGCACGCCCGGGTCGCGCGGATCCTGCGCGGCGACGTATTCCTTGGCCACCAGGTTCATGCCGTCCCGCAGCGGCGTCACCACGCCGACGCGGGCGAGCCGCATGAAGCCCGCCAGCACCTCCCGCGGCTGCGGCCGCGCCAGCATGCGCAGCGGCAGCCAGTCCGGCTCGCCGAGCTCGGCATTGGTGGCGCCGGCGATGCCGTCGAGCTCGACGCGGAGCTTGCGATAGGCGGCGACATCCTCGCGCGACGGGGCGGCGATCTGCAGCATCGCCAGGCTGCGCGGCGCGCGGCGTGCGGCAGCGCGGCGGAAGGCGTCCAGCCGTTCCGGCAGCCCCTTGGTCGGGTCCAGCCGGTCGACGCCGAGCAACAGCGCCTGGCCCTCCAGCGATCGGGCGAGGCGCCGCGCCGGCTCGGCCTCCACCTGCCGGGCGGCGGTGGCGGCGAAGTCGCGCGCATCGATCTCGGCCGGGAAGACGCCGAGGCGGATGCTGCGGCCGCCGTGGCGCAGCACGGTCGCCGCGGTGCGCGTCGCGCCGGCGAGCCCGGTTGCGGTCGCGGCGAAATTCTCGCGGTCGTTGGGGGTCTGGAAGCCGAGCAGGTCGGCCGACAGCACCTCCTGCACCAGGCCGGCGATGCCGGGCGCGACCGCCGCGGCCTCTGGCGGCGGGAAGGGCACGTGCAGGAAGAAGCCGAGCGGGTTGCCGACGCCGCGGGCGCGCAGCGCGCCGGGCAGGGCCAGCAGGTGGTAGTCGTGCACCCAGATGCGGTCGCTGGCGTGCAGCAGCGGCGCGAGGCAGTCGGCGAAGCGGCGGTTGACCCGGCGATAGGCCTCGAGGTCCTGCCGGCGGAAGCTCATCAGGTGCGGCAGGGCGTGCAGCATCGGCCAGAGCACGCCGTTGGCGTAGCCCGTGTAGAAGCCGCGATGTTCCGCCTCGGAGAGATCGATGGTGGCGTAGCCGACGCCGTCGCGCTCGAGCACCGCCGGGGCGCGCCCGCGCTCGGGGGCGACGGCGCCGCTCCAGCCGAACCAGAGCCCGCCGCGCCGCTCCATCAGGCCGAGCAGCGCGACCGCGAGGCCGCCCGCCGGGGCGGCATTGCCGGAAGGGACGGGCACGCGGTTGCTGACCACGACGATCCGGCTCATGGCGCCACCTCCAGCAGCGCGACGGGCAGGCGGGCGAGCAGGCGGCCGACCGGCAGCGCCTCGCCCGGGGCGTCGAGGACGGCACCCGTCAGCGCGTCGCGCAGCCTGCGGGCGCCGGACTCACGCGGCAGGCGCAGTTCGGTTCCCGACCATTCCTCTTCCGCGACGAGCGGCAGGCCCGACGTGCCCAGCAACGCGGCCGGCAGGCGGGTCACCACCGCAATCACCGTGCCGCCCCCGCGCAGCATGCGCGCGAAGGCAAGCACGTGCTGCGCGCGTGGCCCCTCGGCCGCGAGGGGCTGATAGCCGCCCTCGGCGAAGAGCCGGGGCTCGGCGGCGCGGAGCGCCAGGGCGCGGGCCAGCACGGCCTGCTTCACGCGGCCGTCCCGCCATTCCGGCAGCAGCGCCGCGGGCGGCGCCGCCTGCGCGAGCGCGGCCTCGCGCGCCGCCCAGTCCACGGGCCGGCGGTTGTCGGGATCGACCAGGCTGAAATCCCAGAACTCGCAGCCCTGGTAGAGATCGGGCACGCCCGGCGCGGCCGCCCGCAGCACCACCTGCGCCAGGCCGTTCACCGCGCCCGCCGGCGCGAGACGCGCGGCGAAGCCGGCCACCTCCTCGCGCAGGCGGCTGGCGCGGTCGGGTGCGAGCGCGGCGAGGAGGAAGTCGCGGCAGGCGGCCTCGTACTCGGCATTGGGCACGGCCCAGTCGGTGCGCCGCTTCGCTTCGCGCAGGGCCTTCTCCTGCCAGGCGGCGACGCGCTCGAGGAAGGCCTGCACCCCCGGCTCGTCGCCGGGATCGAGGCCGAGCGGCCAGGCGCCGACCAGCGTCTGGTAGAGCATCACCTGCGCGCTCATCCCCGGCGCGGCGCCGTCCGGCAGGTCCTTGCGCAGCGGCGCGTTCAGCCGCGTCCAGCGCGTCAGCGCCGCCTCCCACTCGCCCGGGATCTCGGAGAGCACGGCGAGGCGCGCGCGCACATCCTCGCCGCGCTTGTGGTCGTGCGTCGCCGTGGCGAGCAGCGCGTGCGGGAAGTCGCGCGCGCGCACTCGCGCGGTGGCATGGAAGCCGGCGGGGGTGACGGCGAAGCGGCCGGGATCGGCGCCGACCTCGTTGCGGCTGATCAGCCGGCCGTAGCGGTAGAAGGCGGTGTCCTCCACGCTCTTGGCCGCGACGGGGGCGGAGAGCTGCTGGAACCGCACCGCGGCGGCGAGGCGCTCGCGCCGCCAGGCATGCGGCAGGCTGCGCGGCGGCTCGCCGGCGAGCCAGGCGTCGAGCAGGTCGAGCAGCGGTCGCTCGGTCGCGCGCACGGTGCGCCGCGCGCCGGCGATGGCCCAGCCGAGGATGCGCTCATCCTCCGCGACGCGCCCGCCCGGCGTGATGTAGAGGCGGTAGACCGGGAAATGCGCCAGCACCTCGACCAGCGCGCGACGCAGCGCGGTCAGCGTGAAGTCCCGCGTCATCAGGTCGCGGTTCGCCACGCGCTTGAGCGCCGCCGCCGTGCCGTTCAGCTCCGAGGCGAGGTTGTCGCGCAGGATCTGCCGCCGCGCCTCCCGCGCCTCCTCCTCGAAGAGGGCGGGGCGGTCGGTCAGCCCGGTCCAGAGCGCGGTCAGCGCCGCCTCGCCCGCTGCGTCGTGCAGCACGCCCGAGGCCTCGTCCATGAAGTCGTAGCCGGTGGTGCCGGCGACCATCCAGTCCGTGCGCAGCGCCTCGAAGGGGGCGAGGATCTTCTCCACCCAGATCAGCGGCTCCCGGTCGGGTCGGGCCGCCTTCATCCGCCGGTGCAGCTTGCGGCAATAGCCGCGCGGATCGGCGAGGCCATCGACATGGTCGATGCGCAGCCCGTCGATCGCGCCCTCGGCATAGAGCCGCAGCACCAGCGCATGGGTGGCGTCGAAGACCGCGGGCTCCTCGGCGCGCAGCCCGGCGAGGCTGTTGACGTCGAAGAAGCGCCGCCAGTTGATCTCGTCCGCCGCGGCGCGCCACCAAGCCAGCCGGTAGTGCTGGCGGTCGAGCAGCCGGTGCAGCCGGTCCCGGCCCTCCTCCGTCACCGGGTCGAAGGCGGCCAGCGTGGCCGCAATGGAGTCGGCACCCTCGGCCGTGGCCGCCAGGTCGCGCAGCGTCGCCTCGGCCTCGGCCGCGGCGCGGCGCGCGGCGGGACGGTCGCGCTGCAGCAGGCCGACGCGGCCAAAGGCCTCGGCGACGGGCGCGAGCCGCTGATCGCCGGCGGCGACCAGCACGTGGTGCACGTGCTGCGGCGCGATGGGGAAGCGGTGCTCGAAATACTGCGCGTGGACCTTGCCGGTCTCCGCCTCGAAGCGCAGCCGGAGGTCGCCGGAGGCCAGCACCTCGCCATAGGGCGCGCCGAGGAAGGGCGCGAGCAGCCGGTTGTGCAGCGTGCGGTCCGGCGGCTCCCAGTCGATGTCGAACCAGTCGGCGAAGGCGCTCTGCCGGCCCCATTCCAGCACGTCGAGCCAGGCGGCGTTGTCGGCGCCGCCGACGCCCATGTGGTTCGGCACGATGTCGAGGATCAGCCCCATGCCGACCCCGTGCAGCGCCGCCACCAGCCGCCGCAGCGCAGGCTCGCCGCCGAGCTCGGGGTTGATCTCGCCATGGTCGACGATGTCGTAGCCATGCGTCGATCCGGGCCGCGCCTTCAGGATGGGCGAGGCGTAGACATGGCTGTTGCCGAGCCGCGCGAGGTAGGGCGCGAGGGGCACCGCGTCGTCGAGCGTGAAGCCGGCGTGGAACTGCAGCCGCACGGTGGCGCGGGGCGGGCCGGGCGGCGCGGCCATGTCAGCCCTCCGGGTCCGGGCGCCGCCGCACCGCGGCCAGCGCGGCGAGCCGCTGCGCGGCCTCCGGCGCATCCAGCAGCGTCGCCGCCGCGCCCGGCAGGCGCCGGCACCAGTTCGGGTGCGTGTCGATGGTGCCGGGGAGGTTGGGCTGCTCCGCCTCGCCCAGCACGTCCTCGGCCGGCAGGATCGCCAGCGCGCAGGCGGCGGCGCCGAGATGCGCCGGCGCGGCGTCCACCACGGGCGCGGCGTCGTCGGCCGGCGGCGCCTCGCCCTGCGCGGCGCCGCTGTCGCGCATCGCCTGCCACAGCCCCCCGCGTTCGCGCGTTCTGCGCGCCTGCTCCTGCCGCGCCACCTCGGCGTTCGGGAAGAGGCCGAGGCGTTCGCGCCAGGCGATGTCGCGCCCCTCCCACCAGCCGCGCACGGTCGGCAGGTCGTGCGTCGTTGTCATCGCCACCGCCTCGCGCGACCAGGCGCGCGGCGGGCGGAAGGCGCCATCCTGTTGCTGTTCGAACCACATCACGCGCATGCCGAGGATGCCGGCGCGCGCCATGCGGTCGTGGAAGCCCTCGGGCAGCGTGCCGAGATCCTCGCCGATGACGAGCGCGCGATGCCGCTGCGCCTCCAGCGCCAGCAGCCGCACCAGGTCCTCGACCGGGTAGTGCAGGTAGGCGCCTTCGGCGGGACCGGCGCCCTGCGGCACGACCCACAGCCGCTGCAGCCCCATGGCATGGTCGACGCGGATGCCGCCGGCATGCCGCAGCCCGGCGCGCAGCATCTCGAGGAAGGCCGCGCAGCCACCGGCGGCCATGGCCAGTGGCGAGAAGGCGGTGAGCCCCCAATCCTGGCCCAGCGGGGAGAAGACGTCGGGCGGTGCGCCCACCGTGAGGCCGGGCAGGATCTCCGCCTGGCGCGACCAGGCATGGCTGCCGCCGCCATCGGTGCCGACGGCGAGGTCGGCGATCAGGCCGATCGGCATGCCGGCGTCGCGCGCGGCCCGCTGCGCCGCGCCGCGGGATTCGTCGGCGATCCACTGGCAGAAGGCGTGGAAGGCGACCTCGCCAGGCTGCTCGCGGGCGAACTGCGCGACGCCGGCACCGTCGGGCGTGCGGAAGCCCTCGGGCCAGTCGCGCCAGTGCCAGCGCGCCGGATCGGCGCCGAAGAACTGCGCGTGCAGCGCCTCGAACCGCGCATGCTGCTCGAGCGCCTGGCCGGCCTCATTGCGGAAGGCGACGAAGCCCGGATGGTCGGCGGCAGCGGCGAAGAGCGTGCGGAGCCGGTCGCGCTTGCGGCGCGCCGCCGCGGGCCAGTCGATCAGCGGCGCGTCGCCATCCGGCGGTCCCTCGGGCAGCGTGCCGAGCGCCGCCTCGGGGTCGGCCAGCAGCGCGTTCAGCATCAGCCGCGTCGAGGGCGCATAGGGGCCGTATTTCGCGGGATCCGCGGCGAAGAGGGCGTGCGCCGGGCTGACGGCAAGAGCTGCCGCGCCATGCCGCGCCGCCGCGCCGGCGAACGCCGCGACGCCGCCGAAATCGCCGATGCCGCCATCGCCCGCGCGGCGCAGCGAGGCGATCTGCACGGCGAGGCCCCAGGGCGCCGCGCCGCGGTGCCGCGCCGCGCCGAGTTCGGCCAGCGAGGGGCAGCGGCCGGAGGAGACGGCGAGGGTGAGCTGGCCGGCATCCAGCGTCAGCCGGTGGTAGCCCGGGACGTCCAGCGCCGGCACCCGCGCCTCCCCGCTGAGCCCGGTCTCGAGCCGCCCCTCGCGCGTGTCGCCATTCTCGAGCGCGAGCTGGAATCGGTGGCCGGGCCGGGCGCCCGGGATGGCCACGCCATCGGGGCCGGCTGGCACCGTCAGCAGCGGCGGCGGATGCGCGGCGGCCTCGGCGAGCAGCGCCCGCGCCTCCGCGACCCCGGGCGGCAGGCCGAGCGCCGCGAGCACGGCGCGCAGCGTCCCGGGCGCCACGACGTGCGTCTCGCCATGCACGTCGCGCCAGCGCGTGGCGATGCCGGCGGCCTCGGCCAGGTCGCGCAACGCCGCGTCGTCGTCTCCGGTCATCCCGGCCCCTTCATCATCGGCCCGTCAGCCACGCCGTCCGCGTGCGCGGGCGGGTCGAGCAGGACGATGGTGCAACGCGCGGGCAGCGTGCCGGTGCCAAGGGAATTCCCCGCTCCTGCGGTGCCCTCGAAGAGGACCTCGCCGGTGGCGCGAATGCCGTCGACCGGGCGCGGACCGAAATTGCAGGCGATGGTCAGCATCGTGCCGTCGCCGAGCCGCCAGCGCGCCAGCACGGCCGCCTCGCCGACGGCGCGGGCGTCGATCGCCTGCGCGCCGGGCAGGCGCGGGATGATGGCGTCGCGACGCAGCGACAGCAGGCGCCGGTGCAGCGCGAGCCGCGCGGCGTGCGGCGGGCGGAGCGCCTCGGACGCGTCCGGCACCGAATCGAGGAAGGTGGCCTCGGCGTTCGGGTCGGGGATGCGTGCGCGCACGGCCTCGTCGCGGAAGGCGGTGAAATGCGCGAATTCCCGCCGGCGCCCCTCGCGCACCAGCGGCGCCAGCTCGGGATTATGGTCGGTGAAGAAGAGGAAGGGCGCCGAGGCGCCCCATTCCTCGCCCATGAACAGCAGCGGGATCTGCGGGCAGAGCAGCAGCAGCGCCGCCGCGGCCTCGAGCGCCAGCGGGTCGGCCAGGCGGTCGAGCCGCTCGCCGAAGGCGCGGTTGCCGACCTGGTCGTGGTTCTGCAGGAAGAGCACGAAGGCGGTGGGCGGCAGGTGGCCCGAGGGCTCGCCGCGCGGCACACCGAGATGCGCGCTGCGCTGGCCCTGGAAGAGGAAGCCCTGTTCCAGCACGGTCGCCAGCTTCGCCGCGCCGTCATCGGCGAAGTCGGCGTAGTAGCCCTCCCGCTCGCCGGTCAGCAGCGGGTGGAGGATGTTGTGGCCGTCATCGTTCCACTGCGCGTCGAAACCGCCCGCGGGCCGAAGGTGGCGCGCCGCGTTGCGCTCGTTCTCGAGGACGAGGTGGACATGCCGGTCCGGGATCTCGCGCCGGATCCGCGCCGCCAGCGCATCCAGCCACCCGGCCTCGGCGATGGCGTGGACGGCGTCGAGGCGCAGCCCGTCGAAGCGGTACTCGTTCAGCCAGAGCAGCGCGTTGTCCTCGAAGTAGCTGCGCACCTCCGGCCGGGTGAAGTCGATGGCGGCGCCCCAGGGCGTGTGAATGCCCTCGTCGAAGAAGCGCTTCGCATAGACATGCAGATAGGCGCCGTCAGGCCCGAAATGGTTGTAGACCACGTCGAGCAGCACCATCAGGCCGAGGCCATGCGCCGCGTCCACCAGCGCCTTCAGCGCCTCGGGCGGGCCATAGGCCGCATCGGGCGCATAGGGCAGCACGCCGTCATAGCCCCAGTTACGGCGGCCCGGGAAATCGGCGATCGGCATCAGCTCGATGGCGGTCACGCCGAGGTCGCGCAGCCGCGGCAGCGCCGCGCGCACGGCGTCGAAGCCGCCCATGCAGCCGACATGCACCTCGTAGATCACCGCCTCGTGCCAGGGGCGGCCGCGCCACTCCGCGTGGCGCCAGGCGAAGGCGCAGGGATCGACGACGAGGGAGGCATCGTGCACGTCACCGTCCTGGCAGCGCGAGGCGGGGTCCGGCACGGCGAGGTCCGATGCGACGCGGAAGCGGTAGCGCGCGCCGGCCCCGACCGGCGCCTCGGCCGCATACCAGCCCCCGCCCTCGGCCTGCATCGGCTGCGGCGGGCGCCCCGCCACCTCGAGCGCGACATCGGGCGCATCGGGCGCCCAGAGGCGGAACAGCGTGCGGTCGGGCGCCAGCAGGGTGGCGCCCCATCGCGTCGGCTGGGCGAAGCGGCTCATGGCGCCGGCAGCAGCGCGGCCAGCAGCACCACGGCGCGGCGCGCGACAGGCACCGCCCCGTCGACCACCTCGCGCACGGCCCCTTCGGGATGGGTGCTGTCCAGCACGATGGACCAGGCGAGCCGCGGTTCGGGCAGGGCGAAGGCGTGGCCGGCGCCGTCGGCATTCAGCAGGAGCATGGTCACCTCGACCGCGCCGTCCGGCAGGGTGGCGGCGCGACGCAGCGCTAGCGTGCGGGCCTCGGGTTCGTTCCACGCATCCGGCGTCATCGGGTTGCCGTGCTGGTCGAACCAGGCGATGTCCGGCAGGCCCGGGCGCGGATGCGCGCCGCCATGCTGGAAGACGGCCGGGCGCAGGGTGGCGTACTGGCCGCGCAGCGCGATCAGCCGCGCGACGAAGCGCTGCAGCGCCGCCGCCCCGGGTGTCGCGGCGTGCTGCCAGTCCACCCAGCTCGTCGGGTTGTCCTGGCAATAGGCGTTGTTGTTGCCGCTCTGGGTGCGGTCCATCTCGTCGCCGCCGAGCAGCATCGGCGTGCCGGCCGAGGCGAAGAGCGTGGCGAGCATGGCGCGCTTGACCGCGGCGCGCGTGGCGTTGATGTCGGGATCCTCGGTCTCGCCCTCGACGCCCCAGTTGCAGCTGTGGTTCTCGCCATGGCCGTCGCGGTTGTCCTCGCCGTTCGCCGCGTTGTGCCGCTGCTCGTAGGTGACGAGGTCGTGCAGGGTGAAGCCGTCATGGCTGGCGAGGAAGTTCACGCTGGCCCAGGGGCGGCGGCGCCGGCGGTCGAAGAGCTCGGCCGAGCCGGTCAGCCGCGCCGCGAGCTCGGCGCGCATCCCCGGGTCGCCGCGCCAGAAGAGGCGCACGCCGTCCCTGTAGCGGTCGTTCCACTCGGCGAACCCCGGCGGGTGGTTGCCGAGCTGGTAGCCGCCGGGGCCGATGTCCCAGGGCTCGCTGATCAGCTTCACGCAGCCGAGGGTCGGGTCCTGGCGCACCGCGTCGAAGAAGCCGGAGCCCGGGTCGTAGCCATTGCCCTCGCGCCCGAGGATGGTGCCGAGGTCGAAGCGGAAGCCATCCACGTGGTACTCGCGCACCCAGTAGCGCAGGCTGTCCATCACCATCTGCAGCACGCGCGGATGGCTGAGGTTCACCGTGTTGCCGGTGCCGGTGTCGTTGATGTGGTAGCGCTCGTCCCCCGGCAGCAGCCGGTAGTAGGAGGCGTTGTCGAGGCCGCGCCAGGAGAGGGTCGGCCCCATCTCGCTGCCCTCGCAGGTGTGGTTATAGACCACGTCGAGGATCACCTCGATTCCTGCGGCGTGCAGCCGTCGCACCGCGACCTTCAGCTCGTTGCGCATCCAGGGCTCGACCAGGTAGCGCGGCTCGGGCGCGAAGAAGCCGAGCGTCGAGTAGCCCCAGTAGTTGCGCAAGCCCTTCGCCACCAGGAAGCGGTCCTGCAGGTAGGCATGGATGGGCAGCAGCTCGATGGCGGTGACGCCGAGGCGCAACAGGTGCTCGATCATGCGCGGGTCGGCGAGGGCGGCGAAGGTCCCACGCTCGCGCGGCGGCAGGTCCTCCCGCTGCATGGAGAGACCGCGCACATGCGCCTCGTAGATCACCGTGCGGTCCCAGGGCGTCGCCGGCGGGCGGTCGTCGCCCCAGTGGAAGCTGTCGTCGACGACGACCGATTTCGGCATCGCCGGCGCGCTGTCGCGCCGGTCGAAGGAGAGGTCGCCGCGGCCGGCGCCGACGCGGTAGCCGAACAGTACGTCGGACCAGCGCACCTCGCCCTGCAGCTGCCGCGCATAGGGGTCGAGCAGCAGCTTGTGCGGGTTGAAGCGGTGGCCGCGCCGCGGCTCGTAGGGGCCGTAGGCGCGGTAGCCGTAGAGCTGGCCCGGCCGCGCATCGGGCAGGTAGCCGTGCCAGACCTCGTCGGTGCATTCGGGCAGCGGCAGGCGCGCGATCTCGCGCCGGCCGGAGGGGTCGAAGAGGCAGAGCTCGATCCGCTCGGCATTGGCGGAGAAGACCGAGAAGTTCACGCCGAGCCCGTCCCAGCTTGCGCCCAGCGGATCGGACCGGCCGGGCAGCAGGCGGTCGGGAATGGGGGGCATGGATCAGGATCCGGGCGTGAGGATCAGTGTCGCCAGCGGGGGAAGGACGAGCGACAGGGACTGCGCGAAGCCATGGCTGGCGACCGGCTCGGCAACGACGGAACCGCCATTGCCGAGATTGGTTCCGCCGTAACTCGCGCTGTCGGTGTTCACGGCCTCGCGCCAGGTGCCGCCGGCCGGAACGCCGACGCGGTAGCCCTGGCGCGGCAGGGGCGTGAGGTTGCTCACCACCAGCGCCGGCGCATCGCCCGCCGCGCCCAGGCGCAGCCAGGCGAAGACGCTCTGCGCCCGGTCGTCGCCGACCACCCAGCGGAATCCCTCGGGCGCGCAGTCAAGCCGGTGCAGCGCCGGCACGGCGCGGTAGGTCGCGTTCAGGTCGCGCACCAGTTGCTGCACGCCGCGGTGCGAGGGATCGTCGAGCAGCGACCAGGGCACGGCGGCATCGTGGTTCCATTCCGCCGGATCGGCGATCTCCTGGCCCATGAAGAGCAGCTTCTTGCCCGGATGCGCCCACATGAAACCGAGATAGGCGCGCAGGTTGGCGAAGCGCTGCCAGGCATCGCCCGGCATCTTCGCCAGCAGCGAGCCCTTGCCGTAGACCACCTCGTCATGGCTGATCGGCAGCATGAACCGCTCCGACCAGGCATAGACCAGGCCGAAGGTCATCTCGTCATGGTGCCAGGCGCGGTGCAGCGGGTCGCGCGCCATGTAGTGCAGCGTGTCGTGCATCCAGCCCATGTTCCACTTGAAGGCGAAGCCGAGGCCGCCTTCCGTGGTGGGGCGCGTCACGCCGGGCCATGCCGTGCTCTCCTCGGCGATCACCACGGCGCCGGGGCAGCGCTCGGCGACGAGGGCGTTCAGCTCCTGCAGGAAGGCGACGGCCTCGAGGTTCTCCCGCCCGCCCAGGCGGTTCGGCACCCACTCGCCCGGGCCGCGCGAGTAGTCCCGGTAGAGCATCGACGCCACCGCATCGACCCGCAGCGCGTCGACATGGAAATGCTCGAGCCAGTGCAGGGCGCTGGCGAGCAGGAAGCCGCGCACCTCGTGGCGGCCGAAATTATAGATCGCCGTGTTCCAGTCGCGGTGGAAGCCCTCGCGCGGATCGGCGTGCTCGTAGAGCGGCGTGCCGTCGAAGCGGTAGAGGCCATGCGCGTCGGTCGGAAAATGCGCCGGCACCCAGTCGAGGATGATGCCGAGCCCCGCCTCGTGGGCGCGGTCGACGAAGCGTGCGAAGCCGGCGGGTGTGCCGAAGCGCGCGCTCGGCGCGAACATCGCCAGCGGCTGGTAGCCCCAGGACCCGCCGAAGGGATGCTCCATCACGGGCAGGAATTCGAGGTGGGTGAAGCCCATCCCGCGCGCATAGGGGATCAGCCGGTCGGCCAGCCTCTCCCAGTCGGGCGCGTTGCCCTCCTCGTCGCGCCACCAGGATCCCGCATGCACCTCGTAGGCGGCGATCGGCGCCTCGGGCGCCTGCGCGGCGGCGCGGCGTGCCATCCACTCGCCGTCGCTCCAGGCATAGGGCGCGGGATCGGCGACGCGCGAGGCAGTGGCGGGCGGCGGCTCGGTCGCCTGCGCCAGCGGATCGGCCTTCAGCGGCAGCACCGCGCCATCCGGGCCGATGATCTCGTACTTGTAGATCTCGCCCGCGCGCAGGCGGGGGATGAACAGCTCCCACACGCCCGCCTCGGCGCGCAGCCGCATCGGGTGACGCCGCCCGTCCCAGGCATTGAAGGGCCCGACGACGGAGACGCGCCGCGCATTCGGCGCCCAGACGGCGAAGCGCACGCCCGCCGCACCGTCGAGCGTCATCGCCTGCGCGCCGAAGACGCGCGCCAGCTCCATGTGCCGCCCCTCGGCGACGAGATGCAGGTCGAGCGGGCCGAGCAGCAGGCCGAAGGCGTAGGGATCCTCCGTCTCCTGGACCGCGCCGCCTGGCCATTCGATGCGCAGGCGATAGGGCGTGCCGGGCCGCGCGCTGCGTCCCTCGAAGAGCCCCGCCGGATGCACGGGTTCGAGCCGCGCCAGCTCCGCGCCCCCCTCGCGCGCCACCGCGGTGACGGCGCGCGCGCCAGGCTGGAAGCTGCGCAGCCATTCGCCATGCGGGCCGAGCAGCGCGAAGGGATCGCCGTGGCGGCCGGCAACCAGCGCCTCCACGGCCCGCGGGTCGAGCCCGCTCATGCCAGCAGGCGCCCGGCCAGCGTGGCCAGCCCGCGCAGCGGCACGCCGATCCAGGCGGGGCGGTTCGCCGCCTCGTAGCGCACCTCGTAGGCCGCCTTCTCGAGCAGGAAGAGGTCGAGCAGCACCGCTTCCGCGCCCGGCGGCACCCAGGGACGCGGTGCCTCGGCGGCGACGGCGCGATAGGCGGCGAGGAAGGACTCCGACGCCTCCTGCTGCCATTGCCGCAGCAGCGCGAGGCGGCGCTCGGTCGGCGCCGCCGTGGCGGTGGCCGAGCTCTCGTTCGCGCTGGCGACGGCCGCAGCGTAGTCGAGGCTGCGCAGCAGGCCGGCGACGTCGCGCAGCGGGCTGCCCTTGGCGCGCCGTTCCTCGAGCGGCCGCGCCGGCTCGCCCTCGAAGTCGACGAGCACCGCGTCGCCCTGCGCAACGAGCACCTGGCCAAGATGGAAGTCGCCATGCACGCGCGTCTTCAGCGCGCCGTCGGCCGCCTGCGCCAGGCGGCGCACGGCCTCGTGCAGCGCCGCGCGGCGTTCGAGGAGCGAGGCGGCCAGCGCGGCCTCCTCCTCCGGCGCGTCGCGGCGCGCCGCCAGCAGGTCGAGCGCGGGGTCGAGCTGCGCCATCGCGCCGGCGGCCCAGGCCTCGCGGTCATCGGCGCTGGCCTCCTCGGGGGCGAAGGCCGGGTCTTCGCTCGGCCGCGCCAGCACCTCGTGCAGTCCGCCGAGCCGTCGCCCGAGCGCGCCGGCGAAGGCGACATGGCCGGCGAAGGGATCCTCGGTCGGGCTGTCGGTCAGCGCCGCCTCGTCCACGGCCCGCGCCAGCCAGTCCAGGGTCCAGGCCCAGGCGTCGCCCTGGTTGCGCACGAAGGCCTGCAGGATCATCAGGTGGTGCGGCGTGCCGTCCGGCGCCACGCGCACGACCTCGCCGAGCAGCGCCGGCGCATTGGCATAGCCGCAGAGCGTGAGATGACGCGTCATCTCCGCCTCCGGATGGATGCCCGGGTTGATCCGGCGGATGACCTTCAGCACCACACCCTCGCCGTAGATGAGCGAGGAGTTGGACTGCTCGGCGGAAAGCCGCCGGGTCTCGGGGGTCTCCGGCAGCGCGAGCTCGGCAAGGCGCGGCGTGCCGAGAAAGCGGATCTCGCCATCCTCCGGCGTCGGCAGCACCGTGCCCTCGCGCAGCGCGGCGAGCACGGCGCCGGGCAGCCGGTCATCGGCGAAGGCGTCGGTCAGGTAGCCGACGCGCCGGCCCTGGCGCATGCGGCTCAACGCAAGCTGCGCCGGCAGCGGGCTGATCCCGTCGAGATCCTCGACGCCGCCGAGCGGCAGGGCATAGCGCTCGGTGCGGCCCGGCAGGCTCACCTCCACCTCGGCCATCGTCACCGTACCGCGCGTGCCGGGCAGGATGGCGAGCGCGCCGATGCGCACGCCCAGCAGCCGCTCCCCCTTCGCGGCGAACCAGCGGCGCTTCGGCAGGTATTCGGGCAGCACCTGAGTCTCGAGCTCGCGGCGCACGGCTTCGGTCAGCATCTCGCGGGCTTCCGCCTTCAGGACAATGGTGCGCAGATCCGGCAGCGGCTCCGGCGAGGGCGCGTGCCAGGGCGGCAGCGCCTGCTCGCGAGCGAGGACGAACCAGAGGAAGCCGTAGGGCGGCAGCGTCAGCAGGTAGGGCAGCTGCCCGATCGGCGGGAAGGAGGTGCCGCCGAGCATCTCCACCGGCACGCGCCCGGCCTGCGCCGAGAGGTCGAGCTCAACCGCCTGCGCCGCGCGCGAGAGGTTGAAGACGCAGAGGATCAGGTCCTCCTCGTGCTCACGGAGGTAGGCCAGCACCTTGCGGTTCGCCGGGTAGAGCAGGCGCATCGCGCCGCGGCCGAAGGCGCGGCTGCGCTTGCGCACCGCCAGCATGCGCCGCGTCCAGTTCAGCAGGCTGTGCGGGTCGCGCGCCTGCGCCTCGACGTTCACCGCCTGGTAGCCGTAGAGCGGGTCCTGGATCGGCGGCAGCACCAGCCGGGCGGGATCGGCGCGGGAGAAGCCGCCGTTGCGGTCCGGGCTCCACTGCATCGGCGTGCGCACGCCGTCGCGGTCGCCGAGGAAGATGTTGTCGCCCATGCCGATCTCGTCGCCGTAGTAGATCACCGGCGTCCCGGGCATGGAGAGCAGCAGGCCGTTCATCAGCTCGATCCGCCGCCGGTCGCGCTCGAGCAGCGGCGCAAGGCGGCGGCGGATGCCGAGGTTGAGGCGCGCGCGCCGGTCCGCGGCATAGGTGGACCACAGGTAGTCGCGCTCGCGGTCCGTCACCATCTCGAGCGTCAGCTCGTCGTGGTTGCGCAGGAAGATCGCCCATTGGCAGCCATCGGGGATGTCGGGCGTCTGGCGCAGGATGTCGGTGATCGGGAAGCGGTCCTCCTGCGCGATCGCCATGTACATGCGCGGCATCAGCGGGAAGTGGAAGGCCATGTGGCATTCGTCGCCGGCGCCGAAGTACTGCTGCGTGTCCTCCGGCCACTGGTTCGCCTCGGCCAGCAGCATGCGGCCCTGGTAGCCGGCGTCGAGCTTGGCGCGGATCACCTTCAGCACATGGTGCGTCTCGGCCAGGTTCTCGTTGTTCGTGCCCTCGCGCTCGACCAGGTAGGGCACGGCGTCGAGGCGCAGCCCGTCCACGCCCACGTCCAGCCAGAAGCGCATGGCGTTCAGCACCTCGGAGACCACGCGCGGGTTGTCGAAGTTCAGGTCCGGCTGGTGGCTGTAGAAGCGGTGCCAGAAATAGGCGCCGGCCACGGGATCCCAGGTCCAGTTCGACTTCTCGGTGTCGATGAAGATGACGCGCGTGCCGGCATACCTCTGGTCGGTGTCCGACCAGACGTAGTAGTTGCGGTGCGAGGAACCGGGCGGCGCGCGGCGCGCGCGCTGGAACCAGGGATGCTGGTCGGAGGTGTGGTTCACGACCAGCTCGGTGATCACCTTCAGGCCGCGCGCATGCGCCTCGCGCACGAAGCGCCGCGCCTCGGCCAGGGTGCCGTAGTCGGGGTGGACGTTGCGGTATTCCGAGATGTCGTAGCCGTCGTCCTTGCGCGGGCTCGGGTAGAAGGGCAGCAGCCAGAGCGTGTCCACGCCGAGCTCCGCCACGTAGTCGAGCTTCGCCAGCAGGCCGGCGAAGTCGCCGATGCCGTCGTCGTCGGAATCGAAGAAGCTCTTGAGGTGGAGCTGGTAGATGACGGAATCGCGGTACCAGTGCGGATCACGCGGCGCCTCCGCCGCGCGCGAGAGGCGGGCGCGCCGGATCGCCGCGCGCCGCTGCCCGGCATCGAGCGTCTCCGCCCCCGGGCGCAGGTCCCGCCCCCCGCGGCGCGACATCAGCCCCGCCCCGCGGGGCGCACGCGCCAGATGCCGAAGGGCAGGCCGCGCGGATCGAGGCGGAGCCGCTGCTCCTTGCCCTGCCAGGTGAAGCGGCGCTCGCGCATCAGGTCCTCGGCCTCCAGCGCCGCGCCGTCGGGCAGCCCCCATTCCCAGAGCGGCAGCTCCACGCTTGCCTCCTGCACGCGGGCGGGATCGAGGCTGACGGCGCAGAGCAGCACGTTGGAGCGGTCCTCCGTCGCCTTGCGGTACCACAGGACCTGGTCGTTGAAGGCGTTGTGGAAGGCGAGGCCGAGATGGCTCTGCAGCGCCGGGTTGGCGCGGCGGATGGCGTTCAGCCGCGTGATCTCGTCGACGATGTCGCCGGGCCGGCGGTCGGGCCAGGCGCGGATCTCGTACTTCTCGCTGTCCATGTATTCCTCGCGTCCCGGCAGCGGCGTCGCCTCGCAGAGCTCGAAGCCCTGGTACATGCCCCAGAGGCCGGAGAGCGTCGTCGCCAGCGCGGCGCGGATCAGGTGCGCCGCGCGTCCTCCCTCCTGCAGGAAATGCGGGTTGATGTCAGGCGTGTTGACGAAGAAGTGCGGGCGGAAGAAGTCGCGCGGCGCCGTCGTCGTCAGCTCGGTCAGGTAGTCCGTGATCTCGCGCTTCTCGTTGCGCCAGGTGAAGTAGGTGTAGGACTGGCCGAAGCCGAGCTTGGCCAGGCGGTACATCATCTTGGGCTTGGTGAAGGCCTCGGCCAGGAAGATCGCATCCGGGTGGCGCGCCCGCACCTCGGCGATCATCCATTCCCAGAAGGGCAGCGGCTTGGTGTGCGGGTTGTCCACGCGGAACAGGCGCACGCCCTCGCCGGCCCAGAACAGCACCACGTCGCGCAGCGCCTGCCACAGCGCCGGCACCGCGCCCTTGGCGTAGAAGTCGACGTTGACGATGTCCTGGTACTTCTTCGGCGGGTTCTCGGCGTACTTGATGCTGCCGTCGGGGCGCCAGTCGAACCACTCCGGGTGGTCGCGCAGCCAGGGATGATCGGGGCTGCACTGGATGGCGAAGTCGAGCGCGAGCTCCAGCCCCTCCGCCGCCGCCGCGTCGCGCAGGCGCCGGAAATCCTCGATGCCGCCGAGCGCGGGATGGATGGCGTCGTGCCCGCCCTCCTCGCTGCCGATGGCATAGGGGCTGCCGGGGTCGGTGGGCGAGGGCGTCAGCGTGTTGTTGCGCCCCTTGCGGAAGGCGCGGCCGATCGGGTGGATAGGCGGGAAGTAGAGCACGTCGAAGCCCATCGCGCGCACCCGCGGCAGCTGGCGGATCACGTCGGCGAAGGTGCCATGCGTGCGGCCGTCGCCCACCTGGCTGCGCGGGAACATCTCGTACCAGCTGGCGAAGCGCGCGCCGCTGCGGTCCGCCTCCACCGGCATCTCGGCGCTGCGCGCGCGGTGCGGCCGGTCGTCGGCGGCCTCCATGCAGGCGCGCGTCGCGGGGTCGAGCAGCAGGTGCAGCCGCGCCGCCGTGTCGCCGGCGCCGAGCCTGGCCGCGATCTCCGCCAGCAGCGCATCCCCCGGCGTGCGCTCCGCCGCGGCGGCGACCAGCAGCCGTCCCTCCTCCAGCTCCAGCGTCAGGTCCTGCTGCGCCTCGTGCTTCTTCTCGAGCGCGTGCAGGAAGCTGGCGAAGACGTCGTGCCAGGCCTCGACGGTGTAGCGATGGGGCCCCATGCGCTCCAGCGGGAAGCGCGCCGCCCAGCGGTCGTTGCCGAGGGGGCGCATGCGGGCCGTGCGCCAGTCGGCCTCGTCCTCCGCGCGCCAGAGCAGCAGGGCGCCGAGTTCCTCGTGCCCGTCCATGACGATGTCGGCCGTCACCTCCACCACCTCGCCGACCACGCGCTTGACCGCGAAGCGGCCGCCATCGACGGCGGGCTGCACCGCCTCGATGGCGATGCGCGGCAGGGAGGCGGCCGCCGCGGCGCCCGCCTCCGCCGGCAGAGGCGCCGGGCCCAGCACCGGGCGGGGCGGCTCGGCCTCCAGCAGCAGTGCCTCGCCGGGGTCGAGGGTCAGGGTGTCGCAGGGGCCGAGCGGCGTTCCCCCCGGGCCGCGGAAGCGCGCGAAGGCGCCGCCGGCCGCCGGCAGCAGGCCATCCAGCGCGACGGAGGCGGCGGTCTCGAGATCGGCATTGGCCAGCAGCAGCGTCGCGCCGGCGGCCTGCCGCGCATCGGCCGCCGCGGCGCGCAGCAGCCCCACCACCGGCGCCGCCGGGCCGGAGAGCGCGCGCAGCTCCGCCGCCCCGCCGCCGCCGGGCCGCTCCGCCAGGGCGGCATTCGCCGCACGTACCGCGTCGGAGAGGTCGCAGCCCGCTTCCGCGCGCAGGCGCTGCCAGTCGCCGGGCCGGTCGCGCGCGGGGTCGAGCGGCCGGCGGGCGCCGAACTCGAAGCCCATCGGCACCAGCAGCCCCGCGCCTATGCCGGCGGCAATGCGGAGCTGCCGGGCCGCGGCGCGCGCCGCCAGGGCGGGGTCGGCGAAGCGCGCGGCGAAGCGCGGGCCGAAGGGCGCCTCCACCGTCGCCAGCACCGGGCCGAGCGCGGCCAGCCGCGCATGCTCCGGCACCAGCCAGCCCTCCCCCGGCTCCCACCAGGCGAGGCTGTCGAAGGCGCCGGCGAAGCCCGCGCCGCGCAGCGACCAGGCGGATCCGGCGGGGGCGCCGGCCATCCAGGCGAGGAAGCGCGCCCCGGGCACCGCGGCGGCCCAGCGGGCCCAGACCGCCGCCGGCACCGCCTCCGGCGCATGGCAGCGGAAGCCGGCGACGCCCGCCGCCGCCCAGGCCGCGAGCCGCGCCTCCCACCAGGCGGCGAGCGGCTCTGCCACGCCGGGCTCCTGCCAGCGGGCCCGACGCGCGCCGCGTTCGGGCGGCGGGCGGCGTGGATCGGGCGGACCTTCGGTGCCCGCGGGGCCGAACCAGGCCGGCGCCTCGGCCACGACCACGGCCTCGGCGGCGAGGCGATCGGTCACGAGGTCGACGTGCAGACCGAGCCCATGGGCCGCGGCCTGCGCCGCCAGCCGGGCGAGCGTATCGGCCGCGTCGCCCGGCGCTTCCAGGACCGGGTGCGGCCGGTCGTGGTCGGCCGTGCGCAGCAGGCTGCCGCTCGCCCCGGCGGCTAAGGGCGGGGCGATCAGCACCGTGTCGAAGCCGAGGGACGCGGCATGCGCGAAGGCGGCATCCCAGGCCGGCAGCGGCCCGAGCAGCAGCGGATGCAGCATGAAGATCCGGGGCGCCGGCGGGCCCGCCGGGCGGGCCGGCACCGCCTCGCACGGCGCGGGCGCGGGGGCGTCCGGCGCCGCCTCGCCGGCCGGC
>CAYNYQ010000040.1:0-22355 GCA_964401305.1 uncultured Acetobacteraceae bacterium | reverse complement strand
GCGCGCCGCGCAAGCCGCGCGAGGGCACGAAGCAGGAGACGGTGCTGGCGATGCTTCGCCGCGAGGAGGGCGCCACCATCGCGCAGATCTGCGAGGCGACGGGCTGGCAGCAGCACACGGTGCGCGGGTTCTTCGCGGGCCTGAAGAAGCGCCAGGGCATCGAGGTGAAGGTGCTGGAGCGCATCCGCCAGGTCGGCCCGAACAAGGAAGGCGCGAAGGGCTCCTTCACCATCTACCACCTGCCGGCCTGACACCCGCGCCGGACGCGCCGAGGGCCCGCCGCGGAAGGGTGGCGGGTGTTTCCCGTTATGAGCGGCACGCGGGGTCTGGACCTTGTCACGACCGCTGAAGGCTCCCGTCGCCGAGCCGATTCGCGGCAAAGAACCGATGGAATATCGCGCCGTCAGGATCGGCTAACGCGGCACGAAAGAGGTGAGGGTGCTTGGCTCTACGCGGCCAGCGCTCTTGGCCGCATCGGGTGCTCAGCGCCAAACGCCACGTCGACCACTGCTGGCTGACGCCACAGGACAAGGCGGGCGACGTTCCCAAAGGTGGGAATTTCGTGGACGCCCGCGCGTCGGCACCTGCGGCCGCTAGGGTGCGAGGTGCGGCCGCACCGCCCTGGACCGGATTCGGCACTGGTGCGACAATTCGAGGCTCGAGGCGCCGGTCGCGTCGCCAGCGCCGCCGGCCGCCGTGCGGCGCGATAGGCTGCTCCGTCGCATGCGCAGACCGCACGCCGCTGCATGACCATGAGGAACCTCCGACGTATGCCACGGGCAAACGTGGCATACGCATCTGGCGGATGACTTGCACCGACTGGCACAGCGGCGGTGGACAGAAAGGCGGTCCGTCCGTCATCGTGGCTGCAACTACTCCTGGGAGGCGCGTGTGTTTCCTGTCCGACTCGTTGCGGCAATGCTCGTCTTCGTCCTGTCGGCACCCTTCGCGAGCGCTCAGCTGCGCGGGGGCACCGCGGTCGTCGCCGTGCCTTCGGATCCCGGCCACCTCAACCCTGCCATCACCACCAGCGCACCGGTCCAGCAGATCGCGGCCTCCATCTTCAACGGCCTCGTCAGCCTCGACGAGACGGGCACGCCCAGGCCCGATCTCGCGCAGTCCTGGACCGTCGCGCCCGACGGAATGCGGGTGACCTTCACCCTCGTGCCCGACGCGCGCTGGCATGACGGCCAGTCGGTGACGGCCGAGGACGTCAAGTTCAGCTTCGAGAGCCTGCTGTTCCGCTTCCACGCCCGCACCCGCGCCGGCCTTGCGCCGGCCGTGGAGGGGATCGACGCGCCGGATGCGCGCACCGTCGTCTTCCGCCTCAACCGCCCGCACGCGCCGCTGCTGCGCCAGGTGGACGTGCTGGAGGCGCCGATCCTGCCGCGCCACGTCTATGGCGAGGGCGACGCGAACCAGCATCCGGCCAATCTCCGCCCCGTCGGCTCCGGCCCGTTCCGCTTCGAGAGCTACCGCAAGGACGACACCGTCGTGCTCGTCCGCAACGAGAGCTACTTCAAGCCCGGCCTTCCCCATCTCGACCGGCTCGTCTTCCGCGTGATCCCCGATGCCAACACCCAGGTGCAGGCGCTGCTGGCCGGCGAGGTCGACTACCTGCCCCGCATCCCCGCGGCCAATGTGCGCCGGGTCCAGAACCGCGCCGTGACGCTGGTGGACACGCAGGGCGGCGCAGGCGGGTCGAACTGCATCATGACGATCGGCTTCAACCTCGACCGGCCCCTGCTGGCCGATCTTCGCGTGCGCCGCGCCGTCGCCGCGGCGCTCGACCGGGAGCAGATGCTGGACCTGATCCTGTTCGGCCGCGGGCGCGTCGCCGAGGCGCCGATCTCGAGCGGCATGCCCTGGGCCCACCTGCCCGGCGCGCTGGCGGCGCATCCCTTCGACACCGCGCTTGCGAACCGGCTGCTCGATGAGGCAGGCCACCCACGCGGCGCGAATGGCGAGCGCTTCTCGATCGACATGTACATGTATGCGACCTTCACGCGCTATGCCGAGCTGATGCGCCAGCAGCTCGCACAGGTCGGCATCGGGCTGCGCGTCCGCTTCGTGGATGCCGCGGGGCTCGGCGACGCGGTCTTTGCGCGGCGCGACTTCGACACCACGCTGATCTCCTATTGCAACGGCCTAGATCCCGCGATCGGCGTGCGGCGGATGTACGACAGCACGAATATCGGCCGCGTCCCCTTCTCCAATGCCGCGGCGTATCGCAACGTAGAGGTTGACCGCCTGTTCACCGCCGCCGGCGCGGCGACGGACGAGGCCGAACGGGGCGCGCATTACCGCGCGGCGCAGAGGATCCTGGCCGCCGAGCTCCCCTATTGGTGGCTGGTCGAGGCGAACCTGACCACCGCCTGGCGCGACAGTTTCGCGGGCTTCGCACCCTGGAGCGGCCAGTTCGCGGAGCGTGCGCAGCGGCTGCGCTGACGGAGCCAGCGGATGCGGCGCCTGCTGCTCCGCCGCCTCCTGCTGGCGGTGCCGACGCTGCTGGTCGCCGCCACCATCGCCTTCGTACTGGCGCATCTCGCACCGGGCAGCCCCGCGGCGGCCCTCGGCGGCGATTTCGGCGCGCCCGGGCTGGTGGAGGAGATCGCGCGGATCCAGGGCCTCGACCGGCCGCTCCCCGTCATCTACGTGGAGTGGCTGCTGCGCCTGGCGCGCGGCGATCTCGGCTTCTCCTTCCGGGCGCAGGCGCCGGTCGCGGCGCTGATCCGCGACCGGCTCGGCGTGACGCTGCTGCTCGGCGTCTCGGCGATCCTGCTCTCGGTGCTGCTCGGTGTCGTCGTCGGCGCGGCCATGGCGACGCGCTCCGGCGGGCGCGTCGGGCTTGCCGCGCTCGCGGTGCTGCAGGCGCTGCCGGTCTACCTCATCGCGCAGCTGCTCGTGCTCGTCTTCGCGGTCTGGCTCGGGGCGCTGCCGATCCAGGGGATCGAGGATCCGCGCGCGCCGGCGAGCGGCCTCGCGGCGCTGCTGGCGGAGCGGGCACGGCATTTCGCCCTGCCCGTCGCGGCGCTCGGCCTCGGCCAGTTCGGCTTCGTCGCGCTGTTGACGCGCGCGCGGCTGCGGCAGGAACTCGGCCAGCTCTACGTCGTCACCGCGCGCTCGCGCGGGGTGGGCGAGGCGGCCGTCCGCTTCCGCCACGCGCTGCCCAATGCGCTGCTGCCCCTGCTGGCGCTGTTCGGCAGCCGGATCGGCGCGCTGGTCGGCGGTGCGCTGGTGATCGAGACGGTCTTCGCCCTGCCTGGCCTCGGCCGGCTGGCGGTGACGGCCGCGGTGGCGCGGGACCAGCCGACGGTCATCGGCGTGGTGCTGGTCGCCGCGCTGCTGATCATGCTGGCGAACCTGGCCGTGGACCTGCTGCAGCTCTGGCTCGACCCGCGCCAGCGCGAAGCGTCGTGAACCGCGCCCCGCTCGCCTTCCTGCTTGCCCTTCTCGTGCTGTTTGCGGCGATGCTGGCGATCGCCCCGCCGGGCGGGATGCAGGCCCTGCCGATGACGCGCCCCTTCCTGCCGCCGGGCGGCGCGCATCCCTTCGGCACCGACGATCTCGGGCGCGACATGCTGATGGCGGTGGCGCAAGGTGCGCGCACCTCGCTGATGGTCGGTCTCGCCGCGCTCGGGCTCGCGGCGGGCATCGGCGTGACGGTGGGCCTTGCGGCCGGGCTGGGGCCGGTGGCGCTGGACGAGGCGCTGATGCGGGCGACGGATGTCGTCGCCAGCCTGCCAACGCTGCTGATCGCCGTGCTGGCCGCCGCCTTCTTCGGCGGCTCGGCGCTGCTGGTCGCGCTCGTGCTCGGGCTGACGCGCTGGACGGTGCTCGCGCGGCTGGTGCGCGCCGAGACGCTGACGCTGCGCCGCCTGCCCTTCTTCCGCGCGGCGGTCGCACTGGGATGCGGGCCGCTGCGGCTCGCGCACCGGCATGTGCTGCCGCAGCTCGGCGCCGTGGTCGCGCCCGCCGCGGGGGTGATCTTCGGCGGCGCGATCCTGGCCGAGGCGACGCTGGCCTTCCTCGGTCTGGGCGATCCCGAGCTGACGAGCTGGGGGCGGCTGATCGCGGCGGGGTATCCGTTCCTCGACGAGGCCTGGTGGATGTGGGCCTTCCCGGTCGCGGCGGTCTGCCTCACCACGGCGCTGGTCACGCTGGCGAGCGATGCCGCGGGGCGGGACGGCTGACCGCGACGCCCTGCGCGGGTCACCAATCCGGATTGTCAGGACCCTGACGGCTGCGGCATCCTCGGGGCGCTCAACGGGGAGGAAGACGTTGCGGAACGCGCTTGGGGCCCTTGCCTTGTCGACGCTGGCCGCGTTTGCCGCCCCAGCCGCACCTGCCCGCGCGAGTGGCGCGGAAGGCGGCTTCGGCCTCGCCGCCATGGTGCACACCCACGACTGGCCCGCGAACGAGGCGGTGCTGCCCTGGGACGGCAGGTCCGACGGCACCTTCACCTATCGGGCGATCCCCTGTTCCGGCAACGCGCCGATGAACAACATCAGCTCCAACCTGCCGACCTACAACGCGCTGATCCCCGGCAGCCGCTCGCCGGCCTCGACGCGATCGCATCCGTTCAGCTTCACGGTCGAGCGCGGCGCGATGCGCGGGACCATCGCGCTGACTGTCTGCCAGCTGCGTCCCGGCCCGACCAGCGATGGCCGGCCGGATACCGAGCGCGACCGGATCGACATCGCCTTCACCGCCACGTCGGATCGGCGCATGGCCGAGGAGACGGTCTTCAGCGGCACCTTCCGCATCACCGGCGGCACCGGCCGCTACACGCAGCTGACCGGCAGCGGCACCATCCGCGGCTACTTCATGTGCTTCGACCCGCGCGGCTGCGAGGCCGGCAACGAGGGCCGCTTCCGCGACATGCAATACGTGCTGGAAGGCACCTTCCGCGATCCCGCCTTCGCGCCGTGAACCCGAAAGGAACGACGACCATGGCCTCCAGGATGCTCGCACTCGCCGTTGGCCTGGCGCTGACCGGCGCCGCGGGCGCCGCTTCGGCCTGCGGCCAGCTCAGCCATGTGGATCCGGCACAGCCCGGCCAGATGGTGCTGATCCGCGGCTATGGCTACGGCTTCGAGGGCGGCACGCGCCCGGTGACGCTTGTCTGGGCCGCGGCGCGCAGCGTGGCGGCGACGGTCGTCATCGACGCGCAGGGCAATTTCGAGGTCGCGATCCCCGCCCCCGATGCGCCCGGCGACCATGAGCTGGTCGCGATGGAGGGCGAGGAGGATCCGGCGCCGATGTCTGTCACGGTCACGGTCCGCACGGTCGGGGCGTAGCGCCCCGCTCAGCCCCGCGCCTCGCAGCGCGCGAGGTCGGCGCGGATCGTCGCCTCGGGCAGGCCGAGGCCGATGAAGACGATGGCGCCGTGCTCGCCTGGCGCCAGCGTGGCGGTGTCCGGCGCGCGGGTGGTGCGCATCACGTCGCGCACGCCCTGCAGCAGCACCGGCTGCGGCTCGCCCGCGATGCGGATCACGCCCTTGCAGCGCAGCAGCCGCTCCGCATGGCGCAGCACGAGGAAGGAGAGCGCGTCGCGCAGCCGGTCCGGGTCGAGCGGCGCGGCCGGGCGGACGACGAAGGACTCCGCCACCGCCTCGGCCCGGCGCGGCGCCGCCTCGCGCCGCGGGGCGAAGACCGAGGGCGCCTGTTCCGGCAGGCGCGCCGGCGCCGCCGGCCAGGGGCCGAGCAGCAGGGCGGGATCGAGAGCCTCGGGCGTCACCGCCTGGATCGCCGCCAGCGGGTTGGCGCAAGCGAGGTCCTCGGCCAGCGACGCCAGCGCCGAGGCTGGCATCTCCTGCGCCTTGTTCAGCAGCAGCGAATCGGCCGCGCCGATCTGCCGTTCGGCGACCGCGAAGCGCACGCGCTGATCGGCGAGCGCGGGCGCATCGCAGACCGTGACGATTCGCGCCACCGCGACCTCGTCGCGCAAGGACGGCGCGCGCGCCAGCGTGGCGACGATCGCGCCGGGATCGGCCAGGCCTGTCGTCTCTAGCACGGCGAGGCGCGCACGCGCGGGGGCCTCGGCGCGGAAGCGCAGCAGCGCTTCGAGCGCGGCGAGCAGGTCGCCCTGGATCGTGCAGCAGATGCAGCCATTGGCGAGTTCGACCAGCGCGCCGGCGCGGTTGGCCGCGGGCAGCAGCATGCCGTCCACGTCCACCGCGCCGAACTCGTTCACCAGCACGACCACGCCCGCCGCCCCACCGCCGCGCAGCGCCGCGTTCAGGCAGGTGGTCTTGCCGGCGCCGAGGAAGCCGGTCAGCAGGACGAGGGGCAGCTTCGCCATGCGGCTCCCGAGCGCCGGTTACGGCGGAATGCGGCTTGATCTGGCGGGGCCGATGCGGCGAAAGTCAAGCCGACGGCGGGGAGGCCACAGGATGAAGATCGCGACGGTGGGCAAGGGCGGGTCGGGCAAGACGACCCTGGCCGGGACACTCGCAAGGATTTTCGCTGAGCGCGGGCACCGGATCGTCGCCATCGACGGCGACCCCAACCCGAACCTGGCGCTGACGCTCGGCATGACGCCCGACGCGGCCGACCGGATCACCTACATCCCGCCCAGCATCATGACGCTGGTGAAGGACGAGGCCGGCAATTCCCGGCTCGAACCCACCATGAGCAACGACGCGCTGATGGAGAAATTCGCCGTCCGCGCCAATGACGGAATCGACCTCATCGTCATGGGCAAGCCCGCCCATGGCACGGCCGGCACCGGCTGCATGTGCTCCTCCCACCGCGCGGTGCGCGGGCTGATCGCGGAACTGACCGACATCGGCGAGCACACCATCACCGACATGGAAGCCGGGCTCGAGCACCTGAAGCGCGGCACGGCGCGCAACGTGGACATGATGCTGGTGGTCGCCGAGCCCTATTACCGGTCGCTGGAAGCCGCGCTGCGCACCTGCGAGCTGGCGCGCGAGCTGAACATCCCCTTCGTCAAGGTCGTCTCCAACAAGGCGCGCGGCGAGGAGGACCGCAGGGCGATCGCCGATTTCTGCGCCAAGCACGACCTCGAGGTGATCGGCGAGGTGCCCTGGGACGAGGATTTCGCGAAGGCCGAGCAGCAGGGCGCGTCGCCCTACGACCACGCACCGGATTCGGTGGGCATCCGTGCCATCCGCAACATCGCCGACAGGATTGCAGCGCTCGCCGTGCCGCCTGTGGCGCCGGGCGGCGGCGATGGCGCAGCCGCACGCCTCTGAGCCCCGGCGCGGCCTGCTGGTCGGCGAGCTCGCGGCGTCGCTCGGCGTCACGCCGAAGACCCTGCGCCACTACGAGAAGCTCGGCGTGCTGCCCGCGGCCGAACGCGGTGACAACGGCTACCGGCGCTACCCGCTGGATGCGGCGCAACGCGTGCGGCTTGCGGTGAAGCTGCGCGCGCTCGGCTTCCCGTTGCCGGCGGTACGCGCCCTGCTGGCGGCTGCGAACGGGCAGCTGATGCGCACGCGGCTCGCGTCGGAGCTCGATCAGAAGATCCAGGAGACGGCACTGGAGATCGCCGTGCTCCAGGGACGGCGGGACGAGCTGGAGGCGCGGCTGATGGCTGTGTTCGACGCCCCGGCCAACGCGAGCGCCGCCGCGGTCTGCGATGCCTTTCTCGGTGGCGTGCCGCGAGGAAGTCCTTGACGTTGCCCTAGGGGCAAGGCGCAGCATCCCTGGCGAACCGGGCGGTTCCCGGCGGTTGAGGACGAAATGGCGGACGGCAGCGGTCCCCCGGGCGCGCGGTATCTCCCGCGCTTCACGCTCGACGAAGGCCCGATCACCGAAGTGCACGCCTTCTGGCTGGCGGGGATGAGCTGCGACGGCTGTTCCATCGCCGCGACCGGCGCGCAGAACCCGACCGTCGAGCAGCTGATGACCGGGACCATCCCGGGCCTGCCGAAGATCGTGCTGCACCATCCCGTGCTGTCGGTCACCGCCGGCAAGGAGTTCATGAAGGCGCACCACCTGGCGAAGGCCGGCAAGCTCGGCGCGCCCTATGTGGTGCTGCAGGAAGGCTCGGTCGCGGATGAGAGCATCGCCGGCGATTTCGGCGGCTACTGGTCGGCGATGGGCGTCGAGCACTTGCCGGACGGTTCCCAGAAGCCGATCCCGACGGCGCATTGGCTGCGCGACCTGGCGCCCGGTGCGGCGGCGGTGATCGCGGTCGGGACCTGCGCGACCTGGGGCGGGATCCCCGCCGCCGCTGGCAACGTCACCGGGTCAATGTCGGTGATGGACTATCTCGGCAAGGACTACCTCAGCCAGCTCGGCCTGCCGCCGATCAACATCCCCGGCTGCGCGCCGGTGGGCGACAACATCACCGAGACCATCGCGGCGATCCTGATGTTCCTCGCCGGCGTCGGCCCGCTGCCGGAATTCGACGAGCTCGGCCGGCCCGCCTGGATGTTCAAGAACACCGTCCACCGCGGCTGCGTGCGCGCCGGCAACTACGAGGAAGGCAAGTTCGCCGACGAATACGGCCAGAAGGAATGCCTGGTGGAGCTGGGCTGCTGGGGCCCGGTGGTCCAGTGCAACATGGTCAGCCGCGGCGCGCTCGGCCACAATGGCGGCTGCATGAATACGGGCGGCATCTGCATCGGCTGCACCATGCCCGGCTTCCCCGACGCCTTCGCGCCCTTCTACAAGCGCCCGCCCGGCGCGCTGCTGTCCTCCACGATCAGCCGCACCACTGGCACCTTCATCTCCTACCTCCGCGACTTCACCAACCACAGCCGCAACATGACCGCGCGCTGGAAGGACCAGGGCAAGGTGCCGAGCGGCTGGGCCAAGGTGCGCGGCGAGGCGCGGCCGCTGGAACGCGCCGTCGGCTACTTCTACGACAAGCTGAAGGCGCAGGGGACGCGCTTCGAGCCCGGCTCGGCGCGGCAGAAGGAACTGCAGGCCTCGGCCAGCGCCTATCTGCGCAACCGGCCGACGCGCCAGGCGGCGGAATAGGAGGCGGCGATGTGGTGGACCCTGGGTTTCATCGTCGCGGCCGTCGTGGTGGTGGTGGTCGCGGCTCTGCTCATCGGCATCCTGATGCAGGCGCGGCGCATCCGGACGCTGGCCGGCGCCGCCGTCGGGCTGGTCGGCGAGATCGACGCCAACACGCGCAGCATCTGGGCGCTGACCCAGACCAACCAGGTCGCGGGCCAGATCCTGGAGGGCGCGCAGGCGATCGACCGCAACGCCGGCGAGGTCGCAGCGGCGCTGACCGGCAGCGCGGGGAAGGAGGCGGCCTGATGTGGTTCCTCTCGATCGTTCTGGCGCTGGTGGTCACCGGCGTGGTCGCCTTCCTGCTGCTGCAGGTCATCCGCACCGCCGAGGCGATCGAGGCCGGCTGCGCCGAGATCTGGGCACGCGGCCAACGCGTGGCGAACAACACCATCCATCTCGCCAACCTGCACCGCACGCAGGAAGCAACGGAGCGCATCGCCGGCCGCGCCGGCCGCATCCTCGGGCACGTCCGGGCGCTGGACGCCCATGTGAACGGAGCGCCGCGATGACCACGCTGCTGACGCTGCTGAGTTGCCTCGCCGCACTCGCCTTCCTCGGTACCGTCGCCTGGGGCCTGATCCGCATCGTCGCGCTGCTGGAGGCGATCGGGGGCAACGGCGACAGCTACCTCGCGAAGCTGCGCCTCGGCCTGCGCGCGATCGAGCGGGAGACCTCGCACCTGCCGCGCACCGCGCCCGCGATCAACGCGGCTCTCGGCGGCACCGCCGCAGGACTGACTGAGGTGCGCGACGGCCTGGGGCGCGTCGTGCAGGGCCTGACCAAGGGGAGCGCGGCATGAGCGGCCTGGCGCTGACCATCTGGGCGGTGACGCTGGTCGTCGTCGCGGTCGTCATAGTGCCGCTGGCGCTGTCGCTGCTGAAGCGCGCGCTCACGGCGGCGCAGAACATCGAGCGCTACATGGCCGACATGCTGGAGGCCGGGAAGGGCATCGCCGGCAACACCGCCGCGATCCCCGCGCTGGATGCGACGCTGTCGACCGCCGCGGCCATGGCGCCGGTGGCGCAGGACATCGCCGCGACCTCCGCCGCGGCCGAGGCCTTCGTCACGAAGGGAGCAACGGCATGATCACCTTCCTGACTGTGGTGACGCTGGTCCTGGCGCTCGTGATCGTCGCGGTGGTCGCCTACCATCTGATCGGGATCTACACGGCGTTGAAGCGTGCCGGCGACCATCTGGAGGCGCTGGCCGGCGGGCTCACGGCGATCCGCGACCATTCCGTGCCGCTCAACGGCCGGATCGACGCCATCAATGCCGAGCTTGCCTCGCTGCTGCCGCCCCTCGGCGGCACGGCGGCGAGCCTCGCCAACATCGCGACCGCGCTGAAGCGCGGCTGAGGGGACGGACCGCCCGCATGTGCTTCGAGAACCTGCCGATCGAGTTCGATGCCAACGGCATCGCCCGCCTCAAGCCCGGCCTGCGCAACCCCTATGAATACCAGGTGCGAACGCCCGAGCAGCGGCAGGAGGTGCTGAAGGGCATCGCCGCGCGCAACGGGCAGCTGGTGGACATCGACTACGACCCCGTCACGCGCGTCGCCGGCGCGCTTGCCTTCCATTCCACGGTGGACCTGCCGAACCGGCGCATCGTGGACACGAACTCCATGGCGACGCTGTTCCGCGGCTATGAGGTGATCCTGCGCGGGCGCGATCCGCGCGACGCGGCCTTCATCTCGTCGCGTGCCTGCGGCGTCTGCGGCGGCGTGCATTCCACGGCCTCGGCGCTCTCGATCGAGATGGCGCTCGGCATCAAGCCGCCGCCCATGGGCATCGTGGTGCGCAACCTGCTGCTGAGCTGCGAGTATCTCTACGACAACCCGCTGCACCTCTTCGTCCTCTCCGGCCCCGACTATTCCGAGACGCTGGTGAAGCAGACCAACCCGGAGATCTGGGCGAAGGCGGAGACGGCGCCGGCGCGCGGCCGCGCGATCCATGGCTATGCGACCATGGGCGCGCTGATGACCGACCTCAACCCGCTGACCGGCAAGCTCTACCTCGAGGCGCTGCAGATGACCCGCGTGGCGCGCGAGGCCTACGTGCTGCTGGGGGGCAAGTACCCCCATCCGGAGACGATCATCCCCGGCGGGGTGACCACGACGATCACGACGACGACCTTCAACGAGTTCTACCTGAAGATCGCGCAGTTCTTCGACTACGCGAAGCGCTGCATCGCGATCTGGGACGACGTGTTCGACTTCTTCCTGGAATGCGACCCGAAATATGCCGATTGCGGCAGGCTGCCCGCGACGATGATCGACCTCGGCCAGTGGGACCACGAGGACCACTACGACGCAACCTACGCCAACTGCAACGCCTGGGGCGAGAAGCGCTGGTCCACGCCCGGCGTGCTGGTGGACGGCAAGCTCGTCACCACGCGGCTCACCGACATCAATGTCGGGCTCGAGGAATTCGTCGAGCATTCCTACTACGAGACCTGGAAGGACTATCCGTTCAAGACCGATCCGCTCGGCAATCCGCTGAGCCCCAACCACCCCTGGAACAAGACCACCATCCCCCGCCCGGGCGCGCAGAACTGGAAGGAACGCTATTCCTGGTCCACCACGCCGACCTGGGATCGCAAGGTGTTCGAGGCCGGCGCCTATGCGCGCGTCTATCTCAGCGCCGTGGCGCAGAAGATCCCGGCCAGCGAATACATCGCCTCCACCGGGCACAGCCTGCGGCTGAACATCGCGAAGGGCCCGGCGCTGCCGGCGATGGTCGCGGAGTGGAAGGTGCCCGCCGTCTGGAACGCCTTCGAGCGCAACCGCGCGCGCGCCTATGCCGTGGCCTTCAACCTGATGGTCACGATGGAGAACTTCGTCCGCGCGCTCGACCTGCAGAAGCGCGGCGAGACGAAGGTCGCCACCCCCTTCGAGATCCCGACGACGGGGCATTCCATCGGCGTCGGCTTCTGGGGCGCGGGGCGCGGCTTCCTGACGCATCACTGCGAGATCAAGGACGGGCTGCTGGCGAACTACCAGATCGTCACGCCCTCCACCGTCAATGCCTGCCCGCGCACGCCCTGGGGCGATCCCGGCCCCTACGAGCAGGCCGTGATGAACACGCCGATCATCGAGACGCGGTTCACATCCGCCGACGACTTCCAGGGTATCGACATCCTGCGCGCGCTGCGCAGCTTCGATCCCTGCATGCCGTGCACGACGCATGTTATGGTCGAGGGCTCCGACCGCGTCGTGACGCGCGAGGTGACCACCTGTGCCTGCGGCATTGATTGAGACGGAGGTCGAGACCCCCTGGACCGGCGGCACGCTCGTCGGGATCGTAGGCTTCTCGACCCTGCCGCGCAGCTTCCCCCTTGGCTCCGGCCTGATGGCTGGACTGCGCGCGCGGCTACCGGGCGTGCAGGTCGAGAACATGACCTGGGGCCCGATGCATGTCGTGCAGCGCTTCCAGCAGCCCGACGTGCCGCGCCCCGATCGTGTCGTGCTGATTGGCGCCGCCGCGATCTGCCGCCGCCCCGGCGCGGTCGCGGCCTGGCGCTGGCGCGGCGGCACGCTGCCGCCGGTCGCGATGCAGGACCGCATCTACGAAGCCGTGACGGGCGTGGTGGACCTCGAGAACACGCTTATGATCGGCACGCAGTTCGGCATCTGGCCCGAGCCGGTCTGGAGCGTGGAGGCCGACCTGCCCGCCAACACGTTCGCGCGCCTGGTGATCGCCGAGAGCGAGGGCTGGGCCGACGAGGCTGCACTCGCCGCTCATCTCGGCTTCTCGCCGGATGCGGTGACGGCGGCGCTGATCGAGGCGACGGCCGGCGTGCTGGATGGCGCGGCGGCGCCGCCCAAGGCCGCATCGACGCTGGTGCCGCTCTCCGCCTTCACGCAGAATGCCGCCCTCGCCGTGCCCGGAGGCCGCCCGTGAGTGACGTCGCCGATGCCCCCTCCGCCCTCGACCGCCTGCAGGCGCGCGAGGAGATCATGCAGATCTGCTACTGGTACCAGGGTGAGGGCTTCGGCGACCGCTTCTCGCCGGCCGCCGTCATGCCCTTCCTCAATCTCGACCGCACGCTGGTCGCCGAGATCTTCCAGGCCCTGGTCGCCGACGGCACGATGGAGCAGTCCTTCGGCACCTATGCCTTTACGACGGGCGGCAAGCGCGGCGCCGGGCGGCTCTTCGTCGAGACCTTCACGGAGTTCCAGACCGGCACGCATGGCGAATGCACCGCCGGCTGCTGCGAGGGCGACGAGGTGTGCGATCACGACTGATCCGCAGGCCCTGGTCGGCTACCGCACCAACGAGGAGTGGCTGCGGCTGCTCGACGAGGTGAACGGCAGGCTGGCGGACCTCGAAGCCGCGCTGGACCCGGACCAGCACGCGCAGGTGCTCGCGTTGTTGCAGGGCATCGACGCGGTGCACCGGGAATCGCTGCATCGCCTGGTGCGGCTGTTCAAGGAAGGCGTGGTCGAGCAGGTCGTCACCGACCCCGCCATCCGCACCCTCTTCGGCATGTACGACCTGCTGCCGCCGGAGCAGCCGGGCTGCGCCAAGGTCTGGGACTTCATCGGCGAGAAGGAAGCGCCGGCGCTTCGAGAAGGCGACCTGCCGCACTGGTCCCCCGCCCCCGTGCTGCAGCCGCCCGCCGAGGGCGAGGCGCTGCTCTGCCGGATGGAGGAAGGCACGATCCTGCTCGCGCATGCCGGTGGGGAGTTGCGCGCGCTCGATGCCGCCTGCCCGCGGCATGGCGGGTTGATGATGGGCGGCACGCTGCGCGGCCTGTCCTGGATCTGCCCGCTCGGGCCGGGCTGCGTCTACGACCTGCGCGACGGCTCGCGCCTGGGCGGCGGCGCGGCGCTCGCGTGCCATCCGGTGCGGCTCGACTCCGCGGGCCGCGTGCTGGTCGGCTTCGGCATGCCCTTCGAGCCGCAGCGCCCGGCCTTCTGAGATGCGCGCGCTGGTCGCCGGCGTCGGCAATCCGCTGCGCGGCGACGACGGCTTCGGCGTGCTCGCCGCCCGCCGGCTTCGCGACGACCCGCGCTGCCCAGCCGATGCGGTGGTGATGGAGACCGGCATCGGCGGCATCCACATGGTGCAGGAGCTGATGCGCGGCTACGACGCGCTGGTCCTGTTCGACGCGGTGGACCGCGGCCGTGCGCCGGGCGAGGTCGCGCTGCTCGAGCCGGTGCTGCCCGACACGGCGGGGATGAGCGAAACCGAACGGCGCGACTTCTTCTGCGACATGCACTACGCGACGCCGGTGCGGGCGCTCACGCTCGCGCGCGAGATCGGCGCGCTGCCGAAGCTGGTGCGCATCGTCGCCTGCCAGCCGCATGACGCGGAAGGCTACGGCATCGGCCTCCATGCGGCCGTGGAGCAGGCGATCGAACCCGCGGTGGAGCTTGCGCTCGACCTGCTCAGCAGATCCGCGGCAGCTGCTCGCCCGTGAGCATGTCCACGATGCGCCGGCCGCCGAAGGTGGTGTCCATCACGACACGGCCGGGACGATCCGAGACGCACCGCCCGATCAACGCGGCCTCGCGCCCCAGCGGATCGGCGCGCAGCGCGGCGAGCGCCGCCTCCGCCGCATCGCCCGGTACCACCGCCACCATCCGCCCCTCGTTGGCGAGGTAGAGCGGGTCGAGGCCGAGGATCTCGCAGAGGCCACGCACGGCATCGCGCACCGGCACCGCCGTCTCGGCCAGCTCGATCCCGACCTTCGACGCCGCTGCCGCCTCGTTCAGCACGGTGGCGAGCCCGCCGCGCGTCGCGTCGCGCAGGAAGCGCGTGGCCGGCACGGCGTCCAGCAGTCGCGCGACGAGGCCGTGCAGCGGCGCGCAATCGCTCTCGATCGTCGTCTCCAGCGCCAGGTCGCCGCGGGCCGCGAGGATCGCCGCGCCGTGGTCGCCGAGCGGCCCGCTGACCAGCACCGCATCGCCCGGCCGGCAGGCGGCGGAAGACGGCGCGACGCAGCGGCGCACCACGCCGATCCCGGCCGTGTTGACGAAGAGCCGGTCGCAGGCGCCGTGCGGCACCACCTTGGTGTCGCCCGTCACGATCCGCACGCCGGCCTCGCGCGCCGTCGCCGCCATGGAGCGCGCGATGTCGCGCAGCAGGGCGATCTCCAGCCCTTCCTCCAGGATTACGGAGCAGGAAAGCTGCAGCGGCACCGCGCCGGCCGTGGCGAGGTCGTTCACCGTGCCGCAGACCGCGAGCTTCCCGATGTCGCCTCCCGGGAAGACCAGCGGCGTGACGACGAAGGAATCGCTTGTGAAGGCGAGCGTCTCGCCATGCGCCGCGAGGTCGGCGAGAAGCGTCGTCGCCGCATCCTCCCGCGCACCTTCGCCGAAGGCGGCGACGAAGACGTCGTCGATCAGTGCCTTCATCGCGGCGCCGCCGCCGCCATGCGCGAGCGTGATGGTCTTGCTCAAACCGCTTCCCGCGCCAGCGCGCCATAGCGGTGATAGGCCGCACAGGCCCCCTCGGAGGAGACCATCAGCGCGCCGAGCGGCGTCGCCGGCGTGCATTCCGTGCCGAAGACGCGGCAGTCGCGCGGGCGGATACGCCCCGTGAGCACCTCGCCGCACTGGCACGCCTCGGGGTCGGCGACGCGCAGGTTCGGCAGCAGAAAGCGCCGCTCGGCGTCCCAGGCGGCGTAGGCTTCGCGCAGCCGCACGCCGGACTGTGGGATGCTGCCGAGGCCGCGCCATTCGAAGAACTCGCGCAGTTCGAAGACGCGCGACACGGCGTCCTGCGCCGCACGGCTGCCCGCGTCGCGCGCGACGCGGGCATACTGGTTCTCGATCTCCGCGCGCCCATCGCGCATCTGCTTCAGCACCATCCAGAGCGATTGCAGCACGTCCAGCGGCTCGAAACCCGAGACGACGAGCGGCCTGGCGTAGCGCTCCGCGACGAAGCGGTAAGGCTCGGTCCCGATCACCATGCTGACATGGCCGGGGCCGAGGAAGCCGTCGATCCGCAGGTCCGGCTCGTCGAGCAGCGCCTGAATCGTCGGAATGATGGTGATGTGGTTGCAGAACAGCGCGAAGTTGCGGATGCCCTCGCGCTCCGCCTGCAGCACTGTCAGCGCGGTGGAGGGCATCGTCGTCTCGAAGCCGAGGCCGAAGAAGACCACGATCCGCTCCGGCTCCGCCCGAGCCATGGCCAGCGCATCCATGGGCGAATAGACCGTCCGCACGTCGAGCCCGCGCGCCTTCGCCTCCATCAGGCTGCCGCGCGCGCCGGGGACGCGCAGCGCGTCGCCGAAGGTGGCGAGCGTGACGCCCGGTATCTCGGCCAGCGCGATGCAGTCGTCCACGCGCCCCATGGGCAGCACGCAGACCGGGCAGCCGGGGCCGTGGATCAGCTCGATCGAGGACGGCAGCATGCCCTCGATCCCGAAGCGGAAGATCGCATGGGTGTGGCCGCCGCAGATCTCCATGATGGCGATCGGCCGTCCACGCGCGGCCGAGACCTCGGCCGCCAGCGCCTCGATCTCCCGCAGCAGGGTCTTCGCCAGCGCGGGGTCGCGGAACTCGTCGACGAACCTCATCGCGCCGGCGCCCAGGCCGCGAGCTCGTCCTCCTCGCCGAGCGCGGCGAGCATGGCGAGGGTTGCCTTCGCCTCCGCCTCGTCGATGCGGCTCATCGCGAAGCCGACATGGATCAGCACCCAGTCGCCGATGCAGGAGTCGGGCGTCGCGCCCGCCTCCAGGATGCAGGCGAGGCCGACCTTGCGGCGCACGCCGGCGACGTCGGCGATGGCGATCGCATTCGCCGCATCGACGATCTCCACGATCCGTCCCGGCACGCCGAGGCACATGGCCGTCCCCTCACCCCATCAGCCGGGCCGCGACGATCGCCGCCTGGCCCAGCGCCAGTCCGCCATCATTCGCCGGCACCCGCGCCTGCGTCAGCACCTGCCGCCCCTGCGCCGCGAAGCCGTCCACCAGCAGGCGGTGCAGCAGCGCATTCTGAAGGCAGCCGCCCGAGAGCGCCACGACATCAGCGTCCGGCGCGACGGAAGCGCCAAGATCGACGATAGCAATGGCAAGGCCCCGGTGGAACCGCGATGCGACGGCGGACGGCGCGGCGCCGCGCGCCAGGTCCTCCAGCATCTCCGCCCACATCGGCGCAGGATCGAGCGCGGGCACACGCTCCCGCCGCACGCCGAACGGATAGCCGGCATCCTCCGTGGCATCGCGCGCCAGTGCCTCCAGCCGCGCCGCGGCCTCGCCCTCATGCCCGACGCGGTCGAAGCCAAGGCCGAGCGCGGCCGCCACCGCATCGAAGAGCCGCCCGCAGGAGGAGGCCGGCGGCGCATTGACGCCGGCGCGCATTATCGCGGCGAGGCTGGCAACCGGCTTGGCGGCGAGCCGCGCCACGAGCGGCAGCCCGCCATGCCGCGCCAGCACCGCCGGCCAGCCGAAGGCGAGATCGAGCTGCGCGAACAGGTTCCGCCAGGGCTCGCGCGCCGCAGCGTCACCGCCGGGCAGCGCGGCCGCACGCAGCGTGCCGACGCGCCGGGCTTCGCGGTAGTCGCAGAGCAGCAGTTCGTTGCCCCAGAGCGACCCATCCGCGCCGTAGCCGAGCCCGTCGAGCGCGACGCCGAGCACCGGCGGCGAACCGGGCGGCACGCCATTCTCCGCCAAGCAGGCGGCGATGTGCGCGTGATGGTGCTGGACCTCGTGCAGCGTGGCACCTCGTTCCGCGGCCAGCGCGCGGCCGAGCACCGCCGATCGGTAGCCCGGATGCAGGTCCACCGCCACATGTGCCGTCTCGTGCCGGAACAGGACCGCGTAGTGGTCAATCGCGCGGGAAAAATCCTCTGCGGCCGTCGCCTCGTCCAGCTCGCCGATGTGATGCGACAGGATCGCCTCCGCCCCGCGCAGCAGACAAAAGGCCGCCTTCTGCTGGCCGCCCAGCGCCAGCACGGCCGGCGCATCGAAGCCGCGCAGCAGGATCGGCGCCGGAGCGTAGCCGCGCGCGCGTCGCAGCAGCCGCGGCCTGCCGTCCAGCACGCGCGCCACCGAATCATCGACGCGCGTGGCGATCGGCCGGTCGTGCGAGAGGAAGCCATCGGCAATGGCCCCGAGCCGCGATGCGGCTTGCGCGTCGTCCGTCTCCGGCGGCGCGTCCGACAAGTTGCCGCTGGTCATCACCAGCGGCGTGGCGAAGCCCTCCAGCAGCAGGCGGTGCAGCGGCGTGGTCGGCAGCATGACGCCGAGCGTGTCGAGGCCGGGCGCGACCGCCTCCGGCAGCGCGGCCTCCGCCCGGCGGCGCAGCAGCACGACCGGCGCCTGCGGCGAGGCGAGCAGCGCCGCCTCCGCCTCCGACACGATGCAGAGCCGCCGCACGGCGTCGAGGTCGCGCGCCATCAGCGCGAAGGGTTTCGTCTCGCGGCGCTTGCGTGCGCGCAGTCGCGCGACGGCCTCCGCCTCCGTCGCATCGCAGGCCAGCTGGTAGCCGCCGAGCCCCTTCACCGCGAGGATGCCGCCCTGCCGCAGCAGCGCGATCGCGGCCCAGAGCGCGGCCTCCCCCCGCGCATCACCGAGGGCCAGGCGCGGCCCGCAATCCGGGCAGGCGATCGCCTCGGCATGGAAGCGGCGGTCGGATGGCGCGGCGTACTCCGTCGCGCAGGCCGCGCAGAGTGGGAAGCGCGCCATCGTCGTGCGGGCGCGGTCGAAGGGCACCGACTCCAGGATGGTGAAGCGCGGCCCGCAGCGCGTGCAGGTCGCGAAGGGGTAGCGGAAGCGCCGTGCGGCCGGGTCGGCGATCTCCGCGGCGCAGTGGGCGCAGATGGCGGCATCGGGCGCGACGGCGGTGCGCGGCGCGCCGGCGCCGCTTTCCAGGATGGCGAAGCCGCGCGGCGGCAGCGCGTCCGTGTCGGCAACCTCGATCCCGGCGATCTCGGCGAGCAGCGGCGGCGCGTCGCGCAGCCTGGCGAGCAGCGTTTCGACCGCCGCGGGGGCGCCGGCCGCGCGGATCAGCACGCCCTCGCCGTCGTTGCGCACGTCGCCGTCCAGGCCGAGCTCGATTGCCGCCTGCCAGACGGCCGGCCGGAAGCCGACGCCCTGCACCACGCCGCGCACGCGCACCGCGACGCTGCGGATCAGCGCGCCGGGTTCGGCCAACGCGGATGCTCCCGGTCGATGACGTAGGCGTGCCGGTGCCGCCACCGTCCCCCGCCGAGCGCCACCGCGCCGTCCGCCAGATGCGGATGGCCGGCGGGCAGCCCGTGATGCTCGTGGTCGAGCTCCGCGGGATCGTGGCGCGGCCAGAGCGCGAGCGCGGCCGCGACGCCGAGCCCGGCGAGCGCGGCCATGACCGCGAAGGTCGCCGTGATCCCGCCCGCGGCGCTGAGCCAGCCCGCCAGCGGATAGGTCAGCAGCCAGCAGGCATGGCTCAGCGCGAATTGCGCGGCGAAGAGCGCCGGGCGGTCGCCCGCCTCCGCGGAACGGCGCAGCAGCCGCCCCGCCGGCGTCAGCACCAGCCCGTTGCCGAGGCCGAGCACGATCCAGAGCGCCAGCACCTGCCCCCAGTCCCGCACCAGCAGCCCCACCGCCATGCCGAGCGCGAGAAGGCCCGCCCCGGCCAGCATCGCGGCGCGATCCGGCACGCGTTCCAGCAGACGCGGCAGGCCGAGCGCCGCGAGCATCGAGCCCGCGCCATAGGCGGCGAGCGTCAGCGCGAGCGCCCGATCGTCGAGCCCGAGCCCGGCGCGCACGATCACCACCGTGTTCACGATCACCATCGCGCCCGCGGCGGCGACCGCGAGGTTCAGCGCCAGCAACCCCCGCAGCCGCGGCGTCGCCAGGTAGATCCGCACGCCGCGCGTGGTGCGCGCCCAGGCGCCCTCGGCCGCGCCTGGCTTCGGCGAGGGAAGCACCACGGAGGCGACCAGCGCGGCGGAGGCGACGAAACCGAGCGCGGTGCCGGCGAAGAGCCAGGAGAAGCCCATCACGCCAAGCAGTGCGGCGGCGAGCATCGGGCTCGCGAGGCTTTCGAGGTCGTAGGCCAGCCGCGCGAGCGAGAGGGCGCGCGTATACTCGGCCTCGTCGGGCAGCACGTCGGGGATGGTGGCCTGGAAGCTCGGCGTGAAGGCGGCGGAGCCGGTCTGCAGCAGGGCGATCAGCAGATAGACCTGCCAGATCTCGGTGACGAAGGGCAGCAGCAGCACGACGGCGGCGCGCAGCAGGTCGAGCAGCACGAGCAGGCGCCGGCGGGGGATCAGATGCGCGAAGGCGGTCGCCACCGGCGCCACGCCGACATAGCAGATCATCTTGATGGCGAGCGCCGTGCCGAGCACCACGCCGGCATCCGCGCCGGCCAACTCGAAGGCCAGCAGCCCGAGCGCGACGGTGGCCAGCCCGGTGCCGAGCAGGGAAAGCACCTGCGCCGCAAAGAGCTGGCGATAAACCGGGTTGCGCAGCGGCGCGAGCATCTCGTCCTGTCCTGACCCGCCGTCAGCCTAGCTTGGCGCCGCGGCGTCGCGCCACATCGGCCGCGCTCAGGTGAGCGGGATGCCGACCCAGCGGCGGAAGCCCGGGCTCGCGTGCAGCGCCTCGTACCAGCGGCGCAGCGCCGGGAAATCGGGCCGCCCCTCCACCTCCACCGCGAACCAGCGATGCACCAGCGTGCCGAGCACGATGTCGGCGAGCGTCATCCGCGGCCCTTCCACAAATGGCCCCGCGGCCTCGAGCCGCGCCTCGATGATGCGCCAGCAGGCGGCCGAGGCGGCGACCGAGGCGTGGATCGCCGACCAGTCGCGCTCGGCCGGCGGCGTGCGCACCAGCCCCCAGAACATCACGCGCTCCGCCGGGCTCAGCGTGGAGAGCTGCCAGTCGAGCCAGCGGTCCACGCTGGCCCGGGCAGCCGGCGCGGACGGATAGAGCCCGGCGCCCACCGCCCCGCCATGCTGCATGACGAGGTAGCGCAGGATGGAGTTGGTCTCCCACAGGACGAAGGGACCATCCTCCAGCACCGGGATCTTGCCGTTCGGGTTGAGCGCCCGGAAGTCTGCGTCGTTGACGCGTCCGAACTGCAGCCCGGCCTCGATCCGGCGATAGGGCAGCGCGAGTTCCTCGAGCAGCCAGAGCACCTTCTGCACGTTCGGCGAGTTCGTCCGGCCCCAGAGCGTCAGCATCCTGCCCATCCTGTGATACAGGGCGAGTCTAGCCATTCCGGGCCTGCGGTCGAGGCGGGGGCGAGGTCAGAGCCCCCGGCAGCCGCAACTCGCGCGGTCAGCGGTGGCGAGCTGCCCGCCGCTGCGCTGCCACGCAGGCAGGTCCCGGTTGGAGATGAAGGGCGTGCCGAAGGAGACCAGCGCAGCCCGGCCGGCGGCGATGTCGGCCTGCGCGCGCGCGCGGTCATAGCCGCCGTTCAGCATCACCGCGCCGCGATACTGCGGCGCTACCAGCGCCGGCACGCGAAAGCCCGGCCGCGTATCCACAACATGCAGCCAGGCGAGGTCGCGACGGTCGAGCGCGGCGATCGTATGGGCATAGGTGGCCTCGGCCTCCGGGTCGGTGATGTCGTTGAAGGCGCCGCCGGGGCTGAGACGCACGCCGACGCGCCCGGCGCCGATCTCGGTGATGCCGGCATCGGCCGCCTCCAGAAGGAAGCGCGCGCGCTTCGCGACGCTGCCGCCCCAGGCGTCGCGCCGGAGATTGGCGCTGGGCGCGAGGAACTGGTTCGGGAGGTCGCCATTGGCGCGGTGGATCTCGACCGCGTCGAAGCCGGCCTCGCGCGCCAGCCGGGCGGCGTGCGCATAAGCGGCGATCACGTCCGGGATATCGGCGGCGTCGAGCACCCGGGGGACAGGGTGCGGCTTCGGGCCGGTTCAGGCGTGGATCGACCCGGCGGCCGCGACCGCCGAGGAGGAAGTCGGGATGAGAGATGCGGCCGACATGCATCAGCTGCACGGCGATCAGCCCGCCGCGCGCATGCGCCGCCTCTCTCACCTGGCGCCAGGCGAGGAGCTGGGCGCCGTCGTAGAGGCCGGGGATGTCGATGTAGCCGCACCCCATTGCGTCGGGCGCGGTGCCCTCGGTGATGAGCAGCGCCGCTGAGGCGCACTGTTCGCAATAGGTCGCGTTGAGCGCATTCGCGAGGTTGCCCGGCGAGCGGTTGGTCGGCGGCGCCGATGGCGGGCGGATGTGCGTGCGGTGCTTCGACGGCGCGGGCACCGTGCGGGAGAACCAGCCGCAGGACGTGTTGGCCTCCGGCACCACCATGCAGTGGGACACCGCCTCGAAGAGCTGGCAGGCCGGCGCGGTGATGCAGGACAGCTCGCTGAACCGCCGCCAGACGGTTCGGCTCGGGGCGGGTGTCGCCTTCGCGCAAATCGGCATCATCGGCTTCGACAGGCAGATCGAGCTCGAGGCGC
>CAYNYQ010000039.1:19755-22401 GCA_964401305.1 uncultured Acetobacteraceae bacterium | reverse complement strand
CCGTCACCGTCTTCGCCGCCGCCAGCCTGACCGACGCCCTGCGCGACCTCGGCGCCCAATGGGCGGCGCGGGGCAATCCGGCGCCCCGCCTCTCCTTCGCCGCATCCTCCGCGCTCGCACGCCAGATCGAGCAGGGCGCGCCGGCCGACCTGTTCATGTCGGCCGACGAGGCCTGGGCCGAGTACCTGCAGGACCGCAACCTGCTGGTGAGCGCCACGCGCAGCAGCGCGCTGGGCAACGCGCTCGTGCTGATCGCGCCGGCCGATGCGGCGCGGCCCGTCGCGCTCGCGCGCGGCATGGACCTCGCTGCCCTGCTTGGCCCGACGGGGCGCATCGCCACCGGCGATCCCGCGCATGTGCCGGTCGGGCGCTATGCCCGGGCGGCGCTGACCTGGATGGGCCAATGGGACGCGATCGCGCCGCGCCTGGCGCGGGCCGACAATGTCAGGGCCGCCCTGCTGCTGGTCGAGCGCGGCGAGGCGCCCTTCGGCATCGTCTATTCGACCGATGCCATCGCCAGCCGGCGCGTGCAGGTCGTGGGCACCTTCCCGGCCGAGAGCCATCAGCCGATTACCTATCCCTTCGCCCTGACGCGCCGTGCCGAGGGCAACGCCGAGGCACGCGCGCTGCTGGCATTCCTGGCCGGCGCCGGGTCCGCACCGACCTGGCAGCGCTTCGGGTTCGCCCTCGCGCGATGAGGCGCGGCGGAGACAGCACGCGATGAGGCGCGGCGGAGATTGCATGCGGTGAGGCAGGAACAGGGCGCGGTGACGCGCGGCAGGAACAGCGCACGGTGACCGCCTGGCTCAGTCCCGAGGAATGGCAGGCCGTCCGCCTCAGCCTGGAGGTCGCAACACGGTCGGTGGCCGGCTCGCTGCTTCCGGCGATCGCCGTCGCCTGGGTGCTCACGCGCGCACGCTTTCCGGGACGCGCGCTGCTGGATGCGCTGGTGCACCTGCCGCTGGTGGTCCCGCCGGTCGTGGTGGGCTGGGGGCTGCTGATGCTGTTCGGCATCCGCGGCCCGATCGGCGCGCCGCTGCACGACTGGTTCGGGGTGCGCCTGGTCTTCACCACCGATGGCGCGGCGCTGGCCACCGCGGTGATGTCCTTCCCGCTGATCGTCCGGTCGGTGCGGCTCGGCCTCGAGCATGTCGACCAGGGGCTGGAGGCGGCGGCGCGCACGCTGGGCGCGGGACCGGTCGATCGCTTCCTGACCATCACGCTGCCGCTGATGTCGCCCGGCATCCTCGCCGGCGCCGTCACCGCCTTCGCGGCGGGCCTCGGCGAATTCGGCGCGGTGATCACCTTCGCCTCCAACATCCCGGGCGAGACGCAGACGCTGCCGCTGGCGATCTACAGCGCGACCCAGACGCCGGGCGGCGAGGCGACCGCCGCGCGGCTCGCCCTGGTGTCCTTCAGCCTTGCCGTCACCGGCCTGCTGCTGGCCGAGCTGATCGCCCGGCGCATGCACCTGCTGCTGGGTCGCGGCTGATGCTGGAGGTCGCGATCCGCCACCGCTACGCGCGCGACGGCTTTGCCATCGAAGCCGGCTTCGCCGCACCGGGCGATGGCGTGACCGCGCTGTTCGGCCCTTCGGGCTGCGGCAAGTCGACCATCCTCGCCGCGGTCGCCGGGCTGCTGCGGCCGCGGGAGGGGCGCGTGGCGCTCGACGGGGCGGTGCTGCTGGATACCGCGCGACGCATCGTCCTGCCGCCCGAGCGCCGCCGTTGCGGGCTGGTGTTCCAGGATGCGCGGCTGTTCCCGCATCTCAGCGTCGCGACGAACCTGCGCTACGGCCTCAGGCGCGCGCCGCACGGGGCCAGCGGGCCGGGCTTCGAGGAGGTGGTGGCGCTGCTCGGCCTCGAGGCCCTGCTGGCGCGGCGCCCGGGGCGGCTTTCGGGCGGAGAGCGGCAGCGTGTCGCCCTGGGCCGCGCGCTGCTGGCGCGCCCGCGCCTGCTGCTGATGGACGAGCCGCTCGCCGCGCTGGATGCCGCGCGGCGCGCCGAGGTGCTGCCCTTCCTGGCGCGGCTGCGCGACGCGGCGCGCATCCCGATCCTCTACGTGACCCATGCGCTGGACGAGGTGGATGCGCTGGCCGACCGGCTGGTGCTGCTGGAGGCCGGGCGCGTGCTCGCCGAGGACACGGTCGAGGCGCTGACCGCGCGCACCGACCTGCCGCTGGCAGGGCGGCGCGATGCCGGGGTGCTGATCGGCTGCACGGTCCGCGGCGCGGCGGACGGGCTGGCGACGCTGGATTTCGCCGGCGGCACTCTCGTCACCACCGCGCGCCCGGGCCCGCCGGGCACGCGGCTCCGCGTGCGCCTGCGCGCGCGCGACGTGGCCGTGGCCATCGAGGAGCCGCGCGGGATCTCCACGCGGAACATCCTGCCGGTGACGCTGGTCGCCATCGGCGAAGGCGCCGGGCCGGGCGAGGTGTTCCTCCGCCTCGCCGCCGGGCCGACGGCGCTGCTCGCGCGCGTCACGCGCGACAGCGTGGCGCGGCTGCAGCTGCGCGCGGGCATGCGGCTCTGGGCGCTCGTCAAGGCCGTGACCTTCGACCAGCGCGTCTTCACCGCCGCCGCCCCGGCCTCGGCCACGATCCCACGCGAGAGGACATCGGCATGACCGCGCGCACCCTCCGGCGCC
>CAYNYQ010000039.1:0-19655 GCA_964401305.1 uncultured Acetobacteraceae bacterium | reverse complement strand
GGCCACGATCCCACGCGAGAGGACATCGGCATGACCGCGCGCACCCTCCGGCGCCACGGCGCGCCGTCCCTGCCGCCGCCTGGCCTGCCGGCACGGGCGCAACCCCCGTCGATCGCCCCCTTGCCGGCGCCGGGGGCCGCCGGCCCGCATGGCCGCGTCGAGGGCGGCGACCGAAGCGCTCGTCGCCATGACAGGCGTGGCATGCCGGCGCCGCCAGGAGCCTCGAGCCTGCCATGCGCCGCGACGCGGCCAGGCTAGCGCGATGATCAACCGGGTGCCCCCTGGACGGACCGAGACCGGTCGGCTCAGCCTCCGCATCGACCTGCCGCAGGGGCGGATCGGGCCGGGAAAGATCGACCTGCTGGAGGCGATCGACCGCGAGGGGTCGATCTCCGCCGCCGGACGTGCGCTCGGGATGAGCTACAAGCGCGCCTGGGACCTGGTGGACGCGACGAACAGGCTGCTCGGCGTTGCGGTCGTGCAGGCAAGCACGGGCGGCTATCGTGGCGGCGGCGCGACGCTGACCGACGCGGGCCGGAACCTGGTGGCGGATTACCGCGCGATCCAGCGCGCCGCGCAGCGTGCCGCCGAGCCGCGGCTGCTTGCGCTCGCGCGACGGGCGAAGGGCTAGTGTCCCACCCGCGAGGTTCGCGATGCACCACGATCGGATAGGATCGGCAGGCCGCTGGAGGGAATGGCGAGCGGCCCGGGGACGAGGTCCGCAGGCCATCAGGATCGGGACGCCGGCGCCGAGCATGACGCCCGACGTAGGCGTGCCCGAAGGCGCGAAGGCTGCCTTAGCGGGTCCAGAGGTCGCCAAGCGCCTGGTCCAGCTCGGGCCCGAGGCTTGTGGACAGCCCCGCGCCCGGCGTGAAGGTCAGCTCGCTGAAGTACAGCCGGCCCGCCGCCAGCATCCAGTCCACGCGCACGTAGTCGAAGTCCTCGCTGAGCGCTGCCGACCTGTGCAGCGCTTCCGCGACCATGGCCCGGTGCGGCGCTTGCGTCAGTCGCGGAGGCCGCTCGCCGATGCTGCGGACCAGGTGGCTCGCCTCCAGCCCCCCCAGGTAGAAGGCCATCGCCTTGTCGCCGAACCGGTCGGCGATCAGCTGCACCATCGTGCGCAGCGAGCCGTCGCGCTGGGGAAAGCAGTGCACCTTGCACTCCAGCGGAGCCTCGCCGCGCTCGCCGACGAAGGCCTCGACGAGGATCCGCCGCTCGATCCGTGCGTATTGGAGTTCGTTGTAGACGGCGGCATAGTCGGTGGCCAGCCAGCGCCGGCAGGTCTCCACGATCCGCAGCCTGGCCTCCTGCGACGGCTCCTCGGCAGGCAGGATCTCGACCATCATGGAGGCGTGGTTGGGCTTGATCACCCGGTCCGCCCAACGGTCCATGGCCAGCAACGCCTCGGGCCGCGTTGTGTGGAACAGGAGCGGCACGAGGACCTCGCGCCCGACCCGATGCGCGACGTAGTCCCTGACCGCGAGCTTGTCGGAGCACTTCGCATAGAGATAGTTCCGGTCGTAGAGCTTGCGGTGGATGATCCGCTCGCTGAAGCGGGTGGGGCGGCGCAGATCAGGCCACCGGCCGTGCACCCTGCGATAGGCCCGGCACTCCGCGGCGTAGCGGCGGAGCTCGGCGGCAAGGCCGGGAAGGATGCGCCGCAGTTGGAATCGCTGCGTGGCCATCGTCGCCTTCGTTCAGGTGCGTGGGCAGGCACGGCAGGCTCCGCGGACCTGGTCGCCGCCCAGGGTCGCAGCCTGCGGGTCGTGACGCTGCACGACAGGCCGGAGGCACCGGCGCATTGGCCCCGGCTTCACGGCGGCGGCCCGGCGCGGCGCAGATGCTCGGCGAAGAAGCGCCGCGCCGGCGCCTCCTCCAGCAGGGAACCGTAGAGCTGGAAGAAGCGCAGGCTGGGATGTGCGTTGCCCTCGATGACGACGGGCCCGGCGGCGGTGACGGCGATGTCCCAGCCGACGTAGCGCAGGAAGGGCAGCGTCTCGCACAGCCGCAGCGCCAGCCGCGTCACCTCGGGCCAGCGGGGCACCGCGACCTCCGCGATGGGCTCACCGGTCTCGGGGTGCCCGGCGGACCACAGCAGCCGATTGCCGTCGCCGATCGAGACCGCCCTCCCGAGCACGCCGCTGGCCAGGTCCACGCGGGCGACCATGCCGCCGGCGCTGAAATTGTCGACGCCCCGCGTGGCCGAGGAGCCGAAGCGATGGACCGCGGCCACGACCGCCGGCGGACTGCCGCCGGGGATCACCGTCAGGACCCGCACGGTGTTCAGCGCCCCGGGAAAGATGCGCGCGGCATAGGCATCCTGCCGCACGAAGGCGGTGGCGATGACGTCCTCGGTCCACGCGGGACGAAGCGCAGGGGATCTCGACAGGAATTCGATGGAGGCGCCCTTGCGTCCGTTGGTCGGCTTGACGACCACCGGCTCGCCGGCGGCCAGCGCATCGGCACATCGGCGCGCGCCGTCGCCGAGCCAGTGCCAGGCCGGCCCGTGGCTGAAGCCGAACACCGCCGGATGGGGGATGCCGAGCATGGCCATGACATGCGCGAAGACCAGCTTGTTGCCGAGCAGGTAGCCGTGCTCGCCGTTCAGCTGGGTCAGGCTCGTCTCGCGCTCGAAATTCGAGATGAAGCCCCGGGCCGTGCCATGCGCCTGTTCGTACCAGGAGGCTTCCAGCGGGTGATAGCCGTCGAGGACGTGCCGCAGGCGCCTGGCCATGGGCATGCCGGGCTCGCGCTCGGCGGTCTCGGCCAGGAACGGCCGCAGTTGCCGACGGACGAACCGCGCACGCCGCCGCAGCCGCCCGGCCTGTGCTCGCAATCCCATGATTCGCAGCCGCATGGCGCCCGTCCTATGCCGCGTCGCCCGTGCCGGCGCGCGCGTCGCGCGAGGGCATCCGGGCCAGGAGGGGGAGGCCGGCTTGCCGCTGCGCCGGATCCGGGACGACGTCGCGTTCCTGCGCCGGCTCTACGGCATGGAGCGTGCGTTCGCCCGACGCTGCTTCGCGCCGCGGCTCTGGATGCGCGGGTTCTTCTCGCAGCGCGCCGTGCTCTACCCGTTCGAGCGGCACGACGCGCGCTGGTTCCTGAGCGACTGGGAAATCGAGCGCCGGCTCGGCCGCGTCAACGACGAGGCCTGCATCCCCCTGCTCGAGAACAAGCTGCTGTTCCACCTGCTGCTGGCGCGCGGCGGCCTGGCGGGCGCGGCGGCGCCGCTGGTCGGGCTGCTGGCCGATGGCGCCTTCCGCCCGCTCGGCGCCTTCGCCACGGCGGGCGAGGCGCTGGTCACGCTCGGGCGGCTCGTCCGCAAGCCGGCCACGGGATGGGGCGGCGCCGGCGTCCGCGTCGTCGAGAGCGAGGCGGCGGCGCTGCAGGGCGCGGGGGGCGGCCTGTTCCTCCTCGAGGGTTTCCTGCAGCAGCACGACTACGCGGCCCGCATCTTCCCCGGCTCGCTCAACACCATCCGGATCGTGACGATGACCGGGGCCGACGGCCTTCCCTTCGTCGCCGCCGCGGCGCATCGCTTCGGCGCTGCGGCCAGTGTGCCGGTCGACAACTTCAAGCGGGGCGGTGTCTCCGCCCTGGTGGATCCCGCGACCGGCGCGCTTTCGGCGGGTCGGTCCAACCCGGGCATCCATGCCGCGCATGTGCACGCCACGCATCCGGACACTGGCGCGCCGATCGAGGGCGTGCTGGTCCCGATGTGGGCCGAGGCGCAGGCGCTCGCGCTCCGCCTGGCGGGGCTCTTTCCGGGGCTGCGCCATGTCGGCTGGGACATCTGCATCACGCCGCAGGGCCCGCGGGTCGTCGAGGGGAACAGCCGCCTCGCCAATCCGAACCTCATCCAGGCCCACCGCCCGCTGCTGCTCGATCCACGCGTGCGCGACTTCCTCCGGCGCCACCACGTGCTGCGCGAGGGGCGGGCAAGGCGGCTGGAGGGCTGAGTGCGCCGGGTCCATGCCGTGGTGCCCCTCAGCAGGGCCGCAGCGTGCGCGCGGGCAGGCGAAGCGAGCGCCGCGCCAGCCGCCAGAGGTGGATCGGCAGGGCCTGGCCGCGGGTCAGCGCCAGGTAGAGCGCCGCCTGCTGCCGCGCCCAGCCGAGGTCGCGCGCGGCGAGGCTGCGCAGCCCCTCCCTGACGACGGGCCAGAACAGCGCGGCCAGCACCTCCGCCCGCAGGCGCCTGTCCGCGATCGCGGCGGCTTGCCGCAGCAGGGGGTTCCCGTCGCGCAGCTCCGCCGCCGTGTCGCGGCGTTCGAGGATCCGGCCATAGAGTGCGGCTGCCTCGGCGGGCAGGGAGGAGAGGTCGCAGGCCCGCGCGACGCTCTCGGCCTCCGACAGGTCGCGCGCGGCTGCCTCCCACATCCGCCAGCGCGCGGCCAGCGCGGACCGCCGGAACAGGGCTCGGAGGCGCTGCGGCCGCGGCAGCGGATCGGTGCGAGCCGAGGCGGGGAGGTAGTCCTCGAGCGCGGCGGCGCGATGGGCCTTGCCGATCACCATGGCGTCGAACTCGACCTGGCGGTTCCAGACCTCCGTGCCCGGGATCCGCAACGCCGCCGGTCCGCGCGTGCCGTGGTGGAAGCGCTGGTGGAACAGCACGGCGGGGACATGCACGCCGCGGAACCGGCGGGTCAGGCGGAGCAGCATGTCGTAGTCCTGCGCCCGGGGCAGGGTCTCGTCGAACGGGCCCAGCGCGTCGTAGCACCGCCGGCGCACCAGCATGGCCGGCTGGAAGGCGAAGCAGCGCTGGAGGCAGGACCAGTACAGGTCGTCCGCGACGATCTCGGCCGGCTCGGGCATGGTGATGCGCCGGCGGCCATCCGCGCCGATGGTGAAGACGTCGTGGCGGCCGAAGGCGAAGCCGGCCTCCGGCGCGCCGGCGAGCGCCTCCCACAGCCGGGCAAGCGCGCCCGGCGCGGCGACGTCGTCATCGTCGAAGATCCAGATGCTGTCGCCCACGGCATGCCGCAGCGCGCGGTTGAGCGCCGCGGCCTTGCCCGCATTCGGCTGGCGCAGGTAGGCGACGCCCGCAGCGGCCTTGCGCGCCGCCACCGCGGCGGTGGCGTCGTCGGACCCGTCGTCGATGACGATGATCTGGCGCGGCCGCCGCGTCTGGCGCAGCAGCCCGTCGAGGCACTCGTCGAGATACCCGGCACGATTGTAGGTCGGCACGATTGCCGTGACGTCGAGCGCTGACATCCTCACCCCTGTCCTGGTCCCGCCCGCCCGACGCCGTGCCCGCCCCTCACGCAACGGGACGTGCGGCGGAACGCGGCGCTGTCGCCCCCACACGGCGGGCCGATGACGGTGATACCGCCCAGCATTCGATCTTGAACCTCGGTGGCGATGACATCTGCTTGCGGCAGCGGGAGGGGATCCGGATCGGCCGCGCCCCCGCCCGGCCTGGACGCTGCCGGCGTCAGAGCGCAGCCTCGTGCAGGGCGCGGAACCGCGCGCTCTTGTCGAGCAGGTCGTCGTAGGTCCCCGATGCGGCGAGGCGACCTTCCTCGAGCAGGAGAATCCTGTCGCAATGGCGCAAGGTGCTGAGCCGATGCGCGACGAGGATCACCGCCTTGTCGCGCCTCAGCGCCCGCACCGCATCCATCACCGCCCGCTCGGTCACCGTGTCGAGGGCACTGGTCGCCTCGTCGAAGACGATCAGATCGGGGTCGCGGTACAGCGCGCGCGCGATGCCGATGCGCTGTCGCTGCCCGCCCGAGAGGCGGGCGCCGTCCTCGCCCACCCGCTCCTCGTAGCCCTGCGGCAAGCCAACCAGGAAGTCGTGCAGCTGCGCGATGCGCGCGGCGCGCTCCACCGCCCGCATGTCGATCGCGTCCGGCTCCACGCCGAAGGCGATGTTGGCGGCAACGGTATCGTCGGCGAGGAAGATGTCCTGCGGCACGTAGCCAACCGAGCGCTGCCAGGCGCGGGCATTGCGCGCATCCACGATGACGCCGTCGACCCGCAGCGCCCCCTCGGTCGGGTGGAGCAGGCCCAGGATGATGTCCACCGCCGTGGTCTTGCCGGCGCCCGTCGCGCCGACGATCCCCACGACCGTGCGGGCCTCGACGGTGAGGCTCAGCCCGTCGAGCGCACGGCGCGCGGCGCCAGGATAGGCGAAACGCACGCGATCGAGCTCGAGCCGGCGGCGCATGGGGAGGATCTCGGGCTGGCCGGCGGCAGGCACCGTGCCGTTCGCCGCCGCGGGCGATGGCTGCATCAGCTCCGCATGCAGGGCGCTGAGCGTCGCGTGGCCGAAGCGGATGCTCGCGAAGCCCGCATAGACCTGCTGGATGGTGGGGAACAGGCGCACCCCCGCCACGGCATAGGCCCCGAGGATCGGAAGCACCGCATCGAGCGAGCCGCCCCCCGCCACCAGCAGGCCGATGACGAAGAGGAGCATGGCGCCGAAGGCCACCGCCTCCAGCAGGTTCCGCGGCAGCTCGCCGATCAGCGCCATGGCGGCCTGGCTGTGCGCAAGGCGCGCCGCAGGCGCGCGGAAACGCCGGAGGTAGCTGTCCTCGAGGTTGAGGAGCTTGACCTCCTTGATGCCGCGCAGGGCTTCCTGCATGACGTGGAAGCGCTGCCGGTTCGCGTCGAGCCGCGCCGTGCCGAGGGTACCCAGGCGGCGGCGGATCAGCACGAAGACCAGCCCGTAGGACCCTCCCACCATCACCGCCGCCAGCAAGGCCGCGATCGGCTGCAGGACGACCAGCAGCGCGACGAGGGAGATGACGACGACGAGGTTCGCCATGAGGCGCATGGCGGCGGCCAGCGGCCCGTTCACCACCTCGATCACCTCCCCGAGCACCTGCCGGCCGAGCTGGGCGGTGTGGCGGGTGAGGAACCAGGGATAGGGCTGCGAAAGGTGCCGCGCGAAGAGCCGCGTGGCGAGGACGAGCCCCCGCATGCGCGTGAAGCGCGTCAGCGCGTAGAAGGTGGCCGCGCGGAACGCGATGCTGAACACCACGACCGCGAAGACGATGCTGCCGATGAAGGCGAGGAACGCTTCGCTGCTCTCGAACCCCAGGGCCGCGTGGAGGAAGCCGAGCTCGGGGCTGCGCTGCACGACCTGCGGATCGGCGACGAGGGCGAGGAAAGGCAGGATCGACATGACCGCGACCACGTCGACCAGCCCCATGACGATGCTGAGCATGGCGAGAGCGATGAACTGGCGGCGCTCACGCCGGTCGAGAAGATCGAAGATCTTGCGGTAGGTGTCGAGCATCCGCCCCCACTGTGTGATGCCTGCCCGCCCGAGGCGCGCGGTAGGTCGCATGATTCGCGCTGGCGGGTCCAGCGCAGCAGCCGGACATGGCGCGATGATGATCGGTCGCGATGGCGTGCGGCGCGCGTCTCCCGCGCCTCGTCTCGCCGGCGCGCTGCCGCGCCGCTCGCCGGTCCGTGTCCCGCGGATCCGGATCGGCGTGCCGTGCCGGGCGCCAGGAACGCGCTTCCCGGCCCCGTGGTTGCCGCGTCGGCAGGTTGGCCCGCGGCGTGCCCACGCCCGCCATGGCGAGGGCCGCGGACCGGCCCAGGAGGGCGTCGGCCCAGGCAGGACGCGCCCTCTCGAGCAAAGCGTTGCGAGTGCATCACTTCGGCCGTATGGCGCTTTGGACACGAAAACCAGGACGGCCAGGAGACATGAAATGATGCCTCGATCGGTGGGCGAGCCACGGTTCTTCAGCAATACCGGCCCGCACCGGCTCGCGGCGGTGGCGGCCGCGGCGGGATGTGGACCGGTGCAGTCGGATGCCCTGATCACCGGGCTTGCTTCGCTCGAGGAGGCGTTGCCGGGCGAGATCACGTTCGCCGGCACCGTCAGGCACGCCGCATTGCTGCGCGAGACGCAGGCCAGCGCCGTGCTGCTGGCGCCCGAGATGGTGCCGCTCGCACCACGCGGCTGTGCCGCCCTCGTCAGCGAGAACCCGTTCGCGGGCTGGGCGCGCGTGGCGACCCTCTTCCATCCGAGGCCGGTGCCGAAGCCCGGCATCCATCCCTCGGCGATCGTCGAGGAGGGCGCGGTCGTCGACCCCACGGCCGAGATCGGCCCGCAGGTCGTGATCGAGGAGCACGCGGAGATCGGCCCGCGGTGCCGCATCGGCCCCGGCACGGTGATCGGCGCGGGCGTCATCCTTGGCGAGGAGTGCCGCATCGGCGCGAACGTCACCATCAGCCACGCCGTGCTGGGCGCGCGCGTGGTGGTCTATCCGGGCGCCCGGATCGGGCAGGATGGCTTCGGGTTCACGGCCTCGGCTGGCGCGATCACCAGCACGCCGCAGCTCGGCTGCGTGGTCATCGGCGACGATGTCGAGGTGGGCGCCAACACGACCATCGACCGCGGGACGCTGCGCAACACCGTCATCGGTGCGGGCAGCCGGCTCGACAACCTGGTCCAGGTCGCGCACAACGTCGTCATCGGCCGCTGCTGCATGATCGCGGCGCAGACCGGGCTTTCCGGCAGTTCCGAGCTCGGCGACTTCGTCATGATGGGCGGGCAGGCGGGCGTGGCCGATCACGTCCGGGTCGGGTCGCGGGCGCGCGTCGGCGCGCAGTCCGGCGTGATGTCGGAGATCGAGCCCGGCGCTTCCGTCGCGAGCAGCCCGGCCCGGCCGGTGCGCGAGGTGTTCAAGGAAATCGCCTGGCTGAAGAGGAACGCCAGGAAATAGCCCGCGGCGGGCCGCGCCAGGGCATGCCCGGCGCCGCTGCGGGCCTCGGGTGCGACGCGTCGCCGCCCGCCAGGCCGCCCCGGCCCGCTTCGCGCCGCGCCCCTACCCGACCGAGACGTTGTTGGCGCGGATCACCTCGCGCCAGCGCACCACCTCGCGGCCCACCATCTCGGTCATCATCGCGGGATCGACGCGCGTGCCCTCGACGCCGAGCCCGGCCAGGCGCTCCGCCACCTCGGGCATGGCGAGCACGGCCGTGAGCTCGGCCGCCCATCGCGCCGCCACCGGCGCGGGGATGCCGGCGGTGGCGCAGAAGCCGAACCAGTTCATGCCGGTGGCATCCGGATAGCCGAGCTCGGCGAAGGTCGGCACCTCCGGCAGCGGGGCGCTGCGCTGCGGGCCGCTGACGGCCAGCGGGCGCAGCCGCCCGGCGCGGATATGGCCCATGGCGGCGCTCAGCGTGTCGATCATCACCGGCACCGTCCCGGCCATGACATCGACATGCAGCTGGGCCGAGCCGCGATAGGGGATGAGCGTCGGCGCGATGTCGGCGGCGCGCAGCAGCGACAACCCGATGAGGTGCGAGGCGGTGCCGGTCCCGCCATAGCCGATGCTCATGGACGATTGCTGCGCGCGGGCCGCGGCCAGCAGCGCGCGCGCATCCTGCGCCGGATAGGCGGGCGTGACCGCGAGCACCATCGGCAGCGAGCCGAGCAGCGCGATATGCGTGAAGTCGCGCTGCGCGTCGTAGCCGGCATTGGGGAAGAGCGTCGGCGAGGCGCCGTGCGGCGCGAAATTGCTCACCATCACCATGTGCTGGTCGCCGCGCGCCTGCACCAGCAGGTTGGCGGCCAGCGTGCCGCCGGCGCCGGCGCGGTTGTCGACGACGATGGTCTGGCCGAGGCGCGGCGCGAGGCGCTCGGCCAGCAGCCGCGTGAGGATGTCGGCCGTGCCTGCCGGCGGGAATGGCACCACCCAGCGGATCTGCCGCTCCGGCCAGGCGGCCTGGGCGCGGGAGGGCACGGCGAGCCCGACCAGGGGCAGGGCGGCCGAGACCAGGGCGAGGCGGCGGCGGATCGGCATCGGGGCGGGGCTCCGGTTCAACGACGGGGCGGGCCTGGCGCGGCCCGGCGCGCCGCCGACCGGACCCCGGGCGTGCCGTTTGGGCAGATGCCGCGCTGCTGGGCAGCGGGGCCGGCCTGGCCGGGGTGCTTCGGTGCGCGCAGGGCGGTCCGCGCCCGCCCGGGGCCTGGGCGTAGCAAGCCCCGTGCCGACTGGCCCCGGGCTTGCTTCGCCCGCGCCGCGGCGGCGATGGCCGCGAGGGGAGCGCAGGCGATGCGGGACAGGGCGCGGCAGATGCATCTCGGCCTGTTCCTGCTGGCCACCGGCAGCCATGTCGCCGGCTGGCGGATGCCGGGCGCCTGCACGAGCTTCCAGGACATCGGCGCGGTGCAGCAGATCGCCGCCGCGGCCGAGCGCGCCTGCTTCGACCTCATCTTCATGGGCGACAACCTCTACGCCGACCCGGCCGCCCACCCCTCCTACACGATGCGCTTCGAGCCGCTGACGATGCTGGCCGCGCTCGCCACCGGCACGACGCATATCGGCCTCGGCGCCACGGTCTCGACCACCTATTCCGACCCCTGGACGGTGGCGCGGGCCTTCGCCTCGCTCGACCACATCAGCGGCGGGCGCGCCGCCTGGAACGCGGTGACGACGTCGAGCGCCCTGGCCGGCCCCAATTTCGGCCGCACCCACCCGAGCCATGCCGACCGCTACGCCGTCGCCGCCGAGTTCGTCGACGTGGTGTGCGGGCTCTGGGACGGGTGGGAGGAGGACGCGCTGGTGGCCGACCGCGCGACGGGCCGCTACCTCGACCCGGCGAAGCTGCACCCGCTGCACCACGAGGGCGCGCATTTCTCCGTGCGCGGCCCGCTCAACATCGGCCGCGCGCCGCAGGGGCGGCCGGTCATCCTGCAGGCAGGCGGGTCGGAGCCCGGGCTCGCGCTCGCCGCGCGCACGGCCGATGTCGTCTTCTCCGTGCAGCAGGATTTCGCCGAGGCGCGGGCGCAGTACGAGGACCTGAAGTCACGCCTGCCACGCTTCGGCCGCACGCGGGAGGCGGTGACGGTGCTGCCGGGCGTGATGCCCGTGGTCGGCCGCACGGAGCGCGAGGCGCTCGACCGGCTGGCGCAGCTGCAGGCCTTCATCACGCCGGAGAACGCGCTGATGCTGCTCTCCGAGCGGCTGGGCGTCGACCTCGAGGGCCATGCGCTCGACGCGCCGCTCGACGCCGTGCCGCGCACCGAGAACAGCCACGCCTTCACCCGCACGCTGCTCAACAAGGCGCGACGCGAGGGGCTGACCCTGCGCGACGTCTACAACCTGCTGGGCGCGGCGCGCGGCCACTGGGTGCTCTGCGGCTCGGCCGTGCAGGTGGCGGACACGTTGCAGTACTGGTTCGAGAACGGCGCGGCGGACGGCTTCAACGTCATGCCCTCGCACTTCCCCGGGGGCTTCGACGATTTCGCCGAGCTGGTCGTGCCGATCCTGCAGGAGCGGGGGCTGTTCCGCCGCGCCTATGGCGGCAGGATGCTGAGGGACCATCTCGGACTCGCTCGCCCGGCCTGCCCGCATGCGCGGCCGGGGGGATAGCGTCCTGCCCGTGCCCTCCGTGGGCTCACCCAGGAACGCGGCGGATCAGCAGGCCACCGAAGGCAAGGGCAGCGGCGCCGGGCGCGCGCTCAACCGCCAGGCGCGGCGTCCCTGGCGACGCGCAGGATCTCGACCGAGGGCGGGCGCAGCAGGATCTCGCTGAAGCCGCGGATCCAGTCGCCGGGATCCTCGCCCTCAAGGGCGCCGCCGCGATGGCGGAGCGCCTCAAGCTGCTCGAGCCTGGTCAGCTCGACCTCGAACTGCAGCGCCGCCCCGCCATCGCCGCGCGTGAGCGGCACGAGGAGGCGGGCACCGAGCCCCTGCGCCCGCGCCGCCTCCACCTCGTGGCGGATGAAGTCCATCGCGCGCTCGCGGTCGAGCGGCCTGACGTCGTAGGAAAAGCGGGCGAGGTACATGGGGGACCCTCCGGGCCTGGCATGGTCCCCCGCAAACGCGGGACCGGCCCGGAAGCTCCGGCGGCGCGGCCGGTCCGTCCGCCCGTCCCGGCTCAGCGCAGGTGCGCGGCGAGATGCTTGCTCATCTCGAACATCGTCACCTTCGGCTTGCCGAAGACCTTGCCGAGCGCCTCGTCGGCCAGGATCTCGCGCCGGTTCTCGGGGTTCTGCAGGTTGTTCGCCTTGATGTAGTCCCAGACCTTGCTGACCGCTTCGGTGCGCGGCAGCGGATCCTTGCCGACGACGGCGGCGAGCTCCGGCGAGGGCGTCAGTGGCTTCTGCAGCGCATTGCCCTTGCCGTCCGCCGGCTTCGTCCGCTTCGGCTTGTCCGAGGTGCTGGTTGGCATGTCGGCGCTCCTCGGGTTCCGTATGGCCCCGCCTGCCCCTGGTCTCCGGGCAGGCCTGGGCGGCGTTGTGCAATCCATCCGCGACCGGATCGCCCCTGGGCGATCAAGGTTCCCGGCGCGACGCGGCGCGTGCCCTCCATGCGCTACCGGCACCCGGGCGCCGTGGCAAGGGCCCCCATGGCGGGGGGCGGGCGGGCCGGCGCCGCGTTCGCAATGGAGCACCGCGCCGCGCCCTGCCGGGTGAGGGATTCGAACCCCCGACCTTCGGTTTACAAAACCGATCCTCTTGGTTGCCGTGAAACGACACGCATCGCCGCGGACCCCACTAACGTCTTGCCTTTGGCGGCTTATGGCGGGATACAACCGAAGGCGACCCGCCACGGGTCGCCATAGGGGTCCGCAAGCAGGGGTCCGCTAGGGGTCCGCAAGGGTCCGCTGGCCGGGCAACCGAAGGCCGGGCCGGAGGGGTCCGCATGAAGCTGAACGACACCAGCGTTGCCGCCCTGGTCTGCCCCGAGGGGCGCAAGGATCTGATCGTCTCCGACGCAGCGGTGGCCGGCTTCCGGGTCCGTGTCCAGGCGAACGGCACCCGCAGCTTCCTGTTCGCCTACAAGGTCGGGCCTGTGTCCCGGCGGGTGCCTCTCGGCACCTTCGGGGAGGTGACGACCGCCAAGGCCAGGAAGGAGGCCGAGCGGCTGCGGGGCGAGGTCCGCGCCGGCCGCGACCCTTGGGCCGCCCGCAAGGCCAACACCGTCGCCACGCTGGCGGCAGAGCGCGAGGCCCGGGCAAAGCGCGAGGATGCCGCCTGCAAGGTTGGGGTTCTGATCGAACTCTATGCCGAGAAGCATGTCGCCAAGCTGCGGCCGGCGACGCAGCGGGACGTGCTGTCTCGGCTGCGGCTGCACCTGGCGCCCATCAAGAACAAGCCGGCGACCGCCATCGGTCGGAAGGAGGCTGCCGCGGTCGTGGATCGCGCCGCCAAGGCGGGCGAGACGACCGCGCGGCGGGTCCGGGACTATGCGCGGGCCATGTGGGGCTGGGCGCAGCGGCGCGGGACGCTTCCCGAGGCTGCCGCCAACCCTTGGGAGCATGCCCCTGCGCCGGGCCGGGACGTGCCGCGGGAGCGGGTGCTGGCTGCGGAGGAGGTCGGGCTGGTGTGGCGCGCGGCCGGCACCCTGGCGCAGCCCTACGGGCCGATGACGCGCTTCCTCATGCTCACGCTCGCGCGTCGGGATGAGGCGACCGCCATGACCTGGGGCGAGGTCGCGCCCGACCTCTCAATGTGGACGCAGCCGGCCGCGCGGACGAAGAACGGCAAGGCGCATGTCGTGCATCTGAGCGAGCCGGCGCGCGCGATCCTGCGGACCCTGCTCGGCGCCGAGGACGGCAAGCCGCTGCCGGCGCTGCCGAAGGCGGATCGGCTGGTGTTCGGCATCCTGGGCGACAAGCCTGTGACCTCGCATTCCTGGGTCAAGCGGACGTTAGACGCGGCCATCCGCGTCGAGCGGGAGGAGTTGGCGGAGGCGACCGGCGCGGAGGCACCGGACCCGCTGCCGCACTGGACGCTGCACGATTTCCGCCGCAGCGGCGTGACGTGGCTGGCGACCAACGGGTTTCCGCCGCACGTCGCGGACCGGCTGCTGAACCATGTGCAGGGCACCATCAAGGGCGTCGCCGCGATCTACCAGCGCGGGGAGTTTCTCGATGAGCGGGCGCGGGCGCTGGATGCTTGGGCGGCGCATGTGCTGCGCTGCGCGGAGCGGAAGCCCGAGGCCGAGGCGGGCAACGTGGCGGTGCTGGCCGAGCGGCGCCGCGGGCGGAAGGCGGCATAATGGCCGGACCGCCCGACCCTCCGCCCGATCTCAGCGTGGAGGCGATGGTGCGCCTCCTGTTCCCGCTGCCGAAGGATGACCTGCCGGAGGATCAGCGCGCGAAGGTCATGGCGGAAATCAACGCGGGCCAACCGGCTCGCTATCTCGGGCTCATCAATGCCTTGGATCATGCTGGCCGGGTCGCGCGGCAGACTGGATGGGAAGATGGCGGACGGAAGGCGGCAATCTACGCGCTGACTTTCATCGTTCTCTATTTCCGCGACGCACCTGGGTTCGCCGCCTACCTAGCGCCCATCAAGAACCTGGCCGGCGCCCTCGCGGACCTGGAAGCCGGCCGGGCAGTCCATCCCATGTTGAAGGCGCCCGGCTCGGCAATGCTGACGCACGACCGCGCGGAGGTGCATGGCACGATAGCAGCATGGGCGCACCTCCTTGGCGCTGCTGGCATGAACCAGGGCGCCGCTGATGCGCTTGTGGCCGAAAAAATCGACGCCTTGGGCTACCGGAAGCGCGGGGAACGCCAGGGGGCTGCGACCGCTCGGACGGTGGCGGAGTGGCGCGGCGAAGCTGTCCAGCCTGACGCCCGCGGCGTTGATCCGGCGTCATTCCAGAGGATCGTCCGCATTTACGGTGAGGGGCCGGCAGAGGAGCGGACGCCGCAGCGGCTAAACGACGACTTGCCCCGCCTACTGCTCTCCATGTGGCCGCACCTGTTCCGACTTCCGACAAAGCCCCCGTCCTTTTCCGGGAAGTAGATCGGCACGGTAGCCCCGGCGGCGATTGGCGCCGCGCTTCGGAACGGGGCACCTCATGACGGCAGAAACCAGGCGATATCTGGACGAGGCGGCGACGGCACGGAAACTGAACGTTTCGCGCCGCACCTTGCAGCGGTGGCGCATCTCCGGTGACGGGCCGGGCTATGTCCGGCTCGGCGCGCGCCGTGTCGGCTATCCCGAGGATGGCGTTGACGCCTGGGCGGCGGCCCGGACCTTCAACCACCGCGCCGCCGAGATGGCGGGGAAGGCCGCCTAGTGCGCGCCCTCCTCCCGGTGGCCGAGGCGCTCGCCATCCTGTCCCTGGCCGCGCTGCTGCGGCTCTTCTGACGCGACAACCCCCACCAGCGCGCGACGCTGGCGGGGGCTGCGGACAGGCGGTTGTGCGTGGTGGCGCCGCACAGATACCGCAACGGTCCTGCCGCTTCCAGCCTGCCGCGCGCGCCCGAAAGGACGTGCTGTGACACCCTTCGATCCCCTCGTGGCGCTGCGACTGCAACGCGGCGCCGAACACCTGCACCGCTGCGGCGCGCGGGCCATGGCCGAGTTTCTGGCCGAACTGGTGCGCCGCGGCGGCTGCCTGCCGCTGATCCTGATGCTGCTGGCCGAGTATCAGGCGCGGCTCAACCCGCGCCTCCTCCGCGCGGCCGGCGGCGACCGCTTCCCGCCGCGCCCGCTCTGCGAGGCGCCGCGATGACCGCGTGCGGCCTGACCATCGTCCGCGCGCGAGGCCGGCGGCTCTGCAAGATCATCCGCCCCGGCGGCGAGGTGCTCGCCTATGACAGCGCGAAGCGGGTGGACCTGGCACCGGTAGACCTGCCGGACATCGCCGGGCTGCATGCGCTGCTGCTGCGGCTGGGGCAGCGGTCGGACTGCTGCATCGTCCGCGGCGCCGTCGCTGATCCTGACCGCGTGCTGGGCGTGCGGCGCTTGCTGCGCGATGACCTGAAGACGGGCGACCGCGCCACGCTCCGCGACGTGCCGCGGCGCTGGATCGCTCTCGACCTCGACGGGGTTCCGCTGCCGGCCGGCGCCGATCCTCGAGACCTGGCAGGCTGCGCCCGCGCCGTGTTGTCCCACCTGCCGGTGGCGTTCCGCGGTGCGGCGATGATCGCAGCGGCGACGGCGACGCACGGGATCAAGCCCGGCGCGCGGCTGCGCCTGTGGTTCTGGTGCGACCGCCCGCTGAGCGGCGCGGAGTGCAAGCAGTGGCTCTCCGGCTGGCCTGTGGACCGCAGCGTCTTCGGCGCGGCGCAGCCCATCTACACGGCGGCGCCGCTGTTCCCGGGCGGGCGCGACCACATGCGGCATCGGCTCGTGGTGCTGGCGGGGGAGCCTCTGGTGGCGGCACCCGCGCCCGCCGCACTCGCCCCTCCCCCACCGCGCGCGATGAAGCCCGCACCGACTGGTGAGGGGCAAGGGCTGCGGCGGCTCGCGGGGCTGATCCGCGCCGTCCATGCCGCACCAGCGGGCCAGCGGCACCCGACCCTGTTCTGGGCCGCGTGCCGGGCCGGCGAGCTGGTGGCCCGCGGTGGCATCGGGTCCGCTTCTGCTGCGGCGGCGCTGGTGCAAGCCGCCATGGATGGCGGCGGCGAGGACCGGGCGAAGGCCGAGGCGACCGCGCGCGACGGGATTTCCCGCGGCCTGGCGGAGTGCGGGCGCCATGGCTGACGGGATGACGGAGGCCGAGGCCCGCGCCTTCGCCAAGGGCGTGACGCAGGGCGAGCCGCGCGAGAACAAGCGGGAGAAGGTGATCGCCGCGGTGCTCGATGCCGGCGTGACCTTCTGGCGGGATCGACGCGGCGCGGCCTATGCGACCGTGCTGCGCGAAGAGCGGATCGAGCGGCATGCGGTGCGCTCCACCACCTTCAAGAACATCGTCCGCCTGCTCTACGGCGACGCCTTCCCGGTGGTGGTGAAGGGCAAGGCGGCCGAGGCGCTGCGGCCCGGGTCAGTGCCGGATCAAGCCCTGGCCGAGGCTCTCGGCGCCTTCGAGGCGATGGCGCTGCGCGGCGCCGAGCGGGAACCCGGCCCGAGGATCTGCCGGGCACCGAACGGTGCGATCTGGCTTGACCTGGGGCGCGCCGATTGGTCCCTCGTGCGGATCGCGCCGGAGGGGTGGCGGCTGGTGGACGGCGGCGACGTGCCGCTGATCCGTCCGCCCGGCCTGGGGCCGCTGCCCGTGCCGGTCCGCGCGGCTGGGGCGCTGGCGGCGTTGGGCGGACTGCTGAACCTGGGGCGGCGCGATGACGGAAGGCACGGCGCCGACTTCATGCTCGCCGTCGCATGGCTGGTGGCGGCGCTTCACCCGGAGGGGCCATTCCCAGTCCTCGCGCTCGACGGTGAACAGGGCAGCGGCAAGACGACCGCGGCGCGGATGCTGCGGCGGCTGGTGGACCCGAACGTGGCAGACGTGCGCGCGGTGCCGCGCGAGGAGCGGGACCTCCTCATCGCGGCGCGCAACGGCCGCGTCGTCGCGCTCGACAACCTCTCCTCACTCGACGTGCAGATGGCCGATGCGCTCTGCCGCGTGGCCACCGGCGGCGGGCTTGGGGAGCGCGCGCTCTACACGAACGGGGAAGAGCATGTCGTCCATGTGCAGAACCCGGTCTTGCTCAACGGCATCCCGTCGCTGCTGGCGCGCGGCGACCTGGCGGACCGCGCCATCGCCATAACTCTGCCAGCGATCCCGGACGACCGGCGCCGCGCCGAGGCCGAGGTGTGGCGGGACTTCGATGCCGCGGCACCCGGCATCCTGGCGCTGCTGCTCGACGCGCTGGTGGTCGCGCTGCGCGACGCGCCGAAGCTGCACCTGCTGCGGCTGCCGCGGATGGCGGACTTCGCCCGGATCGCCTGCGCCGCGGCACCGGCGTTCGGGTGGACCGCCGAGGCGATGGTCGCTGCGATGGACGAGAACCGGGCCGGCGCGGTCGCGGGCGTGATCGAGGCGGACGCCATAGCGTCAACGGTCCAGGCCATCGCGGCCGAAGCTGGCATCTGGACCGGCACCGGTTCGGAGTTGCTCGCCGCCATCAACCAGCGCACGCCTTCGGACCGACAGCGGGAACGGGACTGGCCGAAGGATGCGACGCGGCTCTCGGGGCGCCTGAAGCGGGTGGCGCCGGCTCTCCGCCGGGCAGGGACCGAAGTCTCGTTGCCGGATGCCGGCGGCCGGGCCGGGCGGCTCATCACGGTCCAGCAGAAGCACGGCCAGCGTTCCGAGCGTTCCGAGCGTTCCGCGCGAGGCCCTGCCGGCGAGGCCCGGGACGCTGGGAACGCTGGGAACGCTGGTGGCTCATCTGGCGGCTTCGGACGCGAGCGGCCGGAGGGTTGCGGCGAGGACTGGTCACAGATTGACGGCTGGCTGAAGGATGCGGCGGGATGACCGACAACACGGGCATGACCACGGCTGACGCGATCCAGGCTCAAGCACGGGCGCGCCGAAAGCGGGCATCCGCACAAGCGATGCGCGAGGAGCTGGGCGACCGCATCGGGGCGCGCTTCGAGGACGCCGCGGCGGTGGCCATGGAGGAGAGCGCGGCACGGGCGCTCGATCCGCTCTCGCACGTCACGCACGCCTTGCAGCCCGGCAATGGGGGCGAGTTGCTCGTGGCGACGAAGGAGGTTCTGGCCGGTAAGCCCGCCATCGTGGACACGGTGCGGCAGCGCGGCGACATGCTGGCCGCGGACGCAAGCCTGCAACGGCTCGACTTGGCAGGTGAGGCGGGCGCGCTGGTGCTGGCGGTGGACGCTGCGGAGAGCATCCAGGCGGAGAACTCGTTGGAACGCGAGATGGCGCACCAGATGGCAGCGGCACACGTCCTGGCCATGAAGATGCTCGGCGCCGCCGGGGAGGAACTGCGGGCCTATGAGGCGAGCGGGCACCGGCACCCGCACCGGAGCCAGGAAGCGGCCCGTATGGCGAACACTGCTGCCCGGCTGATGGACGCCTACCAGCGAGGGATGCTGACGCTGGACCGGCTGCGGACGGGCGGGCGGCAGACGGTGGTGGTGCAGCACGTCACGGTCGGGGATGGCGGGCAGGCGGTGGTGGCGGGCTCGGTCGCGCGTGGCCGGCGACGGGGGGCTCGGGCGAAATGAGCAAGGGTCCGAAGCAGGAGACGACGCGCCAATATGGACCCCGCACGCCAGAAGGGCTGGCGCGGTGCCGGGCCGCACCGTGGAAGCACGGGCAGCGGGCGGCGGAGGTGAGGGAGGCGGGGCGGCTCAGGGGAGGGGCCCGGCGGTTGCTGCGCGCCTTGCTAGCGAAGGCGGGCAGCGCTTAGCGTTTCGCTAGTAAACCGTGCCGACGAGGAAAGATCAGCATGAACCGCATTGCCCTCGCCCTCGCCCTCGCGGCCAGCACCATAACCCTGCCGGCCGAGGCGCAGCGCCTACCCTACGTGGCGCCGCCAGGGACGCCGGCGGAGGTGATCGCAGCGGATCGGTTCACGCGCGAGATAGGGTTCATGGTCTTCAACGGCGCGATGGCCGAACATTGCGGCCAGCGGTCGGCCCAATGGCGGCGAGTGCTGATGGACGGGGTGCGGCTAGAGATACGCAACTTCGCCACACACAACGGCACGGCCTACCTGTCGCGCGAGGCGATTGTGTTCCTCGGCCTAGGCAAAATCGCCATGGGGGGTGAACTCGCAGCCGAAGTGGCGATGGGCAAGCAACCCGGCGATTGCTCCGGCATAACCGACGAGGCCAGCCTCCAACGGGCTGATGACCTTGTGAACAGGCTGGCCGGTCGGGGGGCTCGCCAGTAACCCGCTCCCGCGTGTCCGGTTTGCTCTCTCGGGTCCGCTAGGGGTCCGCAAACAAGGGTCGCCTTGTGGATAACGCCCGCAAAGCCCCTGCCGGGTGAGGGATTCGAACCCCCGACCTTCGGTTTACAAAACCGCTGCAC